>NZ_JBIILQ010000312.1:0-3968 GCF_044232565.1 Daejeonella sp. | reverse complement strand
AGGTTCTGCGAAGGCAAGGGTTGTCATTGCCGCACCAGCCAAGGCGGAAGAAAGGTGAACTCAGGGTATTGCTGCGCAGATATTGTAGTACATTTTGGATTTGGTTTTTGTAGGATGTTTTTCAACCCACCACTCCGTCATTTCGAACACTCGTTTGTAATTATGAGGTTTGGCATGATTGTTCTGAGTGGAGAAATCTGTTGAATCGAACTAGGGTTTCCAATCAAACTACCCCGTCCTGTCATTTCGAACAACGAATCAAATATTGAGGTTTAATATATTGTTCTGAGTGGAGAAATCTGTTGAATCGAACTAGGGTTTCCAATCAAACTGCCCCGTGTTGTCATTTCGAACAACGAATCGAATATTTAGGTTTAATATATTGTGATGAGTGGAGAAATCTGTTCAGTCATAGTAGAAATTTCATACCAACTTTATATTTTCTATGATATTTCCCGCTCATCGCCGCGGGGGCTAGTCCTTTTTCTGTAGCAAAAAAGAACGAAAACGCCACCGCTGCGTCTGATGCTATGAAAGGTTTTGCGAGGGCAAGGGTTGTCATTGCCGCACCAGCCAAGGCGGAAGAAAGGTGAACTCAGGGTATTGCTGCGCAGATATTGTAGTACATTTTGGATTTGGTTTTTGTAGGATGTTTTTCAACCCACCACTCAGTCATTTCGAACACTCGTTTGTAATTATGAGGTTTGGCATGATTGTTCTGATTGGAGAAATCTGTTGAATGGAACTGGGATTCCCCAATGAACAGATTCCTCTTCGTACCTCCCGGCCTACCGGCAGGTGTCGGAATACTTCATTACAAAATCATTAATTTCTAGAATATCTAATTTTCTCTTGTTTATTTTTCAAATTTTGTATCTTGCGCACTCTTTTTAAAAATTAGTATAAAAAAATACGGATATGGGAATAATGAGTTTTTTGCGAAACCGTGCAGGGATAATCATCGTAGGGGCTATTGGTTTTGCAATTATTGCTTTCTTAGTAAGCGATGCAGTACAGATGGGTAGTTCATTTATGAATGCAGGGCAAACAGAAGTTGGTGAAGTAGATGGCGAAGTCATAGATATTTTGGAGTTTAATGAGCTGGTTGAACAAAGCTCCAACAACTTTAAACAACAAATGGGTCAGACAAATCTTGATCCACAGATGACTGCATATATCATCGAAAATACTTGGAATCAGTCTGTTTCTAAGCTTCTATTGAAGAAAGAAATGGCACGTTTGGGTTTGCAGGTGAGTAAAAACGAGATGAATGACCTGGTAACAGGAAAAAATCCTGATCCACAGATTACCCAAAACTTTGGTGACCCACAAACAGGACAACTGAATAGGGTACAGCTAAACGCCTTCCTTGAAAATGTGAAGTCGCAGCCAAGTGATAGTCCCGTGAGCCAGCAGTGGACCGCTTTTTTATTAAACATTCGTGATAATAAAATAGCACAGAAATACAATAACCTAATCAAAAATAGTATTTACGTAACGTCGCTTGAAGCTAAAGAAGATTACATACAGCGTAATAAACTAGTTAACTTCAGCTATTTGAACCTTGATTACGCTTCAATTCCTGATAATCAGGTGAAGCCAAGTGAACAAGATTATAGCGATTACTACAATGAAAATAAGTTCCGTTTCAATAATCCATTCGAAACTAGAAACTTTGACTACATATTATTCGACGCTAATCCTTCAAAAGCAGATTCTGCAGAAGTAATTGTTGCAGTACAAAAAATTGCTGCCGATTTCAGAGCAACAACTAATGATTCGCTATTTGTAAGCATTAATTCCGAAACAAAATTACCAATCAGCTATGTTCGTAAAGGTCAATTAGATCCAGCACTGGATTCACTGATATTTAAGACATCTGCGGGTGGCTTCGTCGGACCAGTATTCTCAAATGGAGTGTACAAAATGGCGAAGGTATTGGATGTTAAAGTAGGACCAGATTCAGTGAAAGCAAGTCATATTTTAATCAATCCTGCATCTGAAGGTGGTATCAACAAAGCAAAAGCGAAGGCTGATTCAATCAGAAGCTTAATTGCCGGTGGTGCGAGCTTTGCAGAATTGGCAGCTAAATTTGGTACCGATGCTTCTAAAGATACTGGTGGCGATTTAGGTACCTTCGGAAGAGGTGCTATGGTTCCAGCGTTCGAAGAAGCAGTATTCAATGGTAATGCTGGCGATTTAAAAGTAATCACCACTCAATTTGGTGTTCACGTAATTAAAATCAATGCTCAGATAGGTTCTTCAAGAGTTGCTAAAGTGGCATTGCTTGATAAATCATTATCTACAAGTAATAAAACTCAACAAGATGCCTATAAAAAGGCAACTGCATTTCTTGCAGCAGCAAAAGATGAAAAGTCTTTCGATGAGGAGTCTAAGAAATTAGGATATGTGAAAGTTGTTGCCGATAATATAGTAGCTACACAGGCGGTTATTCAGGGTTTGAATAGCGCTCGTGAGATGGTACGTTGGGCTTTCGATGCAGATAAAGGAGATGTTTCCAATCAAGTATTTGAAATGGACAATAAATTTGCTGTCGCTAGATTAGTAGATGTCTTGAAGAAAGGCACTTTGTCGCAAGATCAAGTTAAGAAGCGTATTGAGCCATTAGTGGTAAAAAGTGTGAAAGCTCGAATGCTGACAGAAAAAATGAACAAGGCGTTGGCAGGTTCAAACTCCATTGAGCAAGTAGCTCAAAAAGTTGGAAAGCCTGTTAGTCCAGTACAAAATGTGGTGTTCGCAAATCCTGTAATTCCGGGACTTGCACAAGAAAATAAATTGGTAGGTACTATTTTTGGGTCACAGCCAGGTAAATTATCAAAATCTGTTGAAGGTGAATATGGCGTGTATGTTTTTGTGGTAAATGGATTTAGTAACCCTGCACCGCTCACTAACGTGTTTAAACAAAAGGTTCAGGTGGCACAAAATGTTCAGCAGCGTGCTACAGGTGAAGCATTCAAAGTTTTACGTGATAAATCTGAAATAAAAGACAATCGCGTTAAATTCTTTTAACATCTTATTTCATTAAATTGCATCCGGAAACGATCTAATCGTTTCCGGATTTTTTGTTTTATACGATATCATCAATGAGGTTTTTTCTCGTTAACTAATTAAAAAGACATGGACATTCAAGAAAATATAGTCAATAAGGTTGCGCAAAGCGGATTAATAAGTCTTGATCTCTCGGAATTTTACCCTGCAGGCGAACGTTTTTTTTATGATATTAAGGATAATCTTTTCCACGGACTTATGCTTAAGGAGAAAGACTTTAGAGAGTTTGTAAAGGAACATAATTGGGAAAGCTACATAGGCAAGCATATCGCAATAGGTTGCTCTGCCGACGCGATTGTACCGACATGGGCTTATATGATTCTGGCGAGTAAAATGGCACCTTATGCAAAAACGGTGGTGTTTGGGGATCTTAAAACACTTGAAACGGTACTTTTTGATCGTGAATTGAATAAAATCGATATGGAAAAATATCGTGATCAACGCGTAGTAGTTAAAGGATGCGGAGAAATACCTGTCCCCGACTCAGCTTACATTGATATTGCGAGTAAATTGAATGCGGTAGCGAAGAGTATTATGTATGGGGAACCATGTTCTACGGTGCCGATATTTAAGCGTGCTATTAATGGGGCAAGCGCGGAATGATGGGTTGATACAATCACTACCCCGTGTTGTCATTTCGAACAACGAATCAAATATTTAGGTTTAATATATTGTGATGAGTGGAGAAATCTGTTGAATCGAACTAGGGTTTCCAAACAACAGATTCCTCGTCGTGCCTCTGTCGGAATGACGGTTTGTTAGGTTTGCAACTAGGATTTCCAAATGAACAGATTCCTCGTCGTACCTCTGTCGGAATGACGGGGAGTTATAATCAAACCAAACGGCGTCATTTCGAACACTCGAATTAAATATTGAGGTTTAATATATTGTGATGAGTG
>NZ_JBIILQ010000055.1:0-13061 GCF_044232565.1 Daejeonella sp. | reverse complement strand
GCAACTGGATTAGTGGTAGATGATGGAATTGTAGTCACAGAGAATATCTATAAAAAGGTAGAAGAAGGATATAGCCCAATTGAAGCTGCAATTAAAGGCTCCAATGAAATATTTTTTGCCGTTATTTCGATATCCGTTACGCTTGCTGCTGTTTTTCTTCCAGTCATATTTTTGGAGGGATTTGTCGGGCGACTCTTTCGAGAGTTTGGAGTGGTGATTGGTGCAGCCGTTTTAATTTCAGCCTTTGTATCCCTTTCACTAACGCCAATGCTGAATGCCTACATGATGAAGGCCAACAAAAAGAAAAGCAAATTTTACAATTGGTCGGAGCCCTATTTCGAAAATATGACATCCGGTTATTCGGAGTCGCTAAGCAAATTCATGAAGAAAAAATGGTTAGCATTCCCAATTATTGTGTTTTGTGTCGGACTAATTGCATTGTTTTGGAACGTTCTACAAAAAGAAACTGCACCTTACGATGACCGTAGCGGAGTAAACATTCAGGTAAGTGCTCCAGAAGGAGCATCTTATGATTATACCGATAATTTTGTAATCGAATTATCAAAAATGATTGAAGATTCTATCCCTGAAAAGAAAATCAATCTTACCGTAACATCCCCAGGATTTAGTGGCTCAGGAGCAGCAAATACAGGTTTTTTAAGGATAAGACTCAGCGAACCTGAAGAACGTAAACGCAGTCAGGCACAAATTTCTGAAAAACTTACCACCATCACCAAGCAATACAATGAAGGTCGAACCTTTGTGATTCAGCAACCAACTATTTCGGTGAGTAGAAGAGGGGGACTTCCAATTTCATATATTATTCAGGCCCCAAATTTCGAAAAACTTCGCGAAAAACTACCTCTGTTTATGGAGGAAATTAGCAAGGATCCAACCTTTACAATGACTGATGCCAACCTAAAATTCAACAAGCCGGAGATTAACATTTCTATAGATCGTGAGAAATCCAAAAATTTAGGTGTATCTATTTTAGATGTTGCCCAAACCTTGCAATTTGCACTTAGCGGACAAAGATTTGCGTATTTTCAGATGAATGGGAAACAATATCAAGTTATTGGACAGTATGAAAAAATTGACCGCAATGACCCATTAGATTTAACTTCAATATTTGTAAGAAACAATAAAGGAGAGCTTATTCAGCTAGATAATCTTGTGCAGATGGAAGAAACAAGTACCCCACCACAATTGTATCACTATAACAGATTTATGTCGGCAACAGTATCGGCAGGTTTAGCCCCTGGCAAAAGTATTGGCGATGGAATTGATGCCATGGACCGCGCGGCAGATAAAATCTTGGATGATACCTTCTCCACTGATTTAAGTGGTGAGTCGCGAGATTTTAAGGAAAGCTCATCCAATACACTTTTTGCATTTGCCTTGGCTCTTTTATTAGTTTATCTGATTTTAGCTGCACAATTCGAAAGCTTTATTGATCCATTTATCATCATTTTGACCGTCCCAATGGCGGTAGCAGGTGCATTTTTATCCCTATGGTTATTTGGTCAAACATGGAATATATTCAGTCAGATAGGCACCATCATGCTCATAGGGCTGGTCACAAAGAATGGAATTCTTATTGTTGAGTTTGCGAACCAGCTAAAAGAACAGGGAAAGCCTATTTCTGAAGCGATTATTGAGGCTTCTGCAGCACGGTTAAGGCCAATCTTAATGACCAGTTTAGCCATTGCTTTAGGTGCATTACCAATCGCTATGGCCCTTGGAGCAGCAGCAAAGAGTCGTATGAGCATGGGAATCGTAATTATTGGCGGTACCTTATTCTCCTTAGTATTAACTCTTTATGTAATTCCTGCCATTTATTCGATGTGGTCGAGAGTGCATAAAGCAAATCCAGAACTTGATAACAATAATTAACACGTTCAAATAAATCATTAAATGATACCTGTTAAAAAGAATATGAAAAGAAAAGTCTTTACAAAATATCTAGTCCTAATTTTAATCTTTGCAGGAAGTACGCAAGCACAAGAAACATTAAGACTAGAGCAAGCCGTACAGCTGGCGCTTGAAAATAACTTTGACATTAGGCTCACTAAAAATGATGTTGAGCAAGCAAAAAATAACCTCAACCGCGCAAATGCCGGCATGCTCCCTGTAGTTACAGGAAATTTTAGCACCAATAATACCATTTCAAATACCAAACAAACACTTTCAAGTGGAGTATTACAAGAAAGAAATGGGGCAAGAAATTCAAACTTAGCCTATGGCCCAGTATTAAACTGGCAGGTTTTTGATGGCTTTGAGATGTTTGCACGCTATGAAAGACTTAAAGAATTGGAGCAGTTAGGAGAGGCTAATTTAAAATTAACCGTGCAAAACACGCTAACTGATGTAATCAACAATTACTATGACCTTGTTTCGCAACAGCAGCAGGTTAAGGCATTAAATGAAGCACTTAATATTTCACAATTAAGACTCAGAAATTCAAATAATAGGTACAAAATTGGGAAGGCTGCAAAATTAGAGGTTCTTGCTGCATCTGTTGATTTAAATACCGATACAACCAACCTTTTACGCCAATTAGATGTTTACAGAAGCACAAAAATCAGACTTAATGAGTTATTAGCAAGGGGAATAAGTACAGAATTTAAAGTTTCTGACACGATCATCATCGGCAATAACCTTCTTTTAGCAGATTTACAATCCTCTGCATCTCAACTAAATCCAAGTTTGCAATCGGCCCTAATCAACCGACGAATTGCAGAAATAAATCTCAAGCAGGTAAAGGCCAGTAGATATCCCAGTATTAACATCAACTCGGGCTATAACTTTAATAAATCTACATCCGAATTAGGTTTTGCAAGAACATCAACAGGCCGCGGACTAAATTATGGTTTAAGTGCTTCAATTAACCTGTTTAATGGCTATTTGCAGAAGAGAAATGAGAAAAACGCCTCTCTAGAAATAGATAAATCTAAACTCCAATATGATAAATTAAACCAAAATATAATCTCACAGCTCACATCCTTATATCAAACCTACCGAACTAATTTAGAACTGGTTAAACTTGAACAAGAAAATCTAGCCGTAGCAAAGCAAAACATGGATATTACCCTTGAGAAATTCAGGATTGGTAGTGTTGCTCCACTAGAATTTAGAGAGGCACAACGTAATTATATCAATGCGAATGCACGTTTTACCAATTCACAATTTGAGGCTAAGTTAGCTGAAATCTCTCTGCTTCAATTATCAGGAAAGTTAAACCTAGAGTAATTTACAAAAGCCATAAATTTGCTTTAATCCGGAGAATTAGTACTTTTGGAAAGATGGACTGAGTAACTCAATGCCATATTTGCAAGCCAGATAAGGAATTGAGGAGAATTGAATTACATTCTTATAGCTTCCCTAAATCTTTTTGAAAGTCAACAAAAAACCCATAATTTCAAAACCCATTGGGTAACATTGAATATTACACAATTAGGAATATAATACACTATGTTATTAGTTGCAGATAGCGGCTCAAGTAAAGCCGATTGGATATTAACGGGATCTGAAAATGAGAGAATTTCTTTTAGAACAGCAGGAATTAACCCATTTTTTCTTTCCGAAAAAGAGATTATTGAAATTTTTCAGAATACACCTGAAATACAAGAGTATACAGATCAGGTTAAGGAAATTTATTTTTTTGGAGCCGGCTGCTCAAGTCCCGATCGACGAGAATTAATCTCAAATGCGCTATCAAAGATTTTTAAAAATGCCTTTATTAGTGTAGACATCGACCTAATTGCCTGCATTTATGCAACTACAGGAATAGCTAAGGGCATCTGTTGTATTATAGGTACAGGATCAAATATTTCTTATTTTGATGGAGAGAAAATCCACGACAGTAAACATGGATTAGGTTATATTTTAGGCGATGAGGGCTCTGGAACCTACTTTGGCAGGAAACTAATTACCGGATTTTTATATGGCACCATGCCTGAAGAGCTTTCCAAAGAATTTTATATCAAATACAACATTAATAAGGAGACGATTATTAAGCGAATCTATCAAGAACCTGCTCCTAATTTTTACTTGGCCTCATTCGCACCCTTTATGAGCGAGAACTTGAGCCATCCCTACATCATTGAACTAATAGAAAAAGGTTTTGATGAATTTATTGAAACAAACATTAAGTCGTACGCCGATTATAAACTCCAAACCTGCCATTTTGTAGGATCAATAGCTTTTCATTTTTCAGATATTTTAAAACGATTATGTAATGAAAAAGAAATTAAAATTGGTAAAATCCTAAAACATCCGATAGAGGAACTATCTCTGTTTATTTCTAAAAATGGTACTAGAATAATGAGGTAAATGCTTTTTTAGGTTCGGGAATATTTTTTTATTTCGGAGTAATTTCTATAAAGATAGTAGCTTGAAAATCAATTTCCTTTAATTCGAACTCATCCTGTTAAAGCTTTGGTTAAATTTAACAGAAATAAAAATTCTTCTTGGACGCACAAATTGCCTGAGCTAAACTATCTTTTAACGGATTAGAGTTTGAAATCATAAGGGTTTTTTCATCCGATAATAATTGTTTCAATCCATTTTTTATAGTTAAAATATTTCCTTTTGCTATTATTGGTCCAACATTTGATGTGCGTGTATTAAATCAAATCCAAAATTCATTTTGGATTTTCTAACACTATTGTCCGGTTAAAATAAAATTTTTATAAAAAACCCATCTTTATTCAATTCAACATGTTTTTAATTATATAATAAAAAGCAAGCTCCCTTTTGGTTAGAATCGGTTCTTATATTTTCATTGCCTTGAATCTCTTTCTTTTGATTCCAAAAGAAACAAAAGCCCTTTTTTTCCCTCTCCGAAGGAGTCCTTTGGACTTAGGCAGCCAGCGCATACAAACCGCACACAAAAACAAAAAGCCCACGGGCTGCGTTTTACAGAAGGGTAAATCAATGCCCTTCCCCAAACCACAATGCCTTCTTTTGCCTTTTGTTTAACAGCTACTGCGGGCAAAAGCATGACGCCTAAAATCCTGGTACGTTTGACATTAGTTTTTAATAGCATGGGATCTCTCCACTCGTTACATTGATGCTAAACCTCACATTTGTGGCCGAATGTTCGAGATGACGGGGTGGTGGATTGACGTTAGAAGTAAAAAGAATATTAAAAATTAATCTTATTATTTAGCAGAATTCCCTAGCACAGACCCTCCGTTCACGCTTCTTCCGCCTTAGCTTGTGCGGCAGGCAAAGACAAGGCAAAAGCATTAACATTTATACCATCAGATGCAGCGGTGGCATTTATTCGAATTGGTTTATTGTTTTTTTAATAGCTCTCATGGTCTCGGCGGTTGCCTTGGCTTGATTTCTTTTCTGCTGAAGGAAAAGAAAAAAGAATAATAAGGTTTAAGAATTTGATCTTTGATCTTAAAATTAAAATTTCCTCGGACACTACTGATTGTTAGTCTTTGAATAATGATTTTATTTAAAGATTAGCAAGAGTTTTCGAAAAAGAACAATGAATTTCAAAATCCGAACTCATTGTTCCTTTTCATATTTAGTGATCTGTCAGTTATTTATAGATTTCTTTCAAATTGTTTTCTTCTTGAACCTAAGTCGGTACCATTTAATGGAAATACATTGTTTGCATTCGCCCAATTGGTCCACATATTTTCCAGTTCCTTTACCTTTCCAGGATATTTCTTAGCCAAATCCGTTAATTCGGTTTTATCATTTTTTAAATTATAAAGCTCCCATTTACCAACATAAGGTGCTATTTCGGTGCTTTTCGATACCAATTTCCAATCTTGATAGCGGATGGCTCTGTTTGCTTGGTGCTCCCAATAAATTGCGCGCTCAGGCATTTTTTCGCCTTTTAAGACTGAAATAAGGCTTTTCCCGTTAAAAGGATTGATTTTATATCCATTATTCGTTTCAGGATACTTTGCTCCGGCAGCTGCAAGGAAAGTGGGCATCAGGTCAATGATATGTGCAGGTTCATTATCAATTACAGACCCGTTTTTTGCTGTATGTCCTGGCCAGCTAACAATAAATGGGGTATGAATACCACCCTCATGAACCCTAGTTTTATAAAGTCTGAAAGGGGTATTACTCAAGTTGGCCCAGTTGCCACGATAGCTTTCAAAGCTCTCATCTGAGCCCAATTTGTCGATACTTGGATCCATTGTACTTTTATACTCTGCACAGCCTCCATTATCAGACATGAAAACAATCATTGTATTTTGTGTCAGCTTATTTTTGTCGAGTGTTGCTATAATTCTTCCAATACCTTGATCCATACAATCGATTTGCGCAGCGTAGGTTGCCATTCTTTTCACCCAAATTGGCCTTTCACTTTTCGGAATGGAGTTCCATGCAGGAACCGAATCCTCACGATTGCTGAGTTTGAATTTTTTGTCGATTACGCCAAGTTCTAATTGTTTTTTATAGCGCTCATCTCGCAATTCATCCCAGCCTTTTTCATATATTTTCATATACTTTTTAATATCTTCCTCTTTTGCGTGCAAAGGCCAATGTGGCGCAGTATAGGCAACATAAAGAAAGAATGGATTCCTGTCTTTTTTAGCTACATGGTCCTTGATAAATGTGGTTGCCGAATCAGAAATAGCATCTGTATAATAAAAATCTTTTTCTGCCTTTATAAGCTTGTTTCCACTTGTTAACGTTTTCGGAGTAAAAAAGCTACCTGATCCATTTAAAGTTCCAAAATATCTTTCAAACCCTCTTTGTAGTGGCCAGTTTTCTTGTGGGCCATTGGGCTTTATATTTGAACAAACATGCCATTTTCCACACATAAAACTATCGTATCCTGCATGTTTTAAAGCTTCAGCTATGGTAACATTATTTTTATTTAAATCACCTTTATAACCCGGTACTCCTTGGTCAAAACCAGTCATATAACCCATTCCTGCATTGTGTGAATACTGTCCGGTTAAAAGCGATGCTCTAGTGGGGCAACAGCGCCCCGTATTGTAGAATTGTTTTAATCTCACACCCTTTTCTGCTAGACGATCGATATTAGGAGTTTTGATTTCTGAACCATAGCTTCCAATGTCCGAAAAACCCATATCGTCGGCCATTATAAAGATGATATTTGGCTTATCTTGTTGTGCGTTGACTAAAAATGGAATGATTAAAATAAGTGATAGTAGTTTTAGACTTTTCATTTTATTAGGCTTATTTATTAAAAATAATAGATTTTATTTTAGATAGTTTCCCTCACGCAATAATTTAGCCCAAACTTGATATCCTGCGGAAGTAAGATGCAGTCCATCATGTGTCAGTTCTACTTTCATACGTTTATTCTCATCTAAAAAGTGTGGATAAAGGTCAATTACAAAAATCATTTTTTGATCTGCCATTTTCCTAATTGCTTCATTTACAAAAAGGATATGTTCATCTTTCCCATAATGATTTTTAAATTTATCGAAGGTATAGTTTACGGGCATGAGTGTATGAAGATAGATTTTGGTTCCGGGACTTTCTGATCTTATTCTGCTCACAATTTTAGAGTAGTTTTTCAGGATTTGTTGGTCTGGGATATTTCTTGATATATCATTAATTCCGATTAATAGGAATATTTTAGCTGGTTTGGTATCGGTGATGTCTTTTAATCGTTCCAGAATGCCATAGCTTATGTCACCAGATATACCTCTGTTTTTTACATTTGAAGATTCAAGTAATTCGGCCCAATCGGTATTGGCCATGATACTATTTCCGAGGAATATAATATCTTTTGAAGAGCTTTTATATGATTTAAACTGCTCTGCTTTAATCGTAAATGTTGCCGGCCGGAAGGTGCTATCCCACACAGCTTTCTGAGCATAAGCAGATAAGCTTGAGCTAATTAAAGCTAACAGTATTACTAATTTAATAGGTTTCATTGTGCTCCTTTTGTAAGCGAAGATTAACAATTTCGCGATTCCATGTAAATGCTGTAAATATGATTGAAAGAATGCAGGCAAGTACAATTACAATAAAGCCACCATCCCATCCCCAATGATCAACAACAAAGCCCATAGCGATATTTGCGAATAATGCTCCTCCAAGATAACCGAATAGGCCGGTTAGGCCTGCAGCAGTTCCTGCAGCTTTTTTGGGGACAAGATCAAGTGCCTGTACCCCAATGAGCATCACGGGACCATAGATTAGGAATCCAATAGCAACTAAGGCTAGGTTATCAATCCATAAATTTCCAGCAGGATTTTGCCAGTAAACGATAACCGCTATTAGTACCAATACCATGTAAATAATAATTGCAGGTGCACGTCTTCCTTTAAAGATTTTATCGCTTACCCATCCACATAAAAGTGTACCCGGAATACCAGCATATTCATAGGCAAAATAAGCCCATCCTGTTTCTTTAACGCTAAATCCTTTAACTTCTTCCAGATAGGTTGGCGACCAGTCCAAAATGCCATATCTAACCAAATAAACAAATGCATTTGCAATGGCTATATACCATAGTAAGCGGTTATTGAATACATAATTGAAGAAGATATCTTTAGCACTAAATTCTTTTTCATGTGTTGCAGAATAATTTAAAGGGTAATCATTTCTATACTCTTCAATAGGAGGTAATCCACATGATTGTGGGGTATCTCTAATCAAAAGGTAGGATATTAATGCAATAAAAATTGCGACCATACCTGGGAAGTAAAGCTTGCTTTCCCAGTCAGAGAACAAGGCAATTGCAATAATCGCTGCCGGACCTATCAGTCCGCCACCAACATTATGGGCGATATTCCATACCGACATTTTTCTACCTCGTTCCTTTGTGGAAAACCAATGAACCATTACCCGTCCGCATGCCGGCCATCCCATGCCCTGAAACCATCCATTTATGAATAACAAAATGAACATCAGTGTAATAGAGGAGGTTGCAAAAGGAACTAGCCCCATAAATATCATTGTGAATGCTGAAAGTGCCAAACCAATAGGCAGAAAATTTCTTGCATTACTACGGTCAGATAGATTACCCATCAAGAATTTACTTAGTCCGTAGGCAATTGATACACCCGATAGCGCAAACCCTAATTGGGTTTTTGTATATCCCTGATCAATCAGGTCGGGCATAACTAGTGAGAAGTTTTTTCGCACCAGATAATATCCTGCATATCCAATAAATATCCCTAAAAATACCTGGAGTCTTAGTTTTTTGTATTCCGGATCTCTTCGATCTAAAGGAATTTCTTGTTTATGCTCGGCAGGACGAAATATATTGTAATTCATTGATTATTAGTTTATTAATAGGTTGGGGTAGTCTGAAATAATTCCATCAACACCCATGGATTTTAATTTATTTATTTCTGCTTTTGTATTTACGGTCCACACAATAACTTTCATGCCTTGATCTTTGCATTTTTTCAAATATTCAGGAGTAATAAGCTTGTAATTGGGGCTGATAATAAAGGGTTTAAAGCCTAATATTTGCATATTTTCTTCTAAGGTTTTCTTGTTTTCTATTAAGAATGAGGTTTTTATTTTAGGATATTTTTTATTGATTACTTGCAATGTTCTTACGTCAAATGATTGAATAACAACATAGGGCATGATATTTTTGCTTTCCAGAACTTCAACGAGTAGGTCAACGAATTTCTCCGGGTTGGGGTGAAGAATATTATCGCCATCGGCAGAGCTTTTTGTTTCAATATTATAAAATACCTGCTTTTTCCCATTTATTTTGATGTGGTTCTGAACTGAGTCAATTAGTTCATCTAGGAGAGGGATATATGTTTTTAGCTTTTTTTGCTCAGGAAATTTTTTGTTGATTTTTGAACCAGCATCATATTTTTTTATACTTGAATAGTCCATTTGATAAAATGCATATTTTTTATCTTCCGATTCCGGTATTTCTTGTCCGCTAGGATCGAGTATAAAGCTTGGATTCACATAATGGTCATGAGATAAAAAAACTTGTCCATCTTTACTGATATGCGTATCCATTTCAAGTGTCGTTACCCCAAGATCAACTGCTAATTTCATTGCTGGAATGGTGTTTTCAGGCATTAGACCACGACCACCACGATGTGCTTCTGTTGAAAATACTGGAAAAGAAACCGTCTGATTAATTAAACTAGCGGTTTTGCATCCTCCTAATAAAATCAGTACAAAACCCAATAGTATACTTTCTTTTCTCATAATTTTAAAAATTTGCTGATGCTTCATATTTTGTCCCAAAGCGATCTGTTGCTATAACTTTAACATGGTTAATTTCTGGGCCAAATTGGCTTGCAAACATATGCATATTTAGTTTTGGTTCTGCAAAACCACGGCTAGCGGGTAGATCTTTGCCTTTATATAGCTTTACTGCTAAGGGGTCGTATGCTTTTTGATTTTCTAGCAATCCCATATATTTATTGTCAAGAAAATATTCAACTTTCCATTGAGGATCCCAATTCCATACATTGGCAATAAATTGCTTTTTGTTATTTATATTATCTAAGTTGAGGCTTATTTGGTGTGAAGAATTGAATCCTGTTGATTTATAATGCCATTTAAGTTCTGTGCCATCAACCTCATATATTCCATATCCTCTAGGTGCCCCATCTTCACAGATTGGGCCTGTCCACCATGCGCCACAAACAGTACCATGTGTATGCTCATAAACACCATTTTTTTCAGTATTGGTATTGTTATGGGTGTGCCCCGACATGATATGAACATTTTTAAACTCGCTGAGTATCGCGTAAAGTTCAGTATTGTTCTTTACAGAATTATGTACAGGAATATGAAGTGAAACGATAATTAAACTGTCTTTAGAAACATTTAAAAGATCGTTTTTAATCCAGTTTAATTGTTCTTTAGAAATGTAACCATCGTATTGCCGGTCTTTGCCTAAGTATCTTACATCATCAAGTATGATATAATGGGCTTTTCCACGATTAAATGAATAGTAAGTTGGACCATAAAACTCTTTAAATGTTTGATCAGATGTTTCATCGCCACCTCTGTTGTAATTCATATCGTGGTTCCCTAGAACTTGGTGAAAAGGAATGCCCATTTGGCTAACAGCTTCATTATAGTCCTTGAAAAAACTCAAATCATCCCATACTAAGTCGCCAACCGATATACCATGAATTAGTGTTCCTTTTGGTATGCTTGCAAGGTATTGCTTAACATCAGGAACTGATGTAGCCATCATTTGAGCCACATCATTTTTGTTCTTTACTTGAGGGTCTGCCCAAATAATAAACTGATGTTTTGAATCATTTTTGGAAAGTTTTTTCAAGTTAAAATCATAGGTTTTTCTTGATTCCAACTTGTGGTACGATGTTGCCAAATTGTTTTTTGTCAAAAAATCATATCCTGCAGGAGTACTTATAAAAACAAATGTTGCGTCTGGATGAGCAGTAAAAGAGTAATTGCCATCATAATCTGTCAGCGTAATCGTATAACCGTCTGTAACTGCAACACCTAGTAAACCTTTATTCCCATTCTTAACATAACCAGTAATTTTTTCTCTTCTTTTTAGTTTAAATGGATAAGCATCAAAACTTAGTGCAAGCCATCCCGTTAAGAGTCCAAGTTTGGTAACAAATAATCTTCTGTTCATAAAAAAACAATATACAATAAAGGATACCTTTTGGGTATCCTTTATTGATTAATTTATATTTTAAATTATTTTTCCCACCATACTTTGGTGTTGATATCATCTCCACCCATATTTGCAACCGCTTTAAGATAGTTTGCATTATTATTAGTTACAACGGTAGTAGGATACCTAAACCTAACTGGCATAATTTGATTGTTAAGTTGTCCTGCTCCCTTTGGCAATACCGGGAATCCTGTTCTACGGTACTCAAACCACTGTTGGTAATCATTGAAGAATAATGCGTAATATTTTTGAAGCATTATTCTTTCTAATGTTCCATTGTAGGCGGCTTTGGCGTTTAAAAAATAATTTGCTGGCAGAACTGCTCCCCACTGTTCAACAGAAGCTTTAACACCATTTTGATAAAAAGTTGCTGCTGACCCGGTAATTTTTCCCTTTTGGGCTAATTCAGCTTTAATAAATTCAAGCTCTGCATAACTCATTATTACGGAAGTCATGGGTGCTGTTGCCAGTGCTACAAGAAAGTTAGATGGAAGGTATTTGAACTGTGATTCTGGTCCGTTGTACCCACTTGGAATGCCTTTGTAACCAATATTAGTTTTTCCATCTGAAGTACGAGCTTCTGAGTTCCATTTGGCAAGGCGTGGATCAACAAAATCATTTAAATTATCGATAAAAAACCCTCCAGAAGCTCTAAATGTGGTAAAGTCAATCGCTCTTCCCCAAGGTGAAACATTTGGAACAACGCCGGTAATTTTAAGAATAGCCGCATCTGCATTACTTGTAAATACAGGGTTTGTTGTTGGATTTCCAATTATTTCAGCCATTTTCCCAAAGGCATCAATTTCTGTTCTTTTTGAAACACGTAATAATAAACGCAAGCGTAATGAGTTGGTGAATTTTCTCCAGTTGCTTACATTATTAGCATAGAGGATATCAGTGCCAAATATCATTGGTTTGCCAGTATTGTAAAGAGTATTGGCTTTTTCAAGATCAGCAATTATAGTTTTGTAAATTTCTTCTTGCGTGTCAAAAACTGGCTGATAAACACCTTGATCTCCTTGTACAGCTTCGCTTTTTGGAACATCACCAAAAGAATCACTTAGTAAAGAATATAGCCATGCGTTTAAGGTGAGTGCTATTGCTTCGTAATTGGGGTCTTGCGACGCAATTGACGCTGCACGCATTTCTTTAACATTGTTTATCCAGCGGTAATAGGTATTCCAGGTAGAGTTTCCTGCTGATTCTGTGATATCATATCTGTGAACTCCACCTGAAACACTTGGAAATGGCAATGCAACCTGCATAATATCGAAGGTGAATGCATCCGCTCGCGAGGTGTTAAAGCTGCTAACAGAATAAATAATGGGGTTTAGCAGTGTTCCGGGACTAATCTTCTCAATCTTGTTCGGGTCGGTATTGACTTCTTGGAAGTCTTTGGTACATGCAAAGCTTAGTGAAGCGAGCAGCACAACAGAAAATATATTTTTAAAATTCTTCATTT
>NZ_JBIILQ010000054.1:0-13184 GCF_044232565.1 Daejeonella sp. | reverse complement strand
TCTTCAGGCTTCAAGCCATGCCTTTTAATACTCTCTATCTTTATTAATTCAACGGCTTCCTCAATAGAATCAGTAACTAGAAAAAGACTTAAATCAGCTTCAGAGACTGTCCCTTCCATTCTCATAATATGGGTATGTTCAATTAACTTTTGATGAAAATCCTTGCAAAAAATAATTACAGGAAAGTCGCCTATTTTTTTTGTTTGAATCAAAGTAATAGCTTCAAAATATTCATCAAGCGTTCCAAATCCACCGGGCATAACAACAAAAGCAAAAGAGTATTTTACGAGTAGAACCTTCCTAACGAAAAAATGTTTGATTTCCACCCATTTATCTAGGTATGGATTATGTTTTTGTTCTTGAGGAAGCTGGATATTACAGCCTACTGATCGTCCCCCTACATCTTTTGCTCCACGGTTTGCCGCTTCCATTATTCCTGGGCCACCGCCTGTCATGATTGTAAAACCAAGCTTAGCGAATTCACCAGCAGCCTTTCTTGTTAATTTATAGTATTCGTGATCTTCTTTAAATCGAGCAGATCCGAAAACGGTAATACAGGGACCAATAAAATGCAATTCTCTAAATCCTTTGATAAATTGGCGGACAATATTAATTGTAAAAAGAAATTCCTTAATACGTGATTGCGGTCCACTCAGGAATTTTATCTCAGACTTAGTCATATTAGGATTTGGTTTTTAGATTTCTTGAAATTTTCAGGCTTAGCTTGCAATAAAAAAAGCTCATTGGAGTCACCATCCTTTACCCATTCAAAGCTTATCGGACTCCCATAATAATTTTCTAGGGTCATGCCCCATTCAGCTAGAATAAGTATTTCATTATCCATTAAAATAAACTGATCTCTCCATTGCTCTGGAGTAGCTAACTGTTGAATTACGGAGTTATCTCTAAAGATAAGCATCTGATTTTTCTGCCCCATTTTTTTTTGAATGATGGCTTTTAGGCCTTCAGAAATATTGGGTTTATATACAATAAATTCATCTGGATGAAGATCACTTTGATAGTCTTTATCCAAAATTCCATAAACACCTGTAATGTGAATTACATCCGCAAAACCACTTTCCGGATCTGAAGTAAATGCATTTCCAGAGCTTGCCTTATTTGATCGAACCATTTTTTGCACGCAAACTGAAATGGATTTTGCAGAGCTATTGGAGTGATTAATAAGTGACTTTTCTGAGTATAGGGAGGCAAAACATTTTTTCACAGCCTCAATTAATTCCTTATCGCCTTTAATGTTGAGGAAAGTATCGTGAACATCTATAAATCGCGTCTTTAGCAAATCAATGTCAATTGGACTACTTCTCACTGCAACTTCATTGGAAGATTCAAAACAAAGCTCACGGTAGGCGGCAGTTATAGCATCCTCAATATCTCCAGGCATTCGAGCGCCAAGTATCAAAGCTCTCGCCCTTTGTCCAATTTTATCGACACTAGCTAGATTTCCACTATCCAAGGATGCAATTAATCTTTCGTGAACACCATCCAACTTATTATATTCAATAAATCGATGAAAAGCAGTTGAGGTGATTGCAAATCCATCTGGAACCCTAATATCATGAAGTATTGGATGAGTAAAAATTTCTCCTAAAAAAGCATTTTTTACTCCAACTTCAAGCAAATTGGCAATGGAAATATTCTTGAGCCTTAAAACATAATCCTTGATTATCATTAGATCCATTTTTGACTACACCAATAGTTTAGCCTTTGTTTAAAGAATTTTTCTACCACTAAAATGCGTTGAATTTCCGCAAGATTTAATGATGCTTATTATCTATTAAAATGATATAGGTCATGTTTAAAACCTATTTAAATATCAATTTTTGTATCAATTACTTTGTGTACAATATTTAATCTTAAGGAGAAAGTGAAATTAATAACAATTGGATTAAAAATAAATGGCTGAAGCACCAAATTTCAGGGATCATCTTCCTTCAATCAGTGACACTGAAAACAAAAGGAAGTGGATGTATCCTCAAATTATTAAAGGCAAATTGTATAATTATCGTGAAAAATTAAGTTATTTCTTTCTTCTGCTACTATTTAGTGGTCCCTTTATAAAAATTAATGGAGAACAACTTATTTTACTCAATGTCCTAGAACGAAAATTTGTATTTTTTGGAGTTATTTTCTGGCCTCAAGATTTTTATCTATTTGTATTAGCCATTTTAACATTTGTTGTATTCATCGTCATGTTTACGGCCATTTTCGGAAGAGTTTGGTGCGGCTGGGCTTGTCCCCAAACTATATTTATGGAGATGGTTTTCAGGAAAGTTGAAAATTGGATTGAGGGGGATTATATCCAACAGCAAAAGTTAAATGCAGCCCCTTTAAACGGTGAAAAAGTTCTAAAAAAGGGTGTCAAACATTTTGTTTTTATTTTAATTTCCTTTTTTATCTCGAACATATTTTTGGCCTATATTATTGGTTCCGACGCATTAATGAAAATTATGACTGAACCAATAATACAACATACTTCCGGGTTTATTTCAATCTGGGTTTTCACTTTTGTGTTTTACTTAGTTTTTTCATACGTTAGGGAGCTTGTTTGTACAGTTATTTGTCCCTATGGCCGACTCCAAGGCGTGCTGCTCGATAATCAAAGCATGATTGTTGCCTATGATTATGAACGAGGAGAGCCTAGAGGGAAAGTCAGTAAAAATACTGAACAACATCTTGGAGATTGTATAGATTGTAAACTATGTATCCATGTATGCCCTACAGGAATTGATATCCGAAATGGCACCCAACTTGAATGTATAAATTGCACTGCCTGTATCGATGCTTGCGATATGGTGATGGAAAAAACACATCGCCCAACACGACTCATCGGATTTATGTCGGAAGATCAAATTAAATCAAAATCGAGCTTTAAGCTGAGTAAAAAAGTTTATGCCTACTCGGTGGTTTTTATTATTCTAGTTAGCGTTTTAGGCTACCTTTTAGTGAGCAGAAGTGCTATTGAAACTACTGTTTTGCGTGCAGGTGGAACATTATATCAAATGAGAGATAATGGTACTGTAAGTAATCTTTATAATGCAGAATTAGTAAATAAAACAACTGATAATGTAATTTTTGAGATGAAAGCTGAAGATAAAAATGTAACAATTCAATTCATCCGAAAAGAAAATAGTATAAAAAAAGGTGGGTCGGTAAAAGTCACTTTCTTTTTAATAATCCCTCAAAAAGATATTGAAGAATACAAATCGGAAATTGAGATTGACATATTCTCGAATGGAAAGAAAATAGACGAAATAAAAACAAATTTTATAGCACCACCAAATTAATGATGATGAACTGGGGAACAAAATTGGTTATAGGAATGGGCTTATTTATGGCCTTTATTATCACTTTAGTGGTATTTATGATGAGAAGTGACTCAGATGACCTTGTAGACAAGGATTACTATCAAAAGGGAATCGAATATGATAAAGAATATGCACGTAAAAATCAGGTGCAGCAAGATAATGCCGAGCCCGAGATCTATGTGGGAGATAGTTTAAAGATAGTTTTTAAGAAACCTGCAACAGGAAGTGTCCGTTTTCTCCATCCTTCAGATAAGAAAAATGACCGTACGCTGAACATGGAAACAAGTAAAAACAATGTATTTGTTTTGCCCCTAAACGAGACTTCAAAAGGACATTGGAAGCTTATTTTAGAATGGAAAAGCGAGGGAAAGGAATATTTATTCGAAAAAAATATTCTCATTAATTGATTTGAAAAGAAATAAAATTTAAATTTTAGTATATAAATGAATTATAATGAGCTAGCATTTTTTACTGGATTATTTGGCAGCATTCACTGTGTTGGCATGTGTGGTCCGCTAGCTTTTGCAATTCCAAGTTTTCGCGAACAGCCTTGGCTAATTTTATTCGATAAATTGGTTTATAATATTGGGCGCACCCTAACTTATACCGTTTTAGGTTTAATAATTGGCTTAATTGGGCAACAGTTATGGCTAGCGGGAGTACAGCAATCGCTCAGTATTGTTACAGGCATCTTCATAATTTTAGCAGCATTATCAAGGATATTTAATGTTTCCTTTAGTAAGGGACAATTGGCAACAAGAATGATTCAACCTTTTAACCGACTTTTATCATATGCTCTAAAACATAAATCTGGACATTTGATAATAGGAATTCTAAATGGATTGCTACCCTGTGGTTTTGTTTATCTTGCAATGGCAGGAGCAATAAATACGGGAAATTCAGTATCTGCAGGTCAATACATGATGTTTTTTGGTTTGGGAACAATGCCCCTGATGTTTATAGCGATGGTAAGTACCAGTTTCGCCGGACCAATTTTTCGCAGAAGAATCAATAAGGCTATACCAATGTTGATGTTGGCTTTAGGACTATGGTTTATTTTAAGAGGATTAAACTTAGATATTCCATATTTAAGTCCGAAGAAAGTAGAAACTGGAGTTGAAGTCTGTTCCGGATCATTCCGCAAGGACAAATCTTTAATATGTAAATTATATTAATTTATAGAAATCAATCCCTCCCATTTCGGATTAGGTCTAAAAGAATGTTTGTTCTAATAAAACTGTGCTAACATTGTAATTCTCTGGATAAAAGAGTCAATCCGAAATGATCAGGATCAGGCCATACTAAACAATTGCGATTCAGGCTGGTCTGCCCAAAGCCGAGCATCCAATGTCATGCAAATATTTCTTAGGAATCGTTTCCCAAGCTGCGTTACAATAATACTGTTATCTCCTATTTCAACTAAACCATCTTCTTCAAGTACCTTCAACCTATCTAATCCATCTTTTAACACTTTATGCATTGAAAAAGTTTGATCCCATGTAGTTTCCCCTTGACACATCAGGTTCAAAATATGCTTTCTGATCAAAAGATCCTCTTCCGTTAAATAATGTCCTTTAAATACGGGCAGCTGGCCTTTGTTTAATAAATCATAATAATCTTCTACTTTTTTTACATTCTGAGCAAATGCAAACCAGCTATCACTTATGGAAGAAACTCCTAATCCGATCATCAACTGAGTATATTGATGGGTATAACCCATAAAATTTCGGTGCAATTTCTTTGAAAAATCAGCTATAAAAAGGCTATCTGTTTTTAAAGCGAAATGATCCATACCAATTTCTTCATAGCCAATAGCGGTAAACATCTCACGACCCAATTCGTATAATCTTCGCTTTTCGGTCGCGCTAGGTAGATCATTCTCCGTAAAACTTCTTTGTCCCGGTTTTATCCACGGCACGTGTGCATAACTATAAAAAGCAATCCGGGAGGGCATCAACTTCTTGACTTGCAAAATGGTATCACGCAGACCCTCATAAGTCTGAAGTGGAAGCCCATAAATAAGGTCAAAATTGATAGAAGTATAGCCAATTTGTCGCGCTAAACTAGTCACTTCCTCAACCTGTTCAAAACTTTGTAAACGATTAATAATTAGTTGAACTTTGGAGTCAAAATCTTGAATTCCAAGACTTAAACGACGAAATCCTAGCTTATACAAAATTTCAAGATGAGACTCTGTTGTATTATTTGGATGTGCTTCAAAGCTAAATTCAGCGTCAGGATGTAAATCTGACCCATCCATAAGACCAGTAATTAAAGTTGAAAGGTTTTCTGCCGTAAAAAAGGTTGGAGTACCCCCACCCAAATGAATTTCACGAATTAAAGGTCTTTTACCCAATATTTCACGGTAAAGATCCCATTCCTTCAGCACTGCTTGGAGATAAGGACTCTCCACCTGATGATTTTTTGTAATTCTGGTATTACATCCACAATAAGTGCACAAGCTCTCACAAAAAGGCAAATGGACGTATAAACTTATTCCATTGCTTGCATTACTATGATTAAAAGAGAATTTAATAGATTCTTTCCATTTATTTAAATCTGGAAAATCCGTGTCCCAGTAAGGAACTGTGGGATAGCTTGTATAACGTGGTGCTGCCACATGATATTTATCGATTAATTGTTGAGTGACCATATTTCAATTAATAATCAACGATTAACCGAGCGCTTTTTTGCATCCTTCATAACAAGCGCAAGCCTTTCCCGAGCACTTTCCTGCATGCCAATTATCCAGATTTTTTATGGTAATGTTCGCAATTTCTTGTAAGGCCTCTTTAGTTAAAAAGGCTTGGTGAGGTGAAATAATTACATTTGGGAATGACAGTAATTGCTCCAATACATTGTCTTTCTTAGCATCACTCCGGTGATCCGAAAAAAAGAGATTTTTTTCAAATTCATAGCCATCTAATCCTAAATAAGCTATTTTTCGACTCTTAAGGGCATGAAGAACATCAGAAGATTTAATCAATTCTCCACTTCCGGTGTTGATTAACATTACACCATCTTTCATCTTATTTAAGCTTTGGTAATTAATGATATGCCTCGTATCGGAACTAATTGGAACATGGAGAGAAATAATATCTGAATCTGACAAAATCTTATCTAAACTAGTTTTTTCAACTCCTTCAAACGATTCTGGATAATTTATGTCATAAGCAATAACCCTACAACCCATACCTTTAAAAATGGCTGCGGTGGCTTTCCCAACATTTCCTAAGCCTATAATTCCTACAGTTTTACCATAAAAATTAAAACCAATATGATGATCTATCCTAAAATCAAATTCCCTGCTACTATTTACCGTCGAAACAATTTTTCTACTGAGAGATAGAGCAAGCATAACAGCATATTCGGCAATAGACTCTGGAGAATAAGAAGGTACATTTGCTACCTTCATTTGCCTTAAACTAGCCGCTTTGCGGTCGATATGATCTGTCTCTAATGATCGGGTAGTGATATATTTGATGCCAAGATCAGCTAGCTTATTAATAACAGCTTCGGAAACATCATCATTAGTAAAAACAACAACAGCTTCCTTTCCCTCTGCATACATAACCGTATCAAGACTTAAAGAATTGGAAATCAGAGTAATATCGTGTTGCTTTTTGTTAGCACGAACTAAAAACTCTTTCTCAAACTCCTTAATACTGTAGGCAACAACTTTCATTATTTATAGCTATTTCCCAAAAGTAAAAATTGGAAAAGCTATTTCTAATGAGAGAAGTCATTTAGAAAAGTGATTTATATCAGTTTTTCATTTTTAAGAGTTTCGATTGATCAAGGATTTGAATTAAACTTCCCTTTTTCTCAATAATAATCTCATCCTTAAAATCACTCAAGGTACGGCTAACAGTCTCTGTAGCCATGCCCGCCATTGAGGCAAGGTCCTCACGAGAAATCCGGATTGTTAATTCATCCCCAGCATCAACGGAAGATTTTACTAAACGTAAAAGAATCTCAGCCATACGTTTTCTAACTGAATGGTAGGCAAGTTGCAGTAACTGTTCTTCTTTTTCGATGAGGTTACTAGACAGAACCTTTATAAACTTTTGACCAATATCTGTGTAATTATCAAGTAATTGATTTACCGTTTCTTTTGGTAATAAACAAATGGCAGTATCTTCAATTGCCTCCACTGTTTCATTATATTGATCGCCAGATAACATGGCTTGTATTCCAATATAATCTTCAGGACCATACATCCCTGTCACAAATTCTCGGCCGTCATCATTCAATTTTATAGCCTTTACTTTACCACTTAAAATTAAATAAATGCCTGAAATACTATCTCCTTCATAGTAAATGATTTGCTTTTTCCTAAGATATTTTACCTTTCTCTCAGCAATTATTTTCTTCAACTCTTCTAATCCATGGTTTTGATTAACAAGATGTTTTAAACTTTCAAAGGACTGGCTATAGAAAGATTCAAGTTTTTGATGCTTGTGGAAACGTGATTCAATGGTATTAAGCAATTCTAAATCATCAAAAGGCTTTGTAAGATAATCGTCAGCCCCCATTTCCATGCCCTTTCTCATATCAGCACGCTCAGTCTTTGCAGTAAGAAAGATGAAAGGAATATTTTCAGTATTTTGATTTTTAGAAAGCAGATATAAAACACCATAGCCATCAAGTTCAGGCATCATTATATCACAAAGAATCATATCAGGAAGGTGCTGCTGCGCAAGCTCGACTCCAATTTTCCCATTTTCGGCTTGCAGCACTTCGTAGCCCGCGAGCTCCAAAATCTCCATTGAGCTTTCTCTGATATCGTTATTATCCTCAATAATTAGAATTTTTTTCTTCATAAATTTTTACTGTGGGAAATTAAGTGTAAAAACTGTTTTCTGATTTACAAGGCTGCTAAAATTAACCTTTCCGCCCATCAGCTTCACATATCGAGTGATTATATTCAAACCTAAACCAGTACCGGGGATATTTCCTGTATTATTTGCTCTAAAAAAAGGTTCGAAAAGGTGTTTATGATCAATTTCTGGAATACCAATTCCATTATCACAAACATTTACAATACATACGTTATCAGCTAATTCCGTATTGAACTCAATAAAAGTATTTTCGCCAGAATATTTAATGGCATTTGAAATCAGATTGACAATACAATTACGTAGTAAATTTTGATCAAGTAGAACCATGCTATGCGTACCCGTATGTTGATAAATAATATTTTGATCTTTTTTGGCCATTAGCTGCATTTCTTCGGTAATTTCTTCCGAAAGTTTAACGATGTCGAAATGGGTAAGATTAGTCTCGATTTTACCTGCCTCCAAACGCTCCAATGAAAGGAAGTCATCCAGAATGGTAGTTAGGTTGGCAACTGAACTTTTAATCTTTGTGACATGTTTGCTTACATTTAAATCGTCAGACTGCAATTTATACTTTTCAATCAATGAAGCCGATAAAGTTATGGAACTTAAAGGAGTGCGAAACTCGTGTGAGGCCATGGAAACAAAGCGACTTTTAAGCTGATTGAGTTCCTTTTCCTTCACAAGAGATTTACTGACAATTTCTTTTGCGGCCTCAAGTTCGGTTACTGATTTCTGAAGTGATAAGGTTCGGTCTTCAACCAATTTTTCCAGCTGAGATGCATAATGAAGAATTTTGGCCTCAGCTTCTTTTTCTTTCGAAAGATCATGAATAAAGCCTGCATAAATTGTTCTGCCAGAAAAGTTTACTTTATTTACTCCTAAACGGAAAGGGAACAATGTCCCATCCTTTTTTTGACCATTTACATCACGACCCTTTCCTATGATTTTAGCAGCGCCTGTCTCTTGGTATCTTGAAATATACTGATCATGTTGATCCTTATCAGGCTTAGGCATCAGTATAGAAATATTTTTTCCAATTACCTCATTATGTGAATAACCAAAAAGAGCACATGCAGCTGGATTTATCGATTCAATAAGTCCACGATCACTAATGGTAATAATACCATCTATCGCGTTCTCAATGATAGCATACAATAAAGCGCTTTTTTCATTCATAAGGCAAAAATACTTTTTTTAAGGGATAAAAATTAGGTAATTGAGCGAAGTGAATTTAAAAGGATGTGTTGAAATATCAGATGAAAAACCTTGAAAAAACCCTTTTTGTCAAATACAAAAAATTAATATTATGAAATTATTAAGTTTTTAATGTAAAAAAGGGTATTTATTAGCACAAGATTAATTAAATATTATAATAAAAAGTTTTTTTTATATTATGAATATTTGTTTATAGTTTCGTTTTATTATAAATAAAATAGAATTCGAAATATTAAAAAAGAATAAATCAATTAAAATTGGTTGATTTGAAATAAAACGAAATCAATCAAAGCAAATGCACCCATCTTAAACTATAAATTATGAAAAAAAAAATTACTGATCATTTCGGTAAGCTTGTGCAAAAATCGACAGCGACTTTAAAGGCCTTTTTCGAGCCATTAATCTCGCTAAAGAAGTTAAGCCTATTGCCGTGTTTATTATTAATCACCGTTAATCTTCTATCGGTAAACCCAAGTTATGCCCAACAATCCAATATTTTATTAAAAGGTACTGTTGTAGATAGCAATGACAAAGAAGCAATTGCAGGAATAAGTATTGTAGATTCCAACAAGAAATCGTTGGGAGTAACTAATATGGATGGAAGTTTTACACTTAATATCCCAAAAGGAACTTCGGTAAGTTTTTCCATGATAGGATATACCACCTTTACAAAGGTTTACAATGAAAGCGAAAGCAATATCTCCATCCTTTTAGCCCAATCAACAAGCTCTTTAAATGAAGTTGTGGTTACAGCCTTAGGAATTAAGAGGGAACAGAAAGCCCTGGGTTTTGCAACACAAACATTGAAAGAAAATGCGCTTAATGATGCGCGATCTAATAATTGGGTTGGTGCACTATCCGGCAAGGTAGCAGGTTTAAATATTGTTTCGCCGGGTTCAGGGCCAGTAAACTCTGCAAAAATTATCTTAAGGGGCGAAACATCCATGAACTCCGACAATAATGGAGCTTTAATTGTATTAGACGGAGTACCAGTAGGTGGTGGTTTAACATCCTCAGGTGTTAGCAATGCCTATGGAGCTGGCTCTGGCAATGACGTTCCTGTAGATTTTGGAAATGGAATATCCGATATCAATCCTGACGATATCGAAAGTGTTACTGTACTGAAGGGTGCAAGTGCAGCAGCCCTTTATGGAAGTCGTGCAGCGAATGGAGCCTTAATCATAACTACCAAATCAGGAACGAAAAAAAGTAAAGGTATTGGAGTAAGTTTGAATTCCAATTACAGCTATAATGACATCTTGAGGTACCCAGACATGCAATATGAATATGGTCAGGGAACAGGTACAACTATCAGACCTAATAGTGAGTTGTATTATTCGTATGGAGCTTCAGCAGATGGTGCGAGCACATCAGGAACAAGTAGCGCCTACGGTCCCAAATTTAATGGACAATCATATTTTCAGTATGATCCAGTTACAGGAGGGCAATCCGCATCGCGTCTGCCATGGGTACCTTACACCGACAATATTTCTAGTTTTTGGCGTACCGGATCAACAATCACCAATAGCATTTCCTTTGACGGTGGTAGCGAAAATTCAACTGCAAGAGCATCAATAACTCATTCAAAAAACGAATGGATCATGCCAAATACCGGCTATGAACGATTAACAGCTGCTTTGAGTTTAAACTTCAAACTATCCCCAAAACTTAGAATTAATTCTAAAATTAACTTCACCAATAAAACAAGTGATAACCTTCCTGCAACAGGATATAACAATCAATCGCTTTCCTATTTCATGATCTTCCAAAACCCAAATGTTGATCTTGATTGGTACAGACCAATATGGAAACCAGGTCTAGAGCAAATTGATCAAATTCACCCATTCAGCTCATTCATTGACAATCCATTTTTGATTGCCTATGAAATGACTAATGCTGTAAACAATTATAAAACCGTTGCCAACATGTCGGCAACCTATGATTTTACAAAGAAATTAAGTTTGATGGTTCGCTCCGGTTTTGATATGCTTAATGAAGATCGCGATCAGCGCCGTCCATTTAGTACTGCAAACTTCCAAAGAGGATACTTAAGACAACAAACTATTTTCAATTTTGAATTAAACACAGACGTACTCCTAACTTATAAAACAAGACTGAACAAAGATTTTGAAGCAAGTATTTCTGGAGGAGCAAATTCACTGAACAGGCGCTATACAGGAGTTAATGGCACGGTTGACGGTTTAATAATTCCAGCCGTTTATAAATTGAGCAACGGACAAAGTAATCCACTAATGAATACGAACTACCTTAATAAGAAAGTTCAAAGTATATATGGTTTTGCCTCCTTTGCATGGAAAGACAAGATATTTTTGGATGTAACAGGACGTAACGATTGGTCGAGTACCCTTCCAATTCAAAACAACTCCTTCTTCTACCCTTCTGTAAGCTCAAGCTTTATTCTTAATGAATTATTTAAGCTTCCAACAGCTGTTACTTATGCGAAACTTCGTTTATCGGCAGCTCAAGTAGGAAATGACACAGATCCCTATAAAACAAGTAAATATTATGGAATAAGTGATTTTCCGGCATCTGCATCTGTACCTACTACATTGCACAATGCAAATTTCAAACCTGAAATTACTACCAGTTATGAAGCAGGATTAGAATATAACTTATTCAAATCTCGCTTTACCATGGACCTTACTTTTTATAGTAATACTACAAAAAACCAGATTCTTGATGTGCCACTGGATCCTACAACTGGATATTCTAGAGCCGTTTTAAATGCTGGTGTTGTTCGAAATAAAGGCATTGAACTTTTAATAGGTGGAAAACCAATTAAAACTAAAAACTTCAGCTGGACCAGTACGTTAACCTGGTCGAAAAACGACAATGAAGTACTCGAACTTGCTGAGGGCTTATCTGATAAACAAGATATCGGTTATGGCGGTAATGCAACCATTCAAGCTCGCGTTGGAGGAACAACAGGGGATATTTATGGTTTTGGTTTTGTAAGAGCACCTGATGGTCAGATTGTTTATACTACTGCGGGACTCCCGGCAAGACCAGGTCAGATTCAATACATTGGTAATGCCTATGCCGACTGGAGAGGTGGTTTGAGTAATGAATTTCAATACAAAAACTACAAATTAAGTTTCCTAATTGACGGCCAATATGGCGGCATGATCTATTCACAAACGCATCATAAAATGGCGGAACAAGGAAAGCTTAGCAAAACTTTAAAAGGTCGTGAAGAAGGATTTATTGTTGGCGAAGGAGTAGTTGCTGTTGCAGGAGGTACTTATACTCCTAACACAAAGCAAGTAGCACCGGCATCATTTTATGGCGACTACTACAGACGTGCGAATGTTGAATCCAATAGTTTTGATGCCTCATTTATTAAGTTACGTGAAGTTAGATTAGAGTACGGTATTCCAGCAAAACTTAGCAGAAAGCTTAAGTTAAATAATGCTTCATTAGCACTTTATGGTCGCGATTTAGCAATAATATCAGACTTTCCTATGTTTGACCCAGAAACTGCAACATTGAATGGTTCTACCATACTTCCAGGAGTTGAAATGGGACAAATGCCGTCAACACGCACATTTGGAATGAACCTAACAGTGAAGTTTTAAGAATAATAAGTATAACCCAGAATATTGGTCTACTAAAAAAAATAAAAATGAAGAATTTTAAAAATATATTTTCTGTTGTACTGCTCGCTTCACTAAGCTTTGCATGTACCAAAGACTTCCAAGAAGTCAATACCGACCCGAACAAGATTGAGAAGATTAGTCCCGGAACACTGCTAAACCCCATTATTTATTCTGTTAGCAGCTTT
>NZ_JBIILQ010000252.1:0-4007 GCF_044232565.1 Daejeonella sp. | reverse complement strand
ATCAATGGCAATTTGGTATAGGTTTTAAAGCTTTTTAGTTCAACAGAGGCAATTCTGCCACCTTTGGGACTGATTTTTACTTTAATAGATTCGTTTTCAAGAACGATTGGCTCATCGCTGCCTGATTGAGCAGCACCAAAAGGACCAGCTTTGATAAGCGTTGAATCCACAATTGGTACATTGGCTGTTTTTGTCGTATTCTTTACAATAACTGGATTTTTATCTTTGTTAACCCTTGCTATTGAATCCTGACTTTGTTTTGCTTTTTCCCTTTTGATATCTTCTTCAGAAGGTTGCATTAAAAAAGTTGTACCTACTAAAATGATTAAAATCAAAAATAGGCCCGTAAATGTATTTCTATCCATTCCGTATAATAATCTGTTTTGTTATAATGTTTTATTCTTTTTTGAATAAAGAATAGAAGCGGCCACAAAGTTAACAAAAAGTGGGTGAGGATTATCAACTGTTGACTTTAATTCGGGGTGAAACTGACCTCCAATAAAAAATGGATGATTATTCAACTCCACAATTTCTACTAAATTGTTTTCAGGGTTTATGCCTGAGGCAATCATTCCAGCTTGTTCAAATTGCTCTAAGTACTTGTTATTGAACTCATAGCGATGGCGATGACGCTCAGTAATTCTTGTTTTACCATAAATAGCTGCCGCCTTGGTTCCTTTTTTAAGATCACAAGTGTATGATCCTAAACGCATGGTACCTCCCTTATTTTTTATGTTTTTTTGATTCTCCATCATGGAGATTACCGGATTCTTAGCATGTTCATCAATCTCACTGCTTTGAGCATCCTTTATTCCTATTACATTTCGCGCAAATTCTACCACAGCACATTGCATACCTAAGCAAATGCCGAAAAATGGAATTTCTTGCTCTCTAACGTATTTTATAGCTTCAATTTTTCCTTCAATACCTCTGCTTCCAAAACCTGGAGCAACAAGCACACCATCCAATCCTTTGAGCTTCTCAGCAACATTGTCGGCAGTAATGCTCTCCGACTGAATGCTTTTTATTTTGACTTTACATTCGTTTTTAGCCCCTGCATGAATAAAAGATTCTGTAATCGATTTGTAAGCATCAGGTAATTCAACGTATTTACCAACTAAGCCAATGGTAACTTCATGCAATGGATTTTTTAAACGACCCAGAAAATCTTTCCATTTACCTAGATCAGGCTCATTTTTTTGAGGAAGTTTGAATTTACTTAAGACAGTTTTATCTAGTTGCTCCTTCAGCATTAACAATGGAACATCGTATATAGTTGAGGCATCAATGGATTCAATAACTGCATTTATATTCACGTTACAGAATAGAGCAATCTTCTTTCGTAATTCTTGCGGAATGTGATGTTCTGTACGGCAAACCAAAATATCCGGCTGTATACCATATTCTAATAACATCTTTACAGAGTGCTGTGTAGGCTTTGTTTTTAATTCGCCAGCAGCAGCTAAGAAAGGTACAAGTGTTAAATGAATCACCAAAGAGTTTCCTGAACCTAATTCCCAACGTAATTGACGAACAGCTTCAATAAAGGGTAAAGATTCAATATCTCCAACAGTCCCCCCCAATTCGGTAATAACAATATCATAATCGCCAGTTTCACCCAATATTTTCATATTACGCTTGATTTCATCCGTAATATGCGGTACAACCTGTACAGTTTTTCCTAAATAAGCGCCTTCACGCTCTTTGTTTATTACATTTTGATAAATACGACCAGTCGTAATATTGTTAGCCTGTGAAGTTGGTACATTCAAAAAGCGCTCATAATGACCAAGATCTAGGTCTGTTTCCGCACCATCCTCAGTAACATAACATTCGCCATGCTCATAAGGATTTAAAGTTCCTGGATCGATATTAATGTATGGATCAAATTTTTGAATGGTTACTCGGTACCCTCTAGATTGCAAAAGTTTTGCAAGTGAGGCGGAAATAATACCCTTTCCTAACGACGAAGTAACGCCGCCCGTAACAAAAATGTATTTAGTCATTATATCTGTAGGATTTCTAAGAGTTTTTATTGAATGAATAGATAGAGTCTGTTTAAGACAATAAAAAACATCATCTGTACGGGATTCAAAACTAGGAAAAAAATCCAAAAATATTTTATTTGTTGAGAAATTAAAAGGTGTTAATAAATCAGTCCGATTTTAATAAAGAAACACTAGGAATACCTAAATTATTATTTATCGTAATAAATTTCAATTTTAAGCATGCAGATACAATATAAAAACTCTCAATTATCATTGTCCTTTGTTTTAACTACCTTTGAATATTATTTAAACATTATTTCATCAATTTGACATTTAGCGATTTTAACTTTGATCCTCAATTACTTGAGGGTTTACAGAGCATGGGTTTTGTTAAACCTACTCCAATACAAGCTCAGGCGATTCCATTAATTCTTCAACATACTGATTTAATTGCCTGCGCTCAAACTGGTACCGGAAAAACGGCATCTTATTTATTGCCAGTTTTGCAGCATATCAGTATTTCTGATAAAAAACATACCCAGGCATTGATTCTTGCACCAACTCGTGAGCTTGCCCAGCAGATTGATCAGCAGGTTGAAGGACTGGCTTATTTTGCAGGTATTAGCTCCATAGCAGTTTATGGTGGTGGTGATGGTATAATTTATGAACAACAACGCCGTGCGATGATGGATGGCGTGGATATTGTGATTGCAACTCCCGGCCGACTCATTGCGCATTTGGCATCGGGAGTAATAAAATTAGATCATCTTAAATATTTGGTGCTTGATGAAGCAGACCGTATGCTCGACATGGGTTTCTATGAAGATATCTTAAGAATTATCAGTAATCTTCCAAATGATCGTCAAACATTGCTTTTCTCGGCAACTATGCCACCAAAGATTAGAACTTTAGCCAATACTATTCTAAAAGATCCTCAACAAATAAATATTGCTATTTCTCAACCTGCAGTTGGTATTTCTCAGCAGGTTTATATGGTTCATGATCATCAAAAGGTTAAGTTGATTTGCTCTTTGTTAAAGGCAGGAGAATATAAAAGTGTCTTAATCTTTTGTTCCCGAAAGGAAACGGTAAAAGATCTTAATAAAACGCTTAGAAGAGAAGGTATCAAGTCGGAAGCCTTTCACTCAGACTTAGAGCAAGAACAACGCGAGACCGTTTTGAGAGCTTTTAAAAGTCGCGTTTTGCCCGTTATTATTGGAACCGATGTACTGAGTAGGGGAATTGATGTAGAAGGTATCAGCTTGGTAATCAATTTTGACGTTCCACCTGATCCTGAAGATTATATTCATAGAATTGGTAGGACTGCCAGGGCAGAGACTACCGGTACAGCCATCACATTTGTGAATGAAAAAGATCAGCGTAGATTCTCTTTTATTGAAAATCTGATCTCTAAGGAAATCCCAAGAATGACTCTTCCTGAAGAACTAGGTGAAGGCCCTGTATACAACCCCACAGCTAAAAGACCATCTTTCAATGGTAATAATAGGAACAAAAAGAAGAAGGTTTGGGTTAAACGATAGGATTAGTTAAACATTATAAGTATTTGATTTTGAATATATTATAAATATTATTTAATTTATAGTTAAATGATCGTTTTAGAGAATGATTTTTTAAAAATTCATATTAATTTAAAGGGAGCTGAGTTAAGTTCATTATTAAATAAGCAGAATGGTTTGGAGCATTTATGGCAAGGCGACCCTTCCGTTTGGTCCTTTCAGGCGCCCAATTTATTTCCAATTGTAGGTTCCTGCATCAATAATGAATTATTAATTGATGGTATAAAATATCCATTAAAGAGGCATGGCTTTGCGCGTAACTCACCATTTGAATTGGTTCATCAAAGTGCTTCTGAAGTTAAATTTCGTTTAGTTTATTCGGAATCTAGTCTTAAGGTTTTTCCATTTAAATTCGCATTTGAAATAACTTATAGTCTTGAAGAGTCAATGCTTGCGATAAATTATCAAGTACAGAATTTGGATAATCGCACTATGCATTTTT
>NZ_JBIILQ010000251.1:0-4025 GCF_044232565.1 Daejeonella sp. | reverse complement strand
ATTCCTGATATTTTAGGTTCCGATGAAGCTTATTGCAATATTATGCATGCAGATGGCGCTGGAACAAAATCATCTTTGGCATACATTTATTGGAAAGAAACAGGTGATCTCTCTGTCTGGAAAGGAATAGCTCAAGATGCCATTATTATGAATCTTGATGATTTATTATGTGTTGGTGCTACAGATAACATTCTACTCTCCTCAACTATTGGTCGCAATAAAAACTTAATACCGGGTGAAGTAATTGCCGAGCTTATTAATGGCACAGAGGAAATTTTAAGTGAACTGCGTGAATTGGGTATAGGAATTTATTCAACAGGTGGCGAAACTGCTGATGTTGGTGATATCGTTAGAACGATAATTGTTGATTCTACAGTTACCTGCCGAATGAAGCGTTCTAACATCATAAGCAACGAGAAGATCTGTCCAGGTGACGTTATTGTTGGATTATCGTCATCAGGGAAAGCAAGTTATGAGCGGGAATATAATGGAGGTATGGGCTCCAATGGACTAACATCTGCAAGGCATGATGTGTTTCACAAATACATTGCTGAAAAATACCCGGAAAGCTATGACCCTGCAGTGCCTTACGAACTCATATTTTCAGGAAATAAGAATTTAAAAGATTCAATTCAAATACCTGCTACAGACTTTAATGAGGAGTTAAGCATTACGGCTGGAAAATTAGTCCTATCTCCTACCCGTACCTATGCTCCTATAATCAAGAAAATACTTGATCAACATCGTGAAAAAATTCATGGTATGGTGCATTGTAGTGGTGGTGCACAAACAAAAGTGCTGCACTTTATTAATAATTTACATATCATAAAAGACAATATGATGCCGGTGCCACCTCTTTTTAGCCTCATTCAAGAACAGTCTGCAACAGATTGGCGTGAAATGTATAAGGTTTTTAATATGGGCCACAGAATGGAATTTTATGTTCCAGAGGAAATTGCTGGATCTATCATAGAAATATCTAAATCCTTTCTTGTTGATGCTCAAATAATTGGTCGTGTAGAAAAATTTGAAGGCAAACAAGTATCGATTCGTTCACCATACGGGGAATTTATTTATCAATAGGAATTGAATAATTATATTCCCTTTCCTTGCTAATTAAATTGAATTTTTATTAAAATAATTATTTTCAAGAAATTTAGACTTACAACTAAAACACATTTTACAAGAAAGCCTTTTTGAAAATTCAAAAAGGCTTTCTTGTTTAAAATATGATGAATTTTCAATTCATAAATTAGTTCATAATTAATTTACCCTTCGGGACAGGTAATTTATTGGTTTTAATATCCAATTCATCAATTATATTCTTTGCTCCACCTAAAACATCAATACACCAAAGAACAAAACGTATGTCCACTGAGATCGTACGCTTATACTGCTTATCAAAAGCAATATCGCCACTCATAGCCTCCCAATTTCCGTCAAAAGCAATTCCAATTAATTCTCCATTACCGTTTAAAACTGGTGAACCAGAATTACCACCAGTAATGTCATTATTACTTATAAATCCAATTGGTAGAGTTCCATTTTCGGAATATTGTCCGAAATCACGTTTCTCATAAGCGTCAAGTAGGGATTTAGGAAGATCAAACTCGTCATCACCTGCTTGATATTTTGCCATCATACCGTCAATAGTAGTTTTAATATCGTAAATGATACCATCCTTGGGACTATAATTTTGAACTGTGCCATAGCTAATACGCATGGTAGAATTGGCATCAGGATATGATAATACTCCTTTATTTTTTTCTAATAGCGCTTTTAAATAAAGATTATCTAAACGAGTTTTCTCAGTCTGAAAATCAGCTAAAACAGTTCCGAAATTGTTTTTAATATATTCTTGTGGAATGATGTTTTTTGAATACTTATAAGCTGGATCAGCTTCTAAAGACTCTAAGCTTGGGTTTTGTAAAAACTGACTCATTTTGTCCGGATTTATAAGATTACTATTCTCCCATAAATAGCTTGCAAAGCTATTGAAGCTTTCAGAGGGACTAGCCTTTTCAAAATCAATCAGGATTTGGGAAATAAATTTAGGGTGTTGTGATTTCGGCACATCCTGATAAAAAGAAGTCAAAATTTGACCAAATATTTTCTTATCAGCGATATCTGAATAGGTTTTTTGATAGTTATCAACCAATAAACTCAAGTTTTTCTTCATTTGAGCTTGAAATGCGGCATCTTCCTTCCGTGAATTCATTGCTTTAAGCATGCTTGCCAATTGATTAGAATTCCGAACAAATGCTGTAGCCAATAAACCTTCATTTAGATATGTAATATGAACAGCATATGGATCATAAGTTTCATAAGCTTTTTTATATGAACTCATTAGTTGCGAATTTACTGCTGAGGAAGCAGACCATTTAGTAAACTCTTCTTCTTGCTGTCCTTTAGTTTCAGCTATTTTCAAGCGTTTTAGCTGCTCTGTTTGGCCAATAAAGTACTTCCAATAATTGGCGATATTTGCATAAATAGAAGATAGTTTCAATCTAGTATCTACACTTTTATCCATCTCTTCTTTCCATGCTTTAAGGCGGATATCGCGAAGTTTAACAGTAGTTGGGTTGGTTTTCTCCGTTGCTGATTTAACCCCGTAGGATGTTAAATAGCGGTCTGTGCGACCAGGAAAACCATAAACCATCGAAAAATCACCATTTTTAATTCCTTTGATAGAAATAGGCAACGATTTTTTTGGAGTATAGGGCTTGTTATTTAAAGAAAAAGTAGCTGATTTATTGTCTTGATCGGCATATACACGAAAGATAGAAAAATCTCCAGTATGACGTGGCCATTCCCAGTTATCTGTATCTCCTCCAAACTTACCAATCGACTGTTGTGGAGTACCCACTAAGCGAATATCATTGAATCTTTCATACACAAATAAAAGATATTGATTAGCCTTATAAACGTCTCTTACATCAGCTTCGTAAGTAGTCCCAGCGATTGCCTCGCCTGTAATTTTCTTAATGGCTTCAGCAATCTTTGCTGCCTTATCTTTCTCATCTACTCCGGCAATAGCTGCCATAATTTGAGGGCTTACATCTTCCATTCTGATGAGAAAGCGAACAAATAATCCATTAATTGGCTTTTCCTCCTGAAATGATTTAGCATAAAAACCATCATCTAATATATTATTGGATGAGGTTGAATTAGAAGCTATGGCATCATAACCACAATGATGATTAGTGAAAATTAAACCATTTTTTGATACTATCTCACCTGTGCAAAAACCTCCAAAAGAAACGATTGCATCCTTAATACTAGCTTTATTAACACTATAAAGATCTTCAGGTGTTAATTTAAAACCCTGTTTCTTCATTTGATCGTAGTTTTTCCCAATAAGCATTGGAAGCCACATTCCTTCATCTGCCCTTAAAGGCGGGACTAAAAACAATAAAATTGCCATCAGTAGTACTGATGTGTATTTAAGTCTATTCATAATTTATATTTAAGAAAAATTGGTACTACAAATGTAAGCTCTAGAATGACAATATAAAAATCATAAAAACTGAGCAAAAAAAAACCCGCTTCAGTTATGAAGCGGGTTTTTTGGTATATATCTACTATTGGAAATTGTAACGGAAACCGAATTGCATATAATAAGTAGATGCAAAAGTTTGAGAAGTTCCAAAAGTTGAACTTACTGGCTTGTTATTAAATGTATTTAACCAGAACGTTGGTTTTGTTGTTCCTCCTGGAGTTAAAGATGAAACATTTTGAGGAACAAGTATTGCACTATTTTGTACAAAATTAACATTTCCCCACTTGCTGTTCAAAAGGTTACCAAAGTTCATGATATCCATAGTGAATTGGAAGTTGTTTTTAGTTTTACCAAAATCTTTAAATATTTCTTGAGTAAACCTTACATCAACTTGATTTCTCCATGGTTGCTTAGCACCACTACGCTCAGCATATTTTCCTTTATTCTTCTTCAAATAATCATCTTGTTCAATGTAGGCGAAGAATAAATCATTTTGTTGTTGTGCTGTGTAAGCCACATTGCTTGT
>NZ_JBIILQ010000053.1:0-13279 GCF_044232565.1 Daejeonella sp. | reverse complement strand
TTTTTCCTCACGATTTCCATTCTTAAAATACTGCTTTACGCAAATAAGACCTTGAGCAACAAAGGAAGTTTCAACTAAATCGCCACCATCATCAAACTTAGAAAAAGGTTTCACTTTGCCAGTTTCCCCATACATCCAATGAGGCCAAGCACCATGAAAACGCTCGGCATTTTTAAGGTAATTTAAAATTTTGTTTAGTCGTTCAACACCTTCTTTTCTACTCACAAAATCTCGATCAATACCACTAATGATGCCCATCAATCCGAAGCCAGCAGCACCAGTAGCCACAGTATTTTTATCGTTTTGCGGATAAATATTATCTTCATGATAACGCTCTCTTCCGGCTCCCGAAACTGGTTCAGCACCATCCCAAAAATATTGGAAACTATGGTATTGAACCGTATCTAAAAGTTGATTATCTGTTAAAGTCTTCCTTACACTCAAATCCCTATTAACTCCGCAGGATAAGAGGGAAAATGCAATAAAAACATATAGTTTATAAATATTTTTCATTCTTAAATTTTAGGGCTTTGAAAGCCAAGTTTTTTTAATCCAGATTTTACTTCGGGACAAGACATGAATAAATCCCAAATTAAACCTGTCCGATAATTTTCAATCATCACAATCTGAGGCCCTTGATCAATTGCCAAATAAGATTGAGCAAACCAAGGATCATGAAGTGAAAAGGCATCTTTAAAACCATATTCACCCCATAGTTTATCACCTAATTTATAGTAGAAAAACCGAATAGCCTGCATAGATTCTTCGGGAGCATAGGGCAAGGACGCAACAGCAGCTGTAGGAGCGGTATAACCCTTATCATTATTGGGAGAACTGGCAGAATAGCCTCCGCTGATATCACTTGCGGTTAATCCCCAATTGTCTTTGGAATATCCATATTTCAATGGATCGGCCACACAATAATTATAATTGATTTTGGTATGCGCTTTAACTTGGGTTTCATAGTTAGCATACGAGTCACTCAGAGAGGTTGGGTTTAATGCCATAAAACTGTAATGCTCAAAGAACAAAGGACCTCCATTGGGAGATCCCAAAGGCAATTGAACACCATAATAAGTATTACCATTCTTCATTCCACCATTTGATGCCCATCCTGCATCATAAACGGACTTAGGAATGCTATGTGTAGTAGAAGAAGAAGCTAGAACATAAACCATCAGCGCTTCGTTCCATCCTCTTACAGGTAAGTTCATATCCCATGCAAAATTTGAACTCCAATGCCAGTATAATCTTTCTTCTCCATTTTTCCTAAACCAATCCCATTCAACAGCATTAAAAAGGAGGTTAACATCAGAGCGTAAATTTATTTCATCCGCATCATTTGAATTAAAATATTGCCTAGCTACGAGTAAACCTTCCATTAAAAAAGCTGTTTCTACTAGATCTGCGCCGTTATCTTTGGCGCTAAAAGCTTGAACCTTTCCGGTATTCCCATTAATCCAATGCGGAAAAACACCATGGAATTTATCTGCAGTTTTTAAAAACGTAATGATTTTTTGAATCCGTGCCTTCCCCTCACTTCTGCTGATAAAATTTCTGCTAACAGCAGAAACTATGCTCATAATCCCAAAACCAGTCCCACCAGTAGTAACAATATCTCCTGAAGTATTGCGCTCGCGAGCCATACCACTGTTAGGATGAGCAAAATCCCAGAAATATTTAAAGGTTTGCTTTTGGATAAGTGTTAGCAGCTCATTATCAGAAATAATAGGGAATTTATCTTTTCCATCCAACCCTGTTTGCAAATTGATCGTTAATGGATTGATTATTCTGCCGCCAGACTCTGTTTTAATGTTATCAGGAATAAGGATCTTATAGGATGAAAAGGATGAAAGGTCATTTACCGGAACTAATTCTACCGATCTGTTTTGATCAGAAATAGAATAACTGGCATTCACCAAAATGCCAGCATCTGTTTTCCAGGTTATTTTATTAGCCTCCACACTTGAAATTGCTTCAGAAAATATGATCTTAACTTTAGGGATTGGATTCAATGACTTATAAGTCAGGGATCCATTATAACTACCATTTACAGTGAATGAAATTGCAGTATCCTTAGGGGAAATAATGGTTGTATTATCTTTATTGCAACCGCCTAAACAGTGCAAAACCAGTATCAGAATAAAAAAATAGCCTTTTTTAAGATAATCCAAATACATCAGAAATTTAATGAGAAAGAAGTGCTGGCTAAACATAAGCCAGCACTTCTTTAATTTATTTACCTGCTTTACCCAGATTATTTAAAGCTTTAATATGTGCATCAGGAAGCACAGTATTATAAACTCTGATCTCGTCAATTGAACCTGTCATATTTGCAAATGAAACATCTGTACCTATCGTTTTACCAGGAATAGTATTATAACAACCCCCGATAATAATTTCACCTGGTTCATATGATTTAAACAGGTTATTGCCAGTACCACGATTGTTATAAGACCCAATATTTACACCATCTGCCCACATTTTAAATACACCGGTAGTTCCATCATAGGTTAAAACCAGATGAGTCCAAACCGCGGCACCAATCTTTGGAGATAGGGTAGCGTTCAGGTTATCCTGACTTCCCCCACCTACCGTGGTAAACCTTGGATTAACTTTTAAAATATCTGTTGTTGAAGATGGATAAGACTGTGTATTTAATCTAAAATCAAGGCTTCCGTTAAATATACCCGGACGGGCAATTTGAAAGGTCATTGTTTTCTTAGTCCCGTTATTGGTAATCTGAATCCATTGACTAATCGTAAAACTCTTCAAAGCTTCAGATTTAAAAGCATCCATTTGAGTTGCATAGTAAACAAAGCCTGCATTTAATTTAAGAGCCTTCCCTTTTACACCACCAGTTACATACGAATCGTTTAGAGAAGAGGTAGGTGCAGTTTTACTTATAGTTTCATTTTTAGTATCCTCAAAAGACCAGTAGGCTACCAAATTTTTAGGATATACATCATCAGTACTAGAATATCCATCAATTTTCCCTTCGTATTGGGCTGTAGAAACTTCCGGTAAGTTATTTGGATTACCATCTTTTTCACAGGAAGATAAAACTGAAACAGTCAAGAGACAAACGACCAGACTGGAAATATTTAAAAAATTCTTTTTCATGTGTTTAAGGATTAATAACCATTATTTTGTTTTAATACACCTTTACTTAAATCGATTTGAGTTTGAGGAATAGGCAATAACTCATGTTTGCCCTTTACGAAAGTCTTTCCTTGGGCTTGTAAAACATCAGCCACAATGCCCCATCTTACGATATCAAAGAATCGCTCATGCTCCATGGCTAACTCCACTCTTCTTTCACGGCGGATGGCTTCTTTTAGATCTGCCTGAACTGTGGTGGTAATTGCTGGAAGGATTGCACTATTGCCTTCTCTTGCTCTTAGTCTGATGCTGTTTAAGGCAGCCAATGCTTTCGTTGTATTATCTGCTCCACCCAATTCGTTAGCAGCTTCTGCATACATTAAAACAACATCTGCATATCTCAATAAACGTACATTATTCCACCATCCAAATCGATTTCCGATTTGTGATCTTTTGGCTGGATTGGTATACACTTTATTGTTATAACGAGGATTTGGTAAACCTGCAGGAATAGCTTCTCCATATAAAGATGTACCACCCGCATATAAAATAGAACGGGCTTTTCTTGGGTCATTTGCTTCAAAAGCTGCTTCTAAACTTGTACTTGGAACATTAAATCCCCAACCTAAATCCCACTGACCAGTTCCTCTAACACCCTGAACATTAGAATATTGTGAACCATAAGTGGTAGGATTAGAAGCTGTAGCAGTTGCCTGAACTTCAAAGATTGATTCCTTGGAATTTTCACCCTCTTCGTTAAATATTTTAGAATAAGGGGTTGAAAGATCATATTGACCAGATGTCATTACCATATTAGCGGTATTCATTGCACTAGCCCATTTACTCTGGTACAAATATACTTTAGCCAACAATCCAAGTGCTGCACCTTTAGTTGCTCTACCCACAAATTTTGAATCGTAAGTTGCTGGCAAATTTGCTGCGGCAAAAATAAGATCACTTTCAATAAACTGATATACAACTGGAGCGGCACTTTGAGGGATATTCGCTTCAGCAGCTGTTTTAGTAATAACAGTATCTACTAAGGGTACAGCACCATAGCTTCTAACCAGCATAAAATAGGCATAAGCTCTTAAGAATCTAGCCTCAGCTCTAGCACCTAACTTTAAGCTTTCTGGTGTATTAAGATTAGGGTCTTTTGCCACTCTTTCAAGTACAAAATTACATTTATTGATCATGTCGTAATGACCAACCCAAAATGCATTGGCTACACCATTACTAGCTGTAATACTAAAGTTGTCCATTTGAATTTGATCACCACCATCTGCAGGTGTGCTCCCCTTATCTGCATCATCACTTCTGATACTTGCAACCGTTACAAATGGCATAACCGTTACGTTGTAACTCCTTAAAACTGCATAAGCACCATTAATGAACTGATCATATGGGCCTGACCCTTCAGGATAAGGATAATTATCCTGATCATACTCTCCCTGTGATTGTCTATCCAGAAAATCTTTTTTACATCCGGCAAATACCGTGATCAATGCAAGCAAAAAGACTATTGCATAGCTTGTTTTGTATTTTAATATTTTCATTGCTATATTTTTAAATTGATACAATTAAAAAGTCAGGTTCAAACCAAAAGTGTAAACACTTGGAATTGGATAAATCCCATTATCTGCACCAGCACCAATAATGTTGCTGATTGGAGCTTCAGGAGTATAACCAGTTGTTTTACTCCATGTATTTAGATTTTGACCACTCAAATACATTCTTAAAGACTTCATACCTACTTTATTCAATAAGGATTTGTTAAATGTATATCCTAACTGAACGGTACGTAAGCGGAAGTAATCGCCTGGCTCTAAAAAGTAGTTACTCATTAAGTAGTTGTTACCACGGGTATTGTCAAGAATTGGCTCAATATTATTTGTACCTGGTCTTGTATACGCGTTTAAACGATTACTTTCATAATTAAGAACTGCAAAATTTGAGGTACGTCTCTGCGTATAAACATGATTTCCTGCAACACCCTGGCCTTCAACAATCATGTCAAAGCTCTTATAAGCTAATGATAAATTAAGCCCATAATTATAATCTGGGAACGGAGAACCTAAATTCGTTCTATCTGCATCTGTAATTTTACCATCCGCATTGATATCCTCAAAAGCTATATCTCCTGGAAGTGAATTAGGAAAAGATGGTTGTTTATCTAAATCAGCAGTCGACTGATAAACACCAACCTGCTTGTATCCATAAAAATAACCAATTGACTCACCAGAACTGGTTCTGTTTACACCACCGTTACCCGTAATCTGGAAATTAAAGTTATCACCAATTGACTCCACATTATTTTTATTGTAACTGATATTCGGAGTAATACTATAAGAGAAGTTTCCAATTTTATCTCTCCAGGCTAAGCTAAGTTCAAGACCCTTGTTAGAAATTGTTCCCAAATTAGTTAATAAATAACTGCTGATTGCTGGCAATGGCACTCTTGTTAAGATATCTTTTGTGGTACGATTATAATAGGTCAGATCAGCGCTCAAGCGTGAATTGAAGGCCTGAACTTCCATACCAATATCTAAACCACGAATAACCTCCCAATGTAAATTAGGATCGGGTACATATGATGGAGTAACTGATGGGTAAACATTATTACCAAATACACCAACATCAGTGATCGTTAATCCCGGGCGATATAGATTTTCACCAAATCCCTGAGCATTACCCAATGTACCCCATGAACCTCTAAGTTTCACGAAGTCAATTCCTTTAATATTGTCTTTAAAGAAACTCTCTTCACTCAATACCCAGCCTAAACCAACACTTCCAAATGTTCCCCATCTATTTTCAGGTGCGAATTTTGAAATTCCATCTCTTCTTATAGACGCATTTACCAGATATTTACTCTTAAAGGAATAGTTTAACCTTCCGAAATAAGATTGCTGAGCTGATTCGCTACCACTGCCATTGTAATTTCCAGGATTTGCAATGTTAGTGATATTCAAATACCAAAAATCAGGATCGTTAGGAATATTTAAAGTAGTATCTCTTCTGTTTCCAGATAAAGAGGTACTCGAAGTATAAAGAGAGGTTAAACCCGCTAAAGCTGTTAACTTATGATCCTTATTAAATGTATTTTCATAAGTAAGTGTTTGATCCTGTTGAAATTTACGGAATTCTGATTGATTCTGATCTACAGAAGTCCTAATTGAATTATCAAAAGTTCGGTTTGTAGGTATGGAGCCCTCTCCTAAATTAATAAATGTGTAAGGCAGTGGATTATAGCCTCTTGAACCATTCCAGCTCATATCAGTATAAAATGAAGACCTGAATTTAAAATTTTTCAAAAAGGTTAGCTCAGCAAATATATTACCTACTGCTCTATAGCCCTTGTTGATAGAGGTTTGATCATTCCTGTTTAAGGTTGCAATAGGATTGCCAACCTGCGCTCTTTGAAATGATGGCATGCTATAATATGAATTGGCGTCTTCCTGAACACCTACAATTGGTGCTGACCATAAAGCATTGTTTAAAGAAACATCAGAAGGGTCAGAATTGTAGTGGTAAGCATTTACATCACCACCAACTTTCAGGTTGTCATTGAATTTTAATTCCTGATTCAATCTGAAATTATATCTTTTGAAACTGCTATTTCTTAAAACACCTTCCTGATTGGTATATCCAACATTAACAATGGTGGTAGACTTTTCACCGCTGTTTGAAATACTTAGGTTATTATTATTTTGCATGGCTGTTTTGAAGATCAAATCCTGCCAGTTAGTGTTTGCAGTATAGTTTGTGAAATCAAATGGCGCTGCATTTATATTTGCTAGCTGCGCTGTATAGAGGCTTTTAAAACCAGCAGCATCAACCACATCAATTTGGTTGGGTACAGTTTGCACACCTACTGAACTTTGAAATGCTATACGCGTTTCGCCTTTAGCTGCTCTTTTGGTTGTAACAACAATAACACCATTACCACCTTGTGTTCCAAAGATAGCTGTAGAAGATGGATCTTTTAATACTTCCACAGTTTCAATATCCGCTGCATTCACATAGTCAATATTAGTTTGTATAACACCATCAACAACATAAATAGGACTTGAAGCATTTGTACTATTAATACCTCTGATCCTAACAGTTGGCGATGCACCGGGAGTTCCGCTATTCACAATTGTTAAACCAGCTACCTTACCTTGCAATGAGGAAACTGGGTTTGTATTAGGCGACTTCTCAATGTCTTCACCCCTAACTGAACTAATGGAACCTGTTAAATCTCTTTTCTTTTGAGATCCATAACCTATTACAACAACCTGGTCCAATTCGTTAGTTGAAGGGCTCAGCTTTACATTAATAGTAGTTCTTCCATTTACAAGAATCTCCTGAGTTGTAAATCCTAAATAGGTGACAACTAAGATGCCTTTGGGTGGAACGCTGATTGAAAAATCACCGTTTAAATCTGTTTGGGTTCCAATAGCAGACCCTTTAAGTTTTACACTTACACCTATTAATGCTTCATTGCTCATACCACCTGTAACCTTTCCAGTTACCTTGATATTTTGCGCAAAAGCACTAAAACAAGAGATAAGAAATAAAAATACTAGTAGAGATTTTTGTTTCATAATTTTTAATTAGTTAATTGTTAAACCATCACCAAAATGGAATTGTTTTGATTATTCACCAAATAAAATAACTCTACATCACTACACATTAAATTTAATCACCTGCTTCAAATGATTAAAAAAAGTTAAATTATGACCTAAAAAGCGTGTTTAGAGATTTCAATAGCTCTATTTATACTACACAAACTGAAATGAAAAGATAGGGTAATTAATAAGCTAAGATTATCATGTGTGTAGTAATGATGTAGTGTTAAAGCTCCATTAGAAACTCAACTAAGTTCTTATCGTGAGGAAGACTGAGTTTCTTTCGTAAACGATAGCGTCTAATTTCAGCTCCACGCAAACTAATATTTAGCAAGGATGCCATCTCTTTACTACTCATATTCATACGCAAATACGCACATAGTTTTAAGTCGTTAGGAACAAGATCTGGATGATGAACCTTCAACTTTTTGAAGAAATTTTCATGCGTTTCATTGAAACTACTTTCAAATAAATTCCAGTCCCGTTCATCGTTCATTCCCTCATCAATAATTTTTTGAAGTCGTTTTAATTGCTCATCAGCAAAAACCTTTCCGTTAGCATCCTTAAGATTCTCAATTTCGCCCTTAATTTTTTGCAAAAATTCATTCTTATATACCATATTCATTGCTGAATTTGTTACTTCACGGCTTTTACTATCAACCTCGGCCTGTAATTTCTCGTTTTTAACTTTAATAAGCTTTTGTTCATTAATTATTGCCTCCTGTTTCAATTGCTCATCTCGCTCTTTTTGAAGTCGATTTTGAATATTTTCTTGATGCTTTTTAAGTTTTCGGAAATACCAAAATCTAATCAAGTAAACAGCCCCGACAATATTGAAAACATAAAGAATCATTGCCCAAATACTTGCATAAAAAGGAGGTAGAATCTCAAATTTAAATGAGGTGATTTCAGATAGTTCTTCATCATTCACTCTTGCTCTAACTTTAAACTCATACTTTCCAAAGGGAAGATTAGTAAAGTCCTTTTGAGATATAGATGCCCAGGATGACCAGCCACTAGAATATCCATCCAAATAGTACTGATACAAAATCTTTCCTTGACGATAAATAGGTAAGCTATAATGAATTCGGATACTATTTTCTTGATTACTTATCTTAATCGGAGCACTTAAAGTTGCGCGCTCGGTATGCGTAAAAGTTCCAGTCGTGATATTTTCAACTTTACCAATAATAACATCTGGAATGCTTTGCTTAACCTCCTTAAGGTTTTGATTATATAAAACAAAGCCATCATCAATACTGATTAAATAAAGGTTGTGGTCAATTTTAGAAATATTTTCATAATTCTGCACCATCCTGCCATTTAATACACTGAATAAGCTAGAATTAACCTTGATTTTACCGGGCTCTGAAAAATCAACAAGGGCTACCTTACCCTTTTCAATAAACCAATAACTCTTTTCATCGGCCTTAATGACTTTATTGGCCCTTGAAAATGATCCAAGATCTCTGTTTAGTTCATCATACTTCTTAAATCGATCTATAATATGGTCATAAACATAAAATCCTGAATCTGAAGCGAATACAATCCTGCCAAAGAGATTAAAAATATTTATCCCATAACTAGAAGGCAGACCCTTAGTTTGATCATAATTTTTAACTAGGCCATCTACAGCCATTAGATTCTGCTTAAGGTTCATCTTAAATAACCCTTTATAAGCATGAGATGACCAAATATTTCCCTTTTCATCCTGCTCAACGTATCTTGATGGGGCAGAAAAACCATTTACTTTGTGTGAAAACTTATATTGACCAGATCCATCTTTTTGATAAATGACCAATCCATTATATGTACCCTGAATCAATTTATTGGGCACTGTACTCATTTTCTTGATTGTCCAGCCTCCATTAACGGAAGATACCTTCTCTAAAACAGCTCCTTTAACCCTAAAGGTTCCATTATTATGCCCACAAAAAAGTTCTCCATCAATAAGTGATAAATCCCACACCTGGCCCTGTGAATTAGGAATTAGCTTAAAATCAAAGGATTGATCTCTACTCTTTGGATTCCATGAGCTAAAATATAAACCCTGATTTGTGCCTAGATAAATCTTATCCTTGAAAATAATACTAGAGTAAACAGTCCCAAAACCCACGCTCTTATCGAGAAAAAATGAAAGCGGAGAATTTAATTCTATACGGTCAATACCATTATCTAATCCAGCCCATAAATTATTAGACTGGTCTACAAATAGGCTCAATACAGTATTATTTTGGAGTCCGCCGCTCTTATTAATGCGTTGAATAACATTGCCTTCTTTATCAATGATAACAATACCGTTTAGGATGGTTCCGAAGGCAAAATACTTACCATATAAATCAACGCCATTATTCAATTGGTTGGTAATTAATAATTTATTTGCAGGAATGTCCCAAGCCTTAACCTTTAAACCATCAAAAATAAATAGACCATTATTTGAAGTTCCAATTACAAAACTATTAGCATTATAGGGCAACATACACAATACCGCCATATTAGCCAGGAGCTCACTTCCAGGAACAAATTCAAGCTTTGTGCCCTTAAGTTCAAATAAACCCTTTTTTAAGCCCTGAATAAAATACCTATTCTTAACCTTTACTAGAAATAAAAACGGGCCTTTATCGATTACCTGAATTTTACCTTTATGATAAATTAAAATTGCTCCAAAGGACTGGAAAATAACACGCTCTCCATCTACATAAATTTTCCAAACCTCATCGCTAAAATTGAAATTTTTGGGGATGAGATTATTAAGCGATTTATATTTTTGTATTGCATGAGAATCAAAATACCAATAGCCAATCTCACCAAAACCACCCGTGTAAACCCTTCCTTTATCATCAACCGCTACCGACCGAACAATAAGGTTGTTAGGAATCTTATATAATTGCCATGCATTGCCGTTAAAAGTTAACAAACCCTCTGAATTACCGAAGTAAATCACACGATTTGCATCGGAAGTAACAGACCAGTTTTGGTTTCCCGCTAAGTAAACCGACTTGGTATAATTACGGATATTGGAAACACCTATGCTCTGAATATCATTTGCAAATGATGTGAAAACTATAATAGAGAAACAAAAGGATATATATATTGATTTCAACATTGCTGAATATTGATTTTTTTATTTAACCAAAAATCGATTAATTCAAAGCTAATGCTAAAACAATAAAAGAAGAAGTTATTGTCATAAATAAAAAGAATAACAATTGATTTTGGGATTAATTTTGCGAATTCAAACCCAATATTTAAATTATTAAAATCTTATAGTTTCTCTAGGGCGTCAAAATCAATATCTGGCTTTACACCCATAAGTTCGCGCTTAAAAAATTGATCCATCGATGTAAATTCATTGAAAAAGCCTGCATTTTTCATGAAAAATTTATTCCCTTTTACTCCTCCAGCATAATCTTTTCGGTAATTACCTCTAGCTGTGGCATCAGCAGTAAATTTAGCGCTAGTAAGCTCATACCATTGGCCCACACTATCCATAATCCATTGATTTTGATAGTATCCCATGCGACTTGTATTACCTGTTGTGGTTGCAAAATTCTCAAGAAACGAATATAAATTAGTCAGGTTAGTGGCCTTTTGAGGTCTTTTAAATCGAGCAATCAAAAACCATTTACCTTGTTCTGGATCCTTAAAATAAGCAGTATACTCCGTAGTTTTGTTCTTAAAATCTGGTTTTACACCTAATAAAAAAGCATAGCTTTGTTCGATCTTCCATGGGAAAACCATGTAGCTTTGCCCTCCAGATCCCTCATTTCCAAATTCTCCAGTTTTTACTGTTGGGCCCTTTTTTAATAGCACAATTTTCATGCTATCTGGAATGCTTTTGGGATCATCAGTAACAAAAGGGCTCCAAACAGAAAATAATATTCTTCTTTCAGTCGGAGAATTTACCTGCATGCCAAAATAACCCTCTCCAAAACCATTGGCCATATAATATGATCCAATTACATCACTTTTTGCTGGCACTTTAATTTCATTATAAAACCACTTCACCTCACTTTTTATATTTGGTGGAATATCATATCGTAAGTGAACTGATGGCCCTCTGCGGCCAAAATGGAATGAACTACCCTTTTTAACATAAACAAGATCTTGATCTCCATTTTCTCCGCTGATTAGAAGATTGGAAATTTCAGCAAAATAGGAATGAGTCTTTTTTAAACCCTGAATATCAATTTTAACATGTCCCGCTGTTTTAACATCAATATTCCCAATTGCAATAGTATCAAATTGAATGTTTGAAATTTTCTTTTCAAAACTCTTACCGCCAGCCTTAATCCTTAAAACACTTTCTCCTTCTGGAACTCTTACAAGCAAGGAAACATTTAAAACTTGGGGCTTTGATACCCTAAAATAAATACTCGTAATTGCCTCTTTATCAAACCATTCAACAAGTCCAGCATCCGTAATTTTAGCGCCTTTACTTACATAAGCATTACCCCCTAGGGGTATCATTGCTTTAAAGGTTTGTGCATAAGTAATTGCGCTTAGCAAAACAATAAAACTGATTATAACTAACTTTTTCATCATTAAAGATTATTAAAAATAGATTAAAACATACCCACTTCGGCAATTGCAGCAAAATTTTGACCATCCCATGCTGATTTAGAGACTACCTTAAAATAACGAAAAGTTCGAGATGTATCAAAAGTAAAATACTGACTTCCATTGGTATTTGCCGCTGTAAAATTCTTTATAGAGACAAAATTAGCACCATCAATACTTGATAATAATTCAAAATCTTTAATAGCACGCGAAAGTCCGCTTCTTTGAGTTAAAGCCAAGCCCTTAACACTATTCGCTATTCCCATATCAATTACAAAATCGTGAGGATAACTAGTTGAAGACCCTGTCCACTTGGAGTGCCAATAAGTAGATCCATTCCCATCAATTAAGGTATTGGCTCTACCATTTATAGTACCCTCCCCCGCCAACTCCTCAGAACTAAAAGAACTTATTTTCCATCCAAGTTTATTAATTTCGGGCTTCGTGCTAAAATCAAGAACCGGCACTCCCAAATTAAATAGATAACTATAACTTGTTTGTGTTACATGGCCATTTTCATGAACTAACTTTACTCTTAATTCATATTTAAGGCCATCTGTTTTTTCAATAAAATCTGAAAGGAGAAAGTCTATTTTAAATTCATTTGATCCAATTGGTTTGGATGTCCAAGTGATCGCATTATAATCTTTGTTTGCTCCGGTGCCACCATCAGCAATTGTTTCAGGATCATTATAATAAAGTATTTGTTTTACTGGTACTTCACTTGAAAATTTACCGCTTACATTGATAGCAGATGTGCTGGAATTATAGCTAGCCTCAATTGATGTAACTCCCGCATTTACCTGTCCATAATATGCTTTTGTGTCTGCATTAAATACCTGATTTACATCTAATACAGCACAATCAGCGGCAGTTAGAAAGGTTGGCGTTTTACCTAACGTATAATTACCTGCTCCCATCAAGGCCGTGCCTTTTACTGACATTTCACTTTTTTTAGCATGATTATGTGGCAAATTTAATGCGTGACCAAGCTCATGAAACAA
>NZ_JBIILQ010000250.1:0-4044 GCF_044232565.1 Daejeonella sp. | reverse complement strand
GCAGGAAATGAAAGTGAATTAAATTTCAAATTCAAATTCGATCCAAGTCAGACAAGAATAGAAAAACAGGCTCTCGGCAAAAAATTTGCTTTTAACCAAATTAACAAATTTGACACTACGGGACTGAGTTTGTACATGCCTTTAAAGACTTTGTTTAGCAACCTTGATTTTATTTATAGCACATCCGCAAAGCCTATCGCGGCATACTCCCCTATTCATCACATTCATAATCGATTGACTCCTATAAATGGTTCTTATCAATTATCCATTAAAGTGGATGAAAACCTTCCACAGCATTTAAAAAGTAAGACTTTGCTCGTTAATACACGCAAAAGTGCTATGGGTGGGAATTATGAAAATGGTTACGTAAAAGCTGAACTTAAAACCTTTGATAGTTTTTATGTGACCCTTGACACAATCGCTCCTAAAATTATTCCTGTAAATATCAGCAATGGAGCAAATTTAGCCTCCGCTTCAAAAATTCAATTTAAGATTTCAGATAATTTATCTGGAATTGACAGCTTTAGTGCGTTATTGGACGGAAATTGGGTTTTAATGGAGTACGACTCTAAAACAAGCTCATTATGGCATCATTTGGAAAAATCAATTGACAAGGGCAAACATGATTTTCAGCTCATAGTAAGCGATAAGAAAAATAATACCGCGATGTTCTATGCAGTATTTTATAAGTAAGAGAAATATTCCCAACACATTATTTATTTTACTAATTTTATCCCATCAAAAGCACAACACCATGATAGAATTAAGCGAAGGACAAAAAGCTCCAAATTTTTCAGCAAAAGACCAAAATGGGGAATTAATTAGCCTGAGCAATTTTGAGGGTAAAAACATCATTCTATATTTCTATCCTAAAGATGATACCCCAGGATGCACTGCTGAAGCATGTAGCTTCAGAGACCATTATGAATCATTGATTGCTCAAGGATTTGTGGTTTTAGGGGTAAGTACAGACGATGAAAAATCTCATTTAAAATTTATCAATAAACATAATTTACCATTCTCATTAATTGCGGATACCGAAAAAGAAATTGTAGAAGCTTATGGGGTATGGGTAGAAAAGAATATGTACGGTAAAAAATATATGGGTATTGCTCGTAAAACATTCATCATCGATAAAAAGGGCTTCATCTTAAAAATCATCGACAAGGTTGATACAAAAAACTCTTCAGCTCAAGTTCTAGACTTGTTAAAATAAAGCATTCTAATCAACAAAAAATAAAAACATCATGGCTAATTAATAGGCCAACAAACAATAAATATGACTCCAGACATTGATAAATTAAAAAAAGTTGCCACTCAGGTTCGTAGAGATATAGTTAGAATGGTTCATGCCTGCCAATCAGGACACCCAGGTGGTTCACTTGGCTGCGCTGATTATTTGGTGGCTCTTTATTTCCATACCCTAAAACATAATACTAAGTTTAGCATGGATGGCCAAGGCGAAGATCTTTTCTTTTTATCAAACGGTCATATTTCTCCGGTTTGGTATAGCGTACTTGCCCGTTCGGGATATTTCGAAATTTCTGAACTTGCAACTTTTAGAAAACTAAATACGAGGTTACAAGGGCATCCAACAACTCATGAAAAATTGCCTGGAATACGTATTGCATCAGGTTCATTAGGTCAGGGAATGTCGGTTGCTATTGGTGCAGCACTTGCCAAAAAAGCAAATAATGATAGTCAACTTGTATTCTCATTACATGGTGACGGAGAGTTACAAGAAGGACAAATGTGGGAGTCGGCGATGTATGCCAGTCATAATAAAGTAGACAACCTCATTTCTACTATTGATGTTAATGGCCAGCAAATTGACGGACCAACTGATAAAATTTTATCACTGGGTAATTTAAGAGCTAAATGGGAAGCTTTTGGCTGGGATGTTCTTGACATGAACGGAAATGACATGACAGATGTTATTCGTGTACTGGATCTTGCAATTTCAAAAACATCAAAAGGAAAGCCAATTATGATTTTGATGCAAACCATGATGGGCAATGGTGTTGATTTCATGATGCACACTCATAAATGGCATGGAAGTGCACCAAATGATGAGCAACTAGCCTCAGCACTTGGTCAATTGGAAGAAACTTTAGGCGATTATTAATAATCCCGAATCAATGGCCCTATAAGGTCAAAAAGAAATTAAATTTATTTATGCCTGCTGTTAGTCAGGAAATGTTTTTTATATGAAAAAATACACATACACCGAGAAAAAAGATACACGTTCAGGTTTTGGAGCGGGCTTAGTGGAAGCCGGTAAAAAAAATGATCAGGTTGTTGCTCTTTGTGCAGACTTGATTGGATCTTTGAAAATGGATGCTTTTATCAAGGAATTTCCTGAACGCTTTTATCAAGTTGGTATTGCTGAAGCAAACATGATGGGAATTGCAGCAGGTTTAACTATTGGTGGCAAGATTCCATTTACAGGAACATTTGCCAATTTCTCGACAGGTCGTGTGTATGATCAAATCAGACAATCAATTGCCTATTCTGATAAAAACGTTAAGATTTGTGCTTCACATGCAGGATTAACTTTAGGTGAAGATGGAGCAACTCATCAGATTTTAGAAGATATCGGAATGATGAAAATGCTCCCTGGAATGGTGGTTATTAACCCATGTGATTATAACCAAACAAAGGCGGCTACTGAAGCAATTGCTGAATACCACGGTCCCGTTTATTTAAGATTTGGAAGACCAGCCGTACCAGTTTTTACTGATCCAGATCAAAAATTTGAAATCGGTAAAGCCTGGATGGTAAATGAAGGAACGGATGTGAGTATTTTTGCTACTGGACACCTCGTTTGGACCGCCATTGAAGCTGGTGAAAAACTTGCTGAAGAGGGAATTAATGTTGAAATAATAAATATTCATACCATTAAACCTTTGGATGCAGAAGCAGTCTTAAAGTCGGTAGCCAAAACAGGATGTGTAGTTAGTGCTGAAGAGCATAACCGCATTGGTGGATTAGGAGACAGTATTGCACAACTTTTAGCGACAAACAATCCGGTTCCTCAAGAATATGTTGCTGTAAATGATAGCTTCGGTGAGAGTGGAACTCCAGATCAGCTCATGAAAAAGTATGGTTTAGATACTGAGGATATCATCAAGGCGGTTAAAAAGGTTATCAAACGCAAGTAGGGTAATTTTAGATGAGTCCAGGCCAATAAAGAAAAATATGCAGGTTGAGGATTCAGTAATCTTAAATAAATTCGCTCAGGAAAGTACTCGTACTGAAGCTTTTTCCTTGTTACTGAATAAATATCAGCAAAAAATTTATTGGCATATCCGAAGGATGGTTATCAATCATGATGATGCGGATGATCTTGTGCAGGATGTTTTTATCAAGATTTGGAAAAATCTTGCCAATTTCCGTAGCGATTCACAGCTATATACCTGGATTTATCGCATAGCCAGCAATGAATGCATCACCTTTTTAAATCGCAAAAAAATAAGAAATTCTGTCTCTCTAGATGATTCAGAAGGAAGAAACCTACTTGAAACACTAGCTGAAAGTCCCTATTTTGACGGCGACAAAGCCCAGATGAAGCTCCAAAAAGCCCTACTTACGCTCCCGGAAAAGCAAAGGTTAGTATTTAACATGAAATACTTCGACGACTTAAAATATGAGGAAATATCTGATATTTTAGGAACCAGCGTAGGTGCGCTAAAAGCTTCATTTCACATTGCCGTCAAAAAAATAGAACATATTTTATTAAACTCTGATTAAACCTTTTTAAATAAAAAATATCAAAGAAGCATGAAATTAAATGATTTAGATCGAGAATGGGAAAAGGAAGCTCCAACTCTTGCCGCAATGGGAAGAATAAATCCTTTTTCCGTGCCTTCGGATTATTTCGAGTCTCTATCTAATAATTTGACTTCAAGAGCACTCATTGAGGCTGCTCGATTTGAAAATGAGGAAGAATTTAGCATTCCAAAGGGCTATTTTGAACAACTGGAAAAGCAAATAAATGAAAAAATTATCATAGATAACATAAATGAAATTGCCCCTTACAGCGGA
>NZ_JBIILQ010000249.1:0-4045 GCF_044232565.1 Daejeonella sp. | reverse complement strand
TATCGCCAGCATGTGGATTTAATCCCAAAACTGCAATTTTTGGTTTTTGAATCCAGAAATCTTTTTTAAGACTCTGATTCATAAGGTTTAATTTAGAAAGAATTTTTTCTATTGTAATTTTCTCTGGAACCTCACTTACAGGAATATGCCCTGTTACTACTCCGACACGTATATCTTCACTCACCAAAAACATAAGAGAGTCGTCTGCATTTACCTTTGACTGAATATATTCGGTGTGGCCTGCAAATTGAAAACTTTCACTCTGAATAGTATGTTTATTAATTGGAGCAGTAATTAAGGCTTCAGTTTTGCCTGCAATTAAATCATCTAGAGCTCTTTCTAATGAAAGGAAGGCGTATTTCCCGCCTGTTTCTGTTGCCAGACCTAGTTCAATTTTAACATCTTCCTCCCAGCAGTTAATCATATTGGGGCGGTTTTCATGTGCCTGATTGGCGTCATTGATTACATGGAATTGAAACTCGTTAATATCCATCGTCTTGCGATGGAAGGATGCAACTTTTGTATGCCCATATACTATGGGAGTACAATAATCCATAATTCGGGTATCTAATAAAGTTTTGATAATTACCTCTAAACCGATGCCATTTACATCACCAATTGATATTCCAATTTTAATTTTATCGCTCATTCCTGCTGAAAGCTTTCATTGATTTAGCCTTTTTATTAAGGTAAACAATAATTAGTGCAAAATAAAGACTTTAATCTCATAATACAATTATTTGTGTGTTTGAGCTTCATTTTAGTCTTGCTCAATGAGCTCGTGGAATAACAGATGAGTATTTTTCTGTAAATTGCGCCAAATAAGCCAATAATGAGTTTAGTTAAAGCAAAGAAGCATCTCGGACAACACTTTTTGACTGATAAAAATATCGCTGAAAAGATTGTTAATAGTCTCCAGTCTGGCGAAAAATACCATCAAGTACTTGAGGTTGGTCCAGGAATGGGCATACTTTCCGATTTTCTTTTGAGCAATAAAAATCTCGAAACTTTTTTAGTTGATATTGATACTGAATCTTTCGACTATCTTAAAAAAAGATATCCAGATTTAGGTAGTAGGCTCATTAATGCAGATTTTCTGCAAATGGACTTTAAAGAGATTTTTTCTAGCAAAATGGCTGTTATTGGTAATTTCCCGTACAACATTTCTTCTCAAATTTTGTTTAAAATATTAGAAAACCGCGATCAGGTAGTTGAGGTGGTAGGAATGTTTCAGAAGGAGGTGGCACAGCGATGTGCCGAAAAACCGGGAACAAAAGAATATGGTATTTTGAGCGTTTTTCTTCAAGCTTTTTATAAGGTTGAATATCTTTTTATGGTGAAGCCAGGGGTGTTTAATCCACCGCCAAAGGTGAACTCTGCGGTTATCCGTTTGACGCGAAATGAGGTTGAAAAGCTTGATTGCGATGAAAAATTGTTCTGGCAAGTAGTAAAAGCCGGCTTTAATCAGCGTAGAAAAACACTTAGAAATGCACTTTCATCTATCATAAATAAAGATAATATGGGTGATGATCCTTTATTTGATTTAAGAGCGGAGCGGCTTGCTGTAACCGATTTTGTAAAATTGACAAATTTAATCAGTTTTAAGAGGTAAATCTAATGAACAAGAAGATACTCATAGCTGATCATTTACATCCTATTTTTAAGGAGGAGGCCGAGAAAATGGGCTTTGAATGCCATGATAAGCCTCTGATTAGTCGTGAGGAAACCCTTGCCACAATTCATGAGTACTCCGTTATCGCCATTCGAACAAAATTTCAAATTGATTCGGATTTAATTGATGCTGGAATTAATTTGAAGCTTATTGCTCGTGCAGGTGCTGGAATGGATAATGTGGATGAAGAATATGCACGTTTTAAGGGAGTTAAATGTATCAATGCACCTGAAGGTAATCGTGACGCAGTGGCAGAGCATGTTATTGGCATGCTACTTTCGCTTTCAAATAATCTCAGCATAGCAGATGCGCAAGTTCGTCAAGGTATTTGGGATAGAGAGGGAAACCGTGGTTGGGAGCTTAAGGGCAAGACTGTGGCCATTATAGGTTATGGAAATAATGGCATGATGCTGGCCCGTAAATTATGTGGGTTTGAGCTGAAAGTTATTGCCTATGATAAATATAAAACTGGATTTTCGGACGCATTTGCGCAGGAAGTAAGCATGGAGCAGGTGGTTAAAGAAGCCGATATTTTGAGTTTACACATTCCACTTAGTCGTGAAACACGTCAATTATTTAATGATGAATACTTGTTTCATTTTAAAAAACCTATTGTTCTTCTCAATGCTTCGAGGGGTGAGGTAGTGAGCACTAAAACTGTTTTAAAAGGCATCCGAAATGGGAAAATAGCTGCTGCAGGATTGGATGTATTAGAGATAGAAAAATTCCCTGCTTTAGCAGATCAAGAATGGTTTAAAGAGCTTTCAGAGAGTAAAAAAGTGATAATGAGTCCGCATATTGCGGGCTGGACTCATGAGTCTTATTTTAAAATTTCGGAGGTTCTGGCACAAAAGCTTCAGGCGCTAATTTCTGAATTTTAAAACCTTCCTTTTTTTGTAATTTCCCAGATGTTGGGAGTTTTTCAATCGGGAAATTTGGAAATCTTAAGTCTAAAATATTATCTTCGTGTTAATACGAGCAAGACTATTTTGGCTTAAGCCGACATAGTCTTGTTTGTTTTTAAGTATAATCATAAATTGTTAGATATGTCAGACGTAACTTATTATACCCGTGAGGGACTAGAAAAGCTGAAAGCGGAACTCCATTTATTGAAAACTGAGGGGCGTTCGCAAATATCAAAGGCTATTGCCGAGGCTAGGGATAAGGGTGATTTATCTGAAAATGCAGAATATGATGCAGCAAAAGAAGCTCAGGGTCATCATGAGTCGAAAATATCGAAACTTACCAATGTTTTAGCCAATGCTCGCCTAATTGATGAGTCTAAGTTAGATTCATCAAAGGTTCTTGCTTTGTCGATTGTGAAGATAAAAAATGTTAACAATGGTGCTACCATGACTTACCAGCTCGTTTCTGAGTCGGAAGCCGATTTAAAGTCAGGTAAAATATCTGTTAAATCGCCAATTTCTCAGGGACTTCTAGGCAAGAGTGTAGGCGATAAGGTCGAAATTGTTGTGCCTGCAGGTAAAATTGAATTTGAGATTATTGAAATTACTCGTTAGTCGCTTTTTTTCATCCATTGACCAAGAAATTCATTATGGAATCTATTTTTTCAAAAATTATCGCTGGAGATATACCTGCACATAAAGTTGCTGAAACTATCGATTATTTAGCCTTTTTAGATATCAATCCACTAACAGAAGGACATCTTTTGGTGATACCTAAAAAGGAGGTTGATTATATTTTTGATTTGGATAGTGAAACCTATGTTGGTTTGATGATGTTTGCTCAGATTGTAGCTGAAGGATTGAAAAAAGCGGTTCCCTGTGAGCGAATTGGCATGACGGTGATTGGATTAGAGGTTCCTCATGCTCATATCCATCTTATCCCAATTAAAACCATGGACGACATGAATTTTAGTCGCCCGAAACTAAAACTAAGTGAAGAAAGGCTAACCGAAATTGCAAATGCTATTCGCGTGCATCTCTAAGTTTATTTTTTAATCCTTTTCACATTATCTTTAGCAAAAGCATCCCAGCCCGAATAGCTTTTATTATTTCCAGCACTTGTAATTTTTTGGAATGAATGACAAACTGCTACCGCTAAACCATCGGTTGCATCTAAAAATTCAGGTGTTTCTGAAAATTTCAATAAGGTTTTGAGCATTGCAGCAACTTGTTCTTTTGATGAATTACCATTACCAGTAATTGATTGTTTGATTTTTCGTGGTGAATATTCAAAAATAGGGAGGTTTCTTGATAATGCTGCGGCCATTGCAACGCCTTGTGCTCGCCCCAGCTTGAGCATTACCTGAATATTTTTACCGTAAAATGGAGCTTCAATGGATAGGCAATCTGGTTTATATTGGTCGATCAATAGAACTGTTTTCTCAAAAATCTGCTTTAGTTTTAGAGG
>NZ_JBIILQ010000052.1:0-13345 GCF_044232565.1 Daejeonella sp. | reverse complement strand
ACAACACGTCCCCAGCGAGGGTCTCTAGCTAAATCCAAAATAGGAACATACACATTGGTGTAGCCTAAAGCTTTTGCTTCACGCCCAATAACATGACCCGCTTTATTTATCAATTGTTTATTCCAAGTACTACCCATGCTAATTGGAGAAGGTAAACTGGTAGCCTTTTCATTGGCCAAACCATGAATAGCTTCATTTGTAAAGTCAACAGGAATACCCAAACGAGTTTCTTCAACAAACCATTTTTGCACTTGGTTTATGGCACCAGCATGGCGACTGTAAGGAAAAGAATATTTAGTAAATGTTTGAGGTCTAAAGGTTGTGTTGTTGAGATGCTCATCAATATTGCCGATGCCATCTTTCCAGATTTTAGTTTTCCAAGATTCTGTTGGTAGTTCATCTTTCAAAACCCTACCATAACCATATAAAGTGGCTAATTGATTTGACTTTTCATTCAGTGTCATTTGTGAAAGTAAATCCTTAATCCTAATATCTACGGCTTGATTTGGATCTTCAAACAAATCTTTAACTCCGTTCTTATTGAAATCTATCCATCCTTTACGATAAATATTTACAGCATCCTTCTGCGCAAAAACACTTGCTGAACAGATTAAAAACAATAGAACAATTAGAAGTATATTTTTATTTCTGTTTAACATCGTTGTTTTTATTAAAGTATTCTAAAATTAAATAGCTATTGATATTTAAATCTTTAAAGGATTTTAATAATGGACTATAAAATTGATAATCATTGTTAACTATGCCTTTATTCGCATCATTATTCGAAGGATCAGCTTTGGTATATTTCGGATCATTATCTTGAAATTTAAACCAATGCCATCCGATACAACTTTTAGATTCGAGTAAACTCAAGCAATAATTTTGATAAAATAAGCCTCTATCATTCTGTGTTTTGACTACCCATCCCGCTCCAGATTGATTAGGAAGGCCAGAATCTTCCGCCTTCACATAAAACTCAGTAATGATAAGGGGTTTCCCAGACCATTTTTCCCAATTTTTCATACTTTGTTGTGAGGGAGTCCAAGTACCGTAATAGTTAACTGAAACCACATCAATATACTTACCCGCAGACTCCATAAATTGCTGAACATTTTTCTCTCCAGTATAAAAACGACTACCCAAGATCATATGATTAGGATCATATTTCTTAATACTAGCACTCACTGTAGCGAAATATTTATCCGCTATATATCCGAGGAAATCTGCTCGATCCTGATCGCTAATATTTTGAGGTTCAACATTTCGAGAACTCAACCACTTTTTTGCAGCCTGAAAGCCAAGATCTGTTTGGGGAAGACTGAGGTATGATTCTAAGTTTTTAAGGCTAAAAGGCAATTCATTGTCTGTAAAATATCCATATAAATTTTGATCATTGCGGTATTTAACAATTTTTTGAGCAAATTGATCGCAAAAAACTTCAAATTCAGGATCAAAAACAAATATGGTATTCTTAGGATAGCCTTTATGCCCAGCTTCTTGATAAGTACCACCTCTCTTATTCCCATATTCACTCATCATATTTAGCATAACAGAATAGGCAATAGGCTTTTTTGAACTTTTATTGTAAGCAATTATAGCGTCAGTATCAGACCAAGAACCAGCACCGTTGAAGCCCCTGCTGGAGAGCGTATCCAGGGTGGCTTTTATCCAAGAAAAATCATTACCAAAAACAGTTTTAAAAGCCTTGATGTTTCGATCAGACTTACCTTGTTGAATACTATTTACAGCAATGTGTAAACCTGCGAAGCCATCAGGGTCTATACTCCACCATTTCCCATTGATTTTTTCAGTCCGAAAGAAACCCGTGCTTTTTGTTTTGATGTTTTGCTGACTTCCATATTTATTAGTTATGGATTTCTGATTACTTAATTTACTTGATAAGCTAGCCACTGTCCTCGTTGGAAAGCTACGCCAATCACTAAAGCTAATTTGATTGTCTTGTTTTGAACGCACTTTGGCATAAACAATTACCGAATCTGTTTGCATATTAGCCAACAAAATATTGCAACTCAACAAGAAACTTGCTAGAAACAACAATGAACGCGCGAATAAATAATTATACATCAATGCTATTTTAAAAATTTAAAAATTACTTTAAGTGTAAAAACAACCAAGTCAGATTAAATATGCAAACAATATGTAAATGAACAGAGGTTTTAGGCCTAAATATTTACGAAAACGATTGCAATTTTCAAGATCTGTTTTTTGACAGACTGCTTTTCAAAGTAAATCCTATCACGCTAATTCCACCTTGAAAAAAGGTGTATTAGAAAAATGCTGCTCTCTTAAAGCATAAAAACATATTTAAGGTTTAAATTCCAAACTGTTGAAAAAAAATGTCGGCATGATAATAGCCCGAAAAGGTATTATAATCATCGATTAGGCGAAATTAAGACCCAATAAAAAACCATGGATTTTGAAGTTGAGTGGATGCAATTATCGACTGAATCTTCTGGCTAATATCTTACCAAACCTTGATCAATTTGGAGGGCTAACCTTATTACTAAAAGACAAGTTTTCTTTTATAGATCTCCACTATACAACTAGCTGAAATCCAGCCATAATAAACTAAGAAAAAATCATAAAAAATGAAATAAAAATATTTACGTAGCCTTAAAATCTAAATTTATCCATTGGATTTACCATTTGTGTTTTCAACAAAATCTTTTAGTGATAAATTTGGGTTGAACATAACAGTAATCACTACCGTTTTAGCTAGGCTATAACTAGTGGGATAAGTAATTACAAAAGTGGCCTTTATAAGAAGATTCCTTAATAAACTGACCTCTTTGATAGTGATGAATTCGTCATCACTATCAAAGAGGAGTTACAGTTTACTGATTTTCATCGCATAAAAATGAATATTCTCAAGGGAAATTATGCTTAAGGCAAGTAGGTTCAAACACTCCATTTTTTCGATAAAAATTGAATATAAAACATACTACTTCCAAAATTATGTGCCCTTAAATAATTCAAATTTGATTAAAACCAGCCAAGATTTTGCGTCATACTTTTATTTAGAGATAATTCAAGAGTTGGAATAGGCAATAAATAATGCTTATCCGCAGCGTTTGTATAACCAACTGCACTATATTTCAGGGCAGTTGAAGCAGATGTTTTAATGTCTGCCTCTACAGCTTTTAACACAGGAATAAGAACTTTCCAACGTATTAAATCCATTTTTCTTAATCCTTCAAATGCTAATTCACGAGCTCTTTCACTCATAATTGCATTTCTAAAGTTTTCTTTTGAATCAACTCTAACTTCTGCCAGAGGATTAGCTGCATCAATAATTGGATAGGTAGTAGATGCGAAAGCACGTTTCCTCACCGCATTAAAATATTGTAAAGCAAGAGCTGATGGTCCATTAAGTTCATTTTCAGCCTCAGCGTACATCAACAGAACATCTGAGTAACGAAGCATCGGAAAATTAGTTGGCGACCAGTCGGCGCTTTTAGGAATAACCACTTCATATTGTCTTCTCCATTTTCCAGAATCACGATTGTAGAATTCTGTTGCTAAATGATTAACTGGTGTTGAGTTGGTATTAGAGGTATATCTAAATGGGGCAATATTCCAATCTCTTCTCACATCAGTTAATGTAATGGAAGTGCCATACCTTTTAAATAAAGTAGCACTAGGTGCTATAGCGGCATATCCATAGCCTGCAGTACCCAATCCTGCATCAGCACCAGTAAACCTAATGGCTTGCTGATTTACATGTCTGCCACCCTCTTTGGTAGTACCTACATTATTACCGAAAAACTCAATTTCCCAGATCGTCTCTTTAGTGGTAAGATCGTATAAATCAGCCGACTGATTGATAAATATTTGCTTATAGTCTGGGTTAAGACCATGGATTCCAGATAGGATAACCTTTTCGGCCCATGATTTTGCGAGTGCATATTTAGAAACATCATTTAATGGGAAACCTGCCATTTTTAAGCATACACGGGCTAACATTCCTTGCACTACCGACTTAGAAATTGTTCCTGGGTGGGCAAATGCATTTACCATGGCTTCGGCAGCTGTCATATCTTCTAAAATTTTAGCATAAACTGTTGCTGATGCTGTTCTAGCCCTATTTACCTCTACTGCCGAAGTAACTGGTTCAATAATTAAGGGCACATCACCCCATAAACTCACCAATAAGAAATAGGCGTGCGCTCTTAAGAACAAAGCTTGTCCTTTGATATTATTCTTTTTAGCGATATCAATAGCAGGCTTATCAATATTTGCCAAGAGTAAGTTAGCTCTGTTTATTGCATCATAAAGCTGTCTCCATGTGGCTCCTAACTGAGTTTCGTTGGCATCGTGATTGTATTTATGTACAAAAATGGTTGCATCGTCACGCTTACGGAAACTTTCATCCGTACCACTTGTTAATTCGAGTGCTAAATTACGAGCATAGGTGCCATCTTGAGCAAAAGCATCATAGACCCCTGCAAGTGCCATATTTAAATCTCGCTCACTACTGTAAAAATTAACAGGAGAGATAAAATCTTGTGGAACTGTCTCTAAGTATTTCTTGCATGAGCTAGTAGTAATAAGCACCAAACTCAAGAAAATATATTTGAACTTTTTCATAATTGATACTATATAATTATAATGAAACATTTAAGCCAAATGTGATGGTTTTGGCGCGTGGATAAACTGAATAATCGAAGCCCGGTGTAAGCGCTGAGCTAAAGGCTGAAACTTCAGGATCTAAACCTGAATACTTGGTCCAAGTATATAAATTCTGAGCTGCAGCATATAATCTTAAACTCTTAAGTTTGATTCTATCTAGGTATTTGTTTGGAAGATTATATCCTAAGGAAAGCGTTTTTAATCTTATAAATGAAGCATCTTCAATTACACGACTTGAATAGGCACGTGGGCCTTGACCGCCAACTTTGAACATATCATTGTTTTGATTTTCTAGTGTCCAAGAATTTTTCACAGTTGCGAATTGATTTTGAGTGGCTGTACCATTACCCCCTTCAAATTGCAATCGATTTGCATTAAGCACCTCACCTCCGTATGAAAACTGGAAGAATACGTTCAAGTCAAATCCTTTATATCGGAAGTTATTTGAGAAGCCCCCAATAAAATCCGGATTTGGATTGCCTATGACTGTTAGATCCTTACTATCTATTACTCCATCACCATTTATATCTTCATACTTAATCCATCCTGGTTTCACTTTTGAATCGTAGGTTGCAACACCACTTTTAAGTGCATAAACTCCCGGACTAGTTTCATTAAAATCGCTCAACTGATAGTTTCCTTTCCAGATATAACCATAAAATTGAGCAATTGTCTCGTCAACATTGGCGATGTAAGCTGGGATATCGCGCCATTTGGGATTACTTTGATTATCCCAGTTTACGAGGGTTAATAATGAACTTTGGTTCTCTGCCAATCCTAATATTTGATTTCTATTGAATGAAATATTGAAATTAGAATTCCAATTAAAGTTTTTAGAATCTAAATTGACTGTATTTAATGTAAACTCTAAACCTTGATTTCTAACTTTTCCAATATTTTTAAATGCACTAGTATAGCCCATGCTTGGGGGCAATTTAGCATCTAATAATAGATCGCGAGTTACTTTACGGTAAACATCTACTTCAATAGATATACGATTAGAAAATAAACCTAAGTCGAAACCAATATTACCTTGCTCCGTTGTTTCCCATTTCAATAAATTATTTCCTAAATCTGATGGCCATGCGCCATTGCTTAATGAATTATTGAATGGATAATATGGCGTTACGTTAGCACTGATAGCTTGCAAACTCAGTTTAGGAAGAGAGGCGAAATCAGATACTCGGTTATTACCAGTAACACCAAAACTTGTGCGCAGTTTAGCCTCTGAAATAAACCTAAGGTTTTTCATAAATGGCTCATTACCTAGCTGCCACGCAAAAGCTCCTGTTGGAAAATAGCTCCAACGGTTTTCTGCAGCAAATTTAGATGAACCGTCTGATCTTACAGAGGCGGTAAATAGATATTTAGATTTAAAATTATAATTAACACGACCTAAAAATGAAGCCAATTTATTTTCAGAAAGTGCGGCGCCCATGAAACCTGGTATCCCCTCATCTATACCACTTAAGCCCAAGCTTTCATTAGGTATAAAGGTTGCACTTATACCTGTAGAATTGAATTTAGAACCTTGTATGGTGAAACCTGCAAGCACATCTAGCTTATGATTTTTATTAAATTGCTTTGAATAATTTAATGTGTTTTCATTAAGATAGCTATTACGTTCAATTACGTCAATTGATCCATTTACACCATTAATTCTTCCAGAAACAGTATTGGGACTTGCCGAACGGGTTTGAGAATTATTAAAATTTTCATTTCTGTTGGTTTGTTGAGTAAAGCCTCCAGTAATTTTCAGTTTAAAATCTTTCCAAAACTTATACTCCATAAAAGCGTTGGATGTCAATACCGTGTTCTTACGGTTTCTAAGCTGATTTACAGCCGAAGTAACTGGATTAAACAATCCATTGGCCGATGTAGGATCAAACAATTCATCCGTGTCTTCTTCTTCAAGATCTGCTAAATTACCCTGTGTTATAGGACGATATCCCCAAGCACTGTTTAGCAAGCTAGTCCGATTATCAGAACCGTTCAATTCAGATGGTATAGTTCCAAAACCTTTAAGCATACTATAATTGGTTGTTATACCAACTTTTAAGTTCTGATTAACATTTTGATCAATTGTAAACTTTCCTTGTTTACGATCATAACCCGAATTAATAATTACTCCATCCTGTTTTAGCATTGATCCTGAAATGGAATATTTTGTATCGGAAGTACCACCACTTATTGAAAGTGAATGGGTAGCCATTGGACTATTTCTAAAAATTTTATCTTGCCAATCAATTCCTTCGACATCTTTATAATAATCTAACGTACGATTGCTTGTCCAGCCATTTTGGGGAGTTGCAGGCCCGATATAAATATTACCAGCAGCCGTTCCATTTCTGGCAATCTGATAATTGATATAATCATAAGCACCTAACACTTCCATACGTTGCAATATTTCTTGAGTGCCATATGACCCTTTGTATGAAATTACTGTTTTACCTTCCTTACCTCTTTTAGTAGTAATTAAAATTACACCATTTGCACCACGAGAACCATAAATTGCGGTAGCAGATGCATCTTTCAAGACTTCAATCGACTCAATATCATTTGGATCTAAGCTGTTATTTTCTGGTCCCTCAATAGGAAAACCATCTATAACATACAAAGGGGAGTTATCTTGAGTAACTGAATTATTCCCTCGAATAACAATATTAATGGCTGATCCAGGCTGACCATCAGATGAAGTCACATTTACACCGGCTAAACGCCCACCTAGAGCTTCTTCAAATGATCTAACTGGTGCCTTCTGCAATTCATTCATTTTAACTGATGCAACTGAACCTGTTAAGTCTCTACGAGCAACCTCACCATATCCAATAACTACCACTTCACCAAGGCTTTTTGATTCAACAGATAAAGTGACAGACATGATTGTATTTTTACCTACAACTCGTTCCTGGCTCAGATAACCGATATAAGTAAATACCAAAACCGATTGCACATCAGGTACATCTATCTGGTATTTCCCATTTATATCAGTAATGACAACTTTAGTGTTGCCTTTGACTTTAACATTAACACCTGGCAGCGTTTCGCCACTCGCATCTTTTACCACCCCACTTACTTTGATAATTTGCGAGAAAAGCGGACTAATACCACCAAATACAAGCAGAATTATTAAGGGTAATACGCGTTTTTTAAAAGTTTTTTTCATTATTCAATTTGTCTTTTAAATACCTATTAAAAATGTTTTTATTAAAAAATTAGAAATATAATTTTGTGAATTGGACATTTTAATTGCCCAACTTATAGCTAACATATTTAACCACAATAAATTATAATTAATAAAACTATCTAAATTTTTCTGTCTGTAGAACTTTGGACACTTTTATTGAGTAATAATTAAGAAAAATCTACGAAAACGTTTTTTGAGCAAATAGTATAAAATATATTGATTTGTTGAAAAAAACTGTGGCAATAGCTGTTTCCACCTTTTTTCAGAACTACATAATGTATCTAGCTGCCTTTTTAGTAAATTTTAATTCTCTCCTATTATTTAAAGAGAACCAACCATATTTTATCTAATAGTTTTATTGGTATTTTTTACTTAATAATAGTTAGCAAAAAATATCAATATTTTCAGAAATACTTAGAAAGAGATAGAGGTAAATTAGAAAACATCACTAAAACTAGTGCATAAATTATAAGCCTTCAAGTTAAAATAAAAATAGGCTGGCATGACCTGAACTTACAGACAATAATAAAAAGCTTATTGAGTAGCGCCAAAATATTCAGCACTATTTAACTATTTGCGAATTCAATGGCTCAATAGCCGAATGATGTTAAAAGTGGAAAGATTAAACCTAGCCTAGTACAACAATAAAAAACATGTTATCAAAGAATGAGTTAAACATTTATTTTAAATGAGTGTCTAACTCCTTTCTTATAATCTTTGTCCAAATAGCATAACCCTCCTCGTTCAAATGAATTTGATCTTTTACAAACAAGTCTTTAATGGGCTTGCCATCTGCACCCAAATAATAATCTTTTGTTTCTATAAAATGGAAATTAGAAGTACGCTCACACATATTTTTCACTAAGCGATTAGCTTCCTGCACATTATCCCAAGCATTAATACGCGCATTTGTTGGTGTAATAGCAATCCAAAATACAGGAGTATTAGCATATTTGGCCCTGATTTTGCGTTTAATGAATTGGGCCATTTCCAAAACATCTTGAGGTTTAGAGTCGTTTTTTTTACCCGTAAGATTGTTTGTCCCACTAAAAATAACAATAGCTTTAAATCGATGTGGATAAACTATTCGCTCTAAATAATAGGCCAGATCTTCAATCTTAGAACCCCCAAAGCCCCTCGAAATTACCGAATAAGGCTTCATATCTTCCTCAATTGTCGTCCATTTTCTAATACTTGAACTACCTGTAAATAAAATAGCATCATCAGGATATTTTTGCTCTTTGTTGACTTTTTCAAAATTAGCAATATCATTCGCCCATTTTGGAGTACTCGTGCTATTACGATATCTATAGAGTGGAGAACAATTAACATTTAGGCATAAAACCAATGCTGAAATTGCAATTAGAGGTAAATAGTGACGTAAATTCATGAAATTATATTAAAAAATCTATAATAAAATATAAAATTGAAGGGCAAAGTAAACAAGCTAAACCAGTGTAAAATGTGGCTGTTAAAGCCCCATAAGGCACTAGCTTTTCATCAGTTGCAGCTAAGCCTGCAGCTACACCACTTGTAGTACCCAAAATGCCCCCGTATATCATTGCTGTATAGGGATTATTTAGGCTAATTTTATTTGCAATAACAGGAGTAAGTATAGTAACTAAAATTGATTTAATAACTCCAACTGTAATACTTATTGCGATAACATCTGAGCTTGCACCGACAGCTGATCCAGTTACTGGTCCAACAATAAATGTACACGCACCAGCACCAATTGTTGCAAAACTTTTAGCATCTGTATAACCCATTACATAAGCTATGCTACCTCCTACTAAGAAAGATACAATAATGCCAATAAACAAAGAAAAAATTCCAACTAAACCCGACCTCTTAATTTCTGAAAAACTTACACCCATAGCTGTGGCAACAATTGAAAAATCTCTGAACATTGACCCACCAAGTATAGCCATTCCCGAAAACATTGGAATATCAGCAATACCCCTTTTACCACCAAAATAGGCCAAAAAAAGCCCAATAGTGATAGCTAATGCCGATCCAGGTATTCTATTATTTGTTAATTTTTTTGACAGCCAAAAAGAAATAAAAATCAGGCCTCCAACAAAAAAGAAAGCAAAAATTAAATTGTTTTTCTCCAAAATACTACTAAACAATTCCATCTCTAAAACAATTAAATATTTAAATCATCCTTTAAAATAGGCTTAGGTTTACCTAAACGTGCAATTAGAGGAATTAAGGTGAAACTAACGAGCGTTCCAATAATACCAACCGCAATCGCAACCCAACCACCAGTTAGAGCAGCTTTAACATGCTGAGTGGCAGACATTGCAACAACCACTGGAATATACATGGCGCTCCAAAATAAAACACCCTTTTCTGATTCTTTATCAACAAGTTTACGTTTCTTCATCCATTCTTGTAAGAAAATAAAGAGAATCATCGCAAAGCCAACGCCCCCCACATTCCCATCCATATTAATCAATTCGCCAATATATTCTCCAAGCAATTGGCCCAATAAGAAACAAACTCCCAATAAAGCTACTCCATAAATTTTCATACAGTTTAAATTTTAAGTTAAAATAAAGTTTTAACATCACTTTTTATAACCTTACCCATTGTATTTCTAGGCAATTCCGATACAATAATATAACGCTTTGGTGTTTTGTAAGAAGCCATTCTATCTCTAATCCAAGTATTGATTTCTTTTATATCCGTGTTTGATTTTGCTTCTAATGCCGCAACTACTAATTCTCCCCATTCCTGGTCTTCGATACCCATTACTGCACAATCAGCTATTGCAGGATGAGTACGTAATACTTCCTCAATTTCAAGTGCTGATATTTTGTAACCACCCGATTTAATAATATCGGTAGAATTCCGGCCCAATATTTTATAATTATCATTCTCCAAAATGGCAATATCACCAGTTTTAAACCAACCGTCAGCTGTAAAAGATTTTATAGTTTCATCTGGCCGCTGCCAATACTCAACAAATACATTAGCTCCTTTGATTTGGATCTCTCCAGGTTCACCCGTAACTACATGATCATCATCAGAAGCCAATCTTACCTCTACGCCAGGCAGAGCTTTTCCTACAAAACCAGCCAATCGTTCACCACGGTATGAATTACTTATCGCCATCCCTATCTCAGTCATCCCATATCGCTCCAGCAAAGTATGCCCTGAAATTATTTCCCATCGATCCATAACTGTTACTGGTAAAGCTGCTGAACCAGAAACCATAAGTCTGAAATATTCAAAATAGGATCTAATGGATTCTTGTTCCGATGGACTTAAAGTATCCCAAAAAGCAATTAACTTGAAATAAATAGTAGGAACAGCCATAAAAACATTTACTTCTTGCTGTTTAAATATGTTAAAAATTGCTTCTGGCGAAAATTTATCTAGAAATTGACAGGTAGCTCCAGCGGCCAAGGAACAACAAACTACATTAACTATTCCATGCACATGATGCAGAGGAAGTAAACACAAAACATGATCAGAATCTTGCCATTCCCAAGCCTCCAATAAGGTATCTACTTGCGCCTCTAAGTTCGAAAATGTGCTAACTACACCCTTCGGCAGATTTGTAGTACCACTTGTGTATAAAATCATTGCCTTTCGTGAATTATCTAATTGCGGCAATTTTAATTTTTTGATTTGCTGAATCGATGATGTTGAATAAAGTAAAATGCCTTCGTCTTGAGCTAATTGTTGTAATAACTCCAGATAACATTCATCAGCAATTATTATTTTAGCTCCCGAATCTTTGATCACATATTCTAATGAATTTAAAGGATGGCCTACACACAGTGGTACGGCAACTCCCCCCGCTTGCCAAATACCCCATTGGGTAGCAACATAATCAAAACCGGGATTTACCATAAAAGCTACTCTGTCTTCAGATAAATCATTCTTTTCTTCAAGCAAATTAGCTGATACGTATTTTGAGACCCTTGATAATTCGGTATAACTATAGCTTTGTTTATTGAAGATTATTGCTGTTTTGTCAGCAAAAGACTCCGCTTTAAGAATATATTTAAGCATGAAAAAACAATATATTAGAATTAAATTTTAACCTAAATCTCTACCTTTTTTTAATATTTTAAGATGACAATATGCGAAAACGATTTCGTCTAAACCAAAAAAGTATTCTAATTTGATTCAATTAAAAGGTATATCTTAGTAATTAAAACCATGAAAAAGACGAACCTAAAAACATTAGCAGAAGAGTTAAAACTATCTATTTCTACAGTGTCTAAAGCTTTAGGGGATAGCTATGAAATTGGTTCTGAAACAAAAAAGAAAGTTAAAGAACTTGCAGAGCGACTGAATTATCAGCCGAATCCATTTGCGAGTAGTCTAAGAAAAAAAAATAGTAAAACCATCGCTGTTGTGATTCCTGAAATCTGCAACAACTTTTTTTCATTAGCTATTGATGGCATTCAAAGTATTGCCCAAGAAAAGGCTTATGATATTTTAACATATCTAACACATGAAAATTTAATAAATGAAATTTCTACCATCAAACACCTTAGGAGTGGGCGGGTAGATGGTGTTTTAATGTCCATTTGCAGTGAGGTAAGCAATCACGCACACCTAGCTGAATTTAGAGACAATAATATCCCTTTAGTATTTTTTGATAGAGTTGATGAAAATCTGGATTTCCCTACCGTAACCACCGATAATTACGAAAGTAGCTATAATGCTACGCAGCATCTAATTGATGCCCAATGTAAAAGGATCGTTTTTTTATCTACTTCAAAGCATTTATCAATAATGAAAAAACGCATTAATGGTTATATCAATGCTCTTGAAAAAACTACAGAAAAATTTGATGCAGGAAATATTATCGAATGCTCTGACAATAATGATGAGAATTTGGCAATAATACGTAAACTCATGAATTCAAAAGATCGACCAGATGCAATTTTTGCCTCTGTAGAGAAACTTGCAATAGCAACTTACCATGTTTGCCATGAATTAAATGTACAAATCCCTAATGATCTTAAAGTTTTAAGTTATTCTAATTTAAATATAGCCGCCTTACTATATCCATCTCTTACAACTATCTCGCAGCCTGCATTTGAAATCGGACGGGAAGCAGCATCAATTTTAATAAGATTGATTGAGAAAAAACATTTAGACGACTTAACTAATAAAGTCATCATCAAAAGTTCTTTAATAGTTAGAGATAGTACGAAATAAACTTTATGTAAGATAGGGCAAACAATAAATTCCACATTTAGTATTCACAATAAAAATCATGGCTAATCGTCATTAAATAATAAGACATGTAATCCATGTGCTTTCTAATATTAGATACTGAATTTTAAGTTTACAAGCTAATTAAAGCAATTTATTAAAGTTTGTATTATTAAAATAATAGGAATTAATCAGTCGCTTAATTGCAAAAACCATAATCTAGCCCTTATCTTTGCATTGCAAATGAAGGGATTAGTAATAAAATCAACAGGGAGCTGGTATGGCGTTTTAACCGAAGGGGATAAGGCCATAAATTGCCGTATC
>NZ_JBIILQ010000248.1:0-4048 GCF_044232565.1 Daejeonella sp. | reverse complement strand
GAGGAAAAGCTAAAATAAAATGGAATTTTATCGTGGATAAATTCTTAAACACCCTAAGCCTAAATCTCAAATCTCTTTGTTAATTTAGCAGATTAAAAACAGGAATAAATTTTGGATTATTTAGATGGATTAAACCCTTCGCAACGGGCGGCGGTAGAGCAGACCGAGGGAGCAGTGATGATAGTTGCCGGAGCAGGATCAGGAAAAACGCGTGTAATTACCTACCGCGTTGCCCATTTAATTAAAAAGGGGGTTGATCCTTTCAATATACTCGTTTTAACTTTCACCAACAAGGCTGCTAAAGAGATGCGAGAACGTATTCTGAAAGTTGTTGGTGCTGAAGCTAAAAATCTATGGATGGGAACATTCCACTCTGTTTTTGCAAAACTCCTTCGAGTAGAATCAGAAAAAATTGGCTATCCAAGTAATTTCACCATTTATGATACAGACGATAGCAAAAGCTTGCTAAGAGCAATTGTAAAGGAGAAACAATTAGATGAAAAATTGTACAATGTAAACTTCGTTTACAACCGTATTTCATCTTCCAAAAATAATTTAGTATCGCCCGCTGCCTATTTACAAAATACTCAAATCCAAGCCGAAGATTTCTCAACGGGACGTGGAAGCATTGGTGAAATCTACCAAACATACGCTCAAAGGTGCTTTAAAGCCGGCGCAATGGATTTCGACGACCTACTTTACAAAACTAATGTGCTTTTAAAGGAACATCCTGAAGTTTTATATAAATACCAAAATAAATTCAAGTATTTGATGGTGGATGAGTATCAGGATACCAATTATTCGCAGTACCTGATTGTAAAAAAGCTTGCCGCCAATAATGAAAATATTTGTGTTGTTGGTGATGATGCGCAAAGTATTTATGCTTTCCGTGGAGCTAATATTCAGAATATTCTCAATTTTGAGAAAGACTATCCCGACTTAAAAGTATTTAAATTGGAGCAAAATTACCGCTCCACTCAAAATATCGTCAAAGTGGCGAACAGCATCATCGCCAACAATAAAAATCAGCTTAAAAAATCTGTATTTTCAGATAATGAAGTAGGTGATAAAATAAAAGTGAGCCGTGCTTTTAGTGATAATGAAGAAGGCAAAATAGTAGCGGAAGCAATTGCCCAAGAGCAAGCTGTGAAAGGTTCAAAATACCATGATTTTGCTATTTTATATCGTACAAATGCACAATCAAGAGCGATGGAAGAGGCGCTTAGGAAGTTAAATGTGCCTTATAAAATTTACGGCGGATTATCCTTTTACCAAAGGAAAGAGATCAAAGATCTTATTGCTTACTTCCGCGTAACTTTTAACCCGAATGATGAAGAAGCTATAAAACGAATCATCAACTATCCTCGTCGTGGAATTGGAGATACGAGCGTTGAACGAATCATGATTGCCGCAGACCAACATAATATAAGCATCTGGGAGGTAATTTGCAATGCCCATAGCTATTTGGATTCGCGCAGTTCAAGTGCTGTAGCCAATTTTGCAGTTTTGATTCAAAGCTTCCAGGTAATGACGAAAACTCATTCTGCCTATGATACTGCCTTACATATTGCGCAACATTCTACTATTTTGAAGGAGCTCTATTCAGATAAATCCGTGGAAGGTTTAAGCAGGTATGAAAATATTCAGGAATTGCTAAATGGTATCAAAGAATTTAGTGAGCGTGAAGATATTGAAGACCGTAGTCTCGATATTTTTATGCAAGATATTGCTCTACTAACTAATGATGATAACGATAAAAACCCAGATGCTGATACTGTTTCCTTGATGACCATCCATTCGGCAAAGGGATTGGAGTTCGACAATGTTTTTGTTGTGGGCCTAGAAGAAAACCTTTTCCCATCACAAATGTCGTTGAGTTCAAGAACCGATCTGGAGGAGGAGCGTCGATTATTTTATGTGGCCATTACACGTGCAGGTAAAAAACTTAATCTTTCCTACGCAACATCACGCTACCGCTGGGGAACATTAACGAGTTGCGAACCAAGTCGTTTTATTGAAGAGATTGATGCCAGTTTTATCGAGCTTGACTTCAAGCCGCAACAGAAGAAATCAGATAATCCTTATGGCGATGAAGATCGATCACCATGGCAGCAAAAAGAAATGTTTAGCAAGCCTAAGCCAGCATCAATACCAAGAACAAGCTCCATTTTACCAAAGGCACATGTACCAAGTGAAGGCTTTAGTCCGTCGGATACTTCTGGACTTCAAGTTGGCATGGAAGTGGAGCATGAGCGCTTCGGATTTGGGAAAGTAATCAACATTGAAGGCAATAAACCCGACATAAAAGCAACAATTTTCTTTAAAGATTTAGGACAGAAGCAATTATTATTAAAATTTGCTAAATTGAAAATTATAAAATAAAAGCAAAACCACGCATTAACGCGTTTAAACCGCATATTTATTCTGCGAAATAAAAAAATTACAATGACATTCGATTATAATACCACCCGGAAAAAATTAATATTAGCCGAATATGGACGTAATGTTCAAAATATGGTGAAATATATTGTCGAATTACCTACCAAAGATGAGCGGAATCGTTATGCTCAGGTAGTGATTGATTTGATGGGTTTTTTAAACCCACACCTTAGGGATGTGGCCGACTTCAAACATAAATTATGGGATCATTTACACATCATTTCTGATTTTAAGATTGATGTAGATTCACCCTATCCAAAACCTTCTGAAGATGCAATCAGATTTAAACCTGCGCCTCTATCCTATCCTCAACAAAGGATAAAATATAAGCATTACGGAAAAACTGTTGAATTAATGATTAGTAGAGCCAAAGCCATTGAAGAACCTGAAAGAAAACAAGCTATGGTTCAGTCGATCGCTAATTTCATGAAAATGGCCTACGTAACTTGGAACAAGGATAGCGTGGCCGATGAAACCATCATCAAAGATTTACGTGAAATGTCTAATGGTGCCTTGCAACTTGAGGAAAACGTAAACCTTCAACGTGTTGAAGTTAGACAGGTTGTTTCACCTAGTAGACAAAGGAATTCTAACCAAAATAAAGGACGGCAAAATACAAATCGCAATAACCCAAGTTCTAATCGTCCGCGACCAAATAATCCAAGTGGTAAACGATACTAAAATTTCAAATTGCATAATCTTGAATAATTAAGCAGAGAATTTTATTTTATTTAAGGAACAAAAACTAGTTTTTGTAATTTAGCGCTTTCCAATTAAAAATCTATTATTAAAAACATATCAGTACAGATGAACGCATTTGAAATTGTTGGTGGTAAACCCCTTAAGGGTGAAATAATTCCTCAAGGAGCAAAAAACGAAGCATTACAAATTATTTCAGCAGTACTTCTTACTGAAGAAAAAATCACGATTAGCAATATACCCGACATAAAAGATGTTAATAAACTAATCGAACTCGTAGGTGATTTAGGGGTAAAAGTAGAACGTTTAAGCAAAGACACCTATACTTTTGAGGCAAACAATATTAATCTTGATTTTTTTAAATCGGAATCCTTCAAATCAAAAGGTGGCAGCTTAAGAGGATCAATCATGATTGTCGGTCCGCTTTTAGCCCGATTTGGAAAAGCCGCTATTCCGAAACCTGGAGGCGATAAAATTGGTCGCAGGAGGTTAGATACTCACTTTTTAGGTTTCGAGAAACTAGGCGCAAAATTTATTTACGATAAAAAAAATAATTTCTTTAACGTAGATGCGAGTAATTTACAAGGTGCTTATATTCTTTTGGATGAAGCATCAGTAACAGGTACCGCAAACGTGGTAATGGCTGCAGTTTTAGCTAAAGGAATTACTACCATTTATAATGCTGCATGCGAGCCCTATCTTCAGCAATTGTGCAAAATGCTCAATCGGATGGGTGCTAAAATTACGGGCGTAGGTTCAAACCTTCTTAAAATTGAAGGCGTTACTAAACTTAGTGGCACAGAACATCGTTTATTACCAGATATGATTGAAATTGGATCCTTCATCGGACTTGCTGCCATGACTGAATCTGAAATTACCATTAAAAATGTTCAGTTTGAAGAACTTGGGA
>NZ_JBIILQ010000247.1:0-4049 GCF_044232565.1 Daejeonella sp. | reverse complement strand
AACAGTTATAAAGCCAATAAGTCAAGGAATCAAAAAGAATACTCGGAAGTATTTTTAGATGATTTTGAACTAATAAATTAGAAATTCGTTTATGTGCAGACATGAAAATATTACCCATAAAAAATAAACGAAGTGCTTTTTCACTCGTTTATTGATTATAATTATTGATTGATCTAAAGAATTACCAGCTGGTAGTATTAATAAAGAACCCGCTGATTTAACACCCTGTACATAATCTTATGCTCTTTATGTTGAGCCGCGGCTTCCACATATACAATGGTGCCTTCTTTGATGATTCCAATGGCTTTTATGGTTTTCAATTAAATGGAACATGTAATTGTCTTAATTATAGAGAAGCTTACAGTATCTCATGAATAGTCCTATTTTTTATGTTTGAATTCCTTTTTGATAAGGGCTAATCTGGGAAATAAAATTAAAATCAGCACAAATTCTGATAGAGATGAATGGCTTCATTTGACTGAACAGGTTGTTTATCGAAGTGCCAGGTGCTGACCTAGACTTTTATAAACTCAGTAGGCTCTTTATATAATGGGTAATTAATTTCCTTTGTGGCTGTTGTAGAGCATTTGGCAAACTTTATCCATTGCTTTAAAAGTCTTGACATCAAAATTAGGAGATTGGGAAATGCTTGTTAAAGTTAGCACAGCATGGTATAGCATCTCATTATCTTGCCTTTTTATACGTTCAATAAAATCAATACGATTAGTCCCTTTAGGAGATTCTGAAACGATGATTTCTTCTTTATCAATGTCTATTGCAAACAATAAATCCATATCTATTTTTTTTTAAAGGTTTATAAATTATTTGTGTAAATAACATCGGCCGTTAGAATTACTTGTTGTATTTCTACATCTCGCACCTTTTTGAGTTGTTCCAGTGCATTGTGAGGAAGTGCTTGAAGATTTCCTACTTGTTGATGCAGATGATGATCCAGTTCTAGTTACGCTTCCATCACAACAATTAACGCCGACTATCCGATTATGTATTTTACAAGTACAACTATTTGATTTACTTCGATTACATTTTTGACAAAGCAATTGGATATTAGAAGGGTCATTAAGTCCACCGCAAGAAAATGGGGTAATATGGTCATATTCTAAGTTTAAGGAACTTCCACAGCAACGGCATGCACCTCCATCACGCGCAAAAACAATCTTTTTTGTGGTTGCTGATACATAGCGACTCTGGGCAAAAGAACAAATACTGAATAAAAGTAGTAACAGTATTAGGTATAATTTTTTCATGTTTATTTTGGGGGTAATAGCTTGATTTGATACGTTTAGGGATAATGGTTTAGGTATTTGTGATTTGGCGATTTGCTACTGCTCAAACTTCGAATTAATTTATATCGCTAAAGTAGCAAGATTTAACCAAAATATTATAAAATGGAGATTTAGGGGGGGGGAGTTTTACTTTCACTATAATAGGATGAAATTAGGGTCATGATTTGCCTTGCTACTACATAAAATTTGCAAACTATTTGCAAAAAAACGTCTAAAAATCTTAACGCCTCTGTCCGTAGAATTAAGCGCAGCGTCTCTACGGAATTTCCAATAAAAAAGAGTCTTCAGCCTCGATTACAGATTTTCGGAAATCAACACTAATAAATAAATTATTCTGTAAAAAAATTGGACGTTGAATCGATTTCTGTTTTTAGAATAAATGATTTGTACAAAACACATTTTTCTTAAAACACAAAACCCCTCAGAACTAAATCTGAAGGGCTTTCTTCCGTGGGAGATAAGGGTTCGAACCTTAACCCTCACGACTGTTGGTCGGGAGGGTCTGAACCAGCTATAAAACATCTTTTTCTTCTTTATTTTTTTCTGGATTTAATTTTATTAATTACTAAATAGAGTTAAATCTTACGTTAGGTTTTGCGCTATCATACATTGGATGTTTATAATTATTGAGATAATTAAATCGATCATAAACGACTACATTTTTTTACTTATCCGAATTCAGTATTGCAAATCAAGATCATAAGGCAATCAAACAAAAAATGGGAACGCATCAATAAAGCTAAATTTTAAATTATCGCTGATAGCTTGAGGTTGTTGCATTTCCTTCAATATCGGTTAATATATAGGTATACTTATTATTCGAGTCCCAACTGTATTTTACAGAACCATTTTTACTTCCAATTTTATACGTAAGTAAATAACTATTAGTACCTAAAGCAGTAAAATCTGTTATAGCTGCACCATTTAATGGAATAGTAGCTGGGCGAACTGGTTTCGTGAACGCTTGCGGAATAACCTGATTTTCAGGGGCGATAGTAGCTGGATCAAGTGTAACCTTTCCCTTTAAAGCCCCAATAACATACGGATAATCAATTGTACCATGGTAGTGATAAATTCCATTTTTGCCAGTATGACCATGACCAGAATCAAGTTCAATCATAGTACTTCCATCAGGTTCTTTTACTCCATATACTGGAAATCCATCTACTGCAAATGCAATAGGTTTTAGTCCATTTATTGTTGATAAATGCAGTGGTGCAGCATGGTAATGATAATCATCTGCCTTGCCACAATGTCCACCCCAAGTGTCTAATTCTCCGATTTTATAGGAGTCTTCACCTCTATTATTTAATGCATTAAAAATGGGTATTCCATTTACAGCAACGGCCACTGCACCTTTCATTAAATTTGTCTTTGTACTTAAAGGAACAGATGCGTACACTGGTTGTAATGGGATAGCCCAACTATTTGTGCCATTATAAGGTTGTGTGATTGGAACTTGTTGTTGCCAATTTGTAATCCCAATCATCATTTTATGATTTGGTATTCCATTGGATGAAACATAAAAATAAGTGTTATCCCAATTTGTACTAATTGAAGGTTTAAATGCTGAAAAAGCTGAATCAATAAATAAAGTATTTGTTTTAGGAATTACTATTTCAACTGGGTTATCTGATGAATTAGAGATGGAAGTGGAAGATTTTTTACATGCAATAAAAACAGAAAACAAGAATAAAAACCCTATAGACCCTAGCCTCATTGTAGGATTTAAGGCATAATTCTGAAACATAGGCTTTTTAAGTGTTATTAATACCAGGATTGAAATCAACAGTATTGATAACAGAATATATTTATTTAAATCATTATAATAATTGTGATTATTGTCAATTCTAATAGTATTAACAGCTGAAAATTTATTTATTTTAAAATTAGCTAATTTCTGATCTTGAATATTTAAATCTTCTATTGATACCGGTATTATTAGCCCTTCTTCCTGTTCAAGAAAAATTTTATTATCTCTTGCAAATGAAAAATTTCCTCTGACTATCTCGCCCGACTTAAGCCTCCAGGTATTTAAAACCATGTCATCCCCTTTGTGATAATGACCACCTGAATGTGCAAATACTAGTGTATTCTGTAATAAAAGGTAAGCAAGTACTAAAAAAATCAAGTTTTTCATAATTAAGGTCTGGTATAGGTGATGCTCATCACGGCACTGTCAACAATTTTATTTTTCATCCCAGCTAATAGAATATCCATCGTGACCTGATTGTTAGGGACTGTAATTGTTGGCTCTCCATTTAAAGCATATAATGTTATAACATAGGTTTTTGCCCCCGGCCCCTGAGAACAAGGAGGCGTGTAAGTAGTTTTTCCGTCTACAGTATTAATTCCAAATATCCCTATCGATTTTGAATTATTAGGGATAGAACTTGTGGTAGCGGGTATATTATACAATACAAAATATACATGTTTATCACCTGTTGGTGGTATCGTATGCATCGTAATAGCATAGTTGGTAGTTGTGGCAGGAGCATTAAGCCATTGAAATCCAGGCGAAATCCCTAAACTGTCACACGTATATAATTTAGGGTATAGTCCATTATTAGAAAATCCATTCCCGCTTAATTTTAATTGATTGGCTATAATTGGCGCATTGGTAATAAGGCTTGAATCAACAGCTGAGATGTTTGATTTTTTACAGCCCACCAAAACAACAAAAAGCAACAATATTTTAATACCCTTTTTCAAAATTTATAAATTTGATTTAAACAAAAATATTTT
>NZ_JBIILQ010000051.1:0-13361 GCF_044232565.1 Daejeonella sp. | reverse complement strand
CAATTCGACTTCTAGGATAAAATCCCCGTATTCTTTTTCAGTTGCAAGAAAAGTATTTGGAGTGTTCGATACGGTAGTACCAATTAGTTCACCATCCTGCACATGATAATTGGCTTTACCACCTAAAATTTTCCAAGCACTCAGATCTTTACCATTGAACAAATATTCCCATTTCTCCATTTCCGACTGAGCAGAAGAACTAAATGCCATTAAAAGTAAAATGTATGTGAATAACTTAGCCTTCATATTCTTTTTTTTTATTAAATGTACAAATTCAATTTTATCTAATTAATCGCGTAGCTTGAAAATTAAAAATATTACGAATCAATTCTGCTTTGTTAATCTATAAATTTACAAAAACACCATAGCTTCTAAAATAAGGCTCTCTATCAAATTATTACGCTAACCTTAACAAAAATTCGACTCAAATTCCCTCTAGAAAAACATTCAAAACGATTGATTATTTTGCTTCTAAATTCAAATGAATTTGCACGTCAAATTAACAGCTTGATGTGGCTTGCTGTCATTTTTTTCAGTAAAGCTTTATTAAAATCTTTTATTAAACCACAAGGCGACCATTTTATTTGAGTTTTCAATATATTGAAACTCGGAAAACAGAATCCATTGAACAATTAATGAAGAGATTCTCGAACTTGCTTTATCATTTTAATATCAATTGGTGTGGCATGACTTGAACCCATCGAACGGATGTAAGTTAAAATATCAAGCAAATCTTCATCCTTCATAAATCCAAATGAAGGCATAGCCGCATCATAGCTAATACCATTAATCACAGCAGGTCCTTTAGAGCCCATTAAAACCTTTTTAATTAAGTCTTTAGGATTTAAAACCACCGCTTGAGAGTTCTGTAAGGAAGGAAAAACACCCTTTAATCCCATCCCATTTTCTTTATGGCAAGAGGCACAATATTGAAGGTAAAGATTCTCAGCCTTTGAACCAGAAGGCAAGGAAGAAAGTAAATTTTGAGGATCTGATTTACTTAAATTGGAAATTTTAATTATTCTATCATCATCTGACACTGGAAAACCAGCAACAGGGTTCCAGTCGCGGTTACTAGTAGCTAAATAAATATCCCCTTCAGGAGAAACGCATAAATCACGGACCCTACCGAATTTATTTTCAAAATACACTTGTTCTTCAAGGATTACTTTACCCTCCTTATCAAGCTTGAGAGATCTTAAACTTTTACCCTTTAAGGAAACAAGAAGCAATGAATTAGTTAGTTCGGGAATTTTATTTGAAGCATAAAAATCAAGGCCTGCAGGACCAATAGTTGGAGTCCAAGCTAATAATGGATCAACGGTATTATTCGCTTTTTTGAAAGCACTTTCCGCATCATTTTCGGCAAAACCTTGAACGGTTGGCCAACCATAATTCCTATTTTTTAAAATCAAATTGACTTCATCATCATTGGTATCACCGTGTTCTGAGGTATAAAGTTGGCCACTAGCAGAGAATGCCATACCCTGAATATTACGAAAGCCCCATGCCCAGACTGGATTTCCTTTCATTGGATTATCTATTGGTATAGAACCATCTACATGCATTCTTAGGATTTTCCCATTAGGTGTTAGCGGGTTTTGCGAATCAACCAGACTCAAGGCATCTCCAGTTGCCCAATAAACAATACCCTTATTAACAACTATTCGAGAGCCATTATGACCCAAAGCTGCAGGAATTTCCATTAAAACTTTAGGGAGAACAAGGGTATCCTTCTGCCAAGTATATCGAACTAATCGCGAGAATTTTTTCTTGTCTTTTTCAATGGTATAATTCAAAAAAACATAAGGATATTTCTTCATCTCAGAATGAAGAGCCATTCCAAGTAAACCAGAGGTTCTTAACTTCCAAACATCTGTTAATTTAAGCAAAACCTCTTTCTTACCCGTATTGGGGTCTACCCTACTAATTAAACCCTCCTGTTCGGCAATCCAAATTTTATTATCCGGGCCCCAAGCAATTTCCCATGGAACATTTAGATTTTGTGCAACAATTGATATTTCTGTTGCTTTTATTTTTATTCCCGACTGCTGTCCCTTATTTTTAGGTTCAAGTAGTTCAAAAAAGTATCCAAAGACACTAAAAGCAATAGAAAAACTAAGAAATAGGTAATTCATAATCTAGATTTATTGGATATTATATTATTCTCTCAAAAAGAAAAAAGAAGGAAATTGAATTTAAGTTTTAAAAAATCTGAGATAAATATAAACCATTTGATACTTAAGAAACAATAATTAATTATTAAACCAACATGGTATCAAAAATCATTCTGAATTAACCTTATATTGACATTGGTAATTAATATTTACATGTTTATAAATGTCTGACCATGAAAACTGATCATTTAATTATTGTTGCCATTTTGATTTTTATAATCATCCTGCTCCTTTTATTAATCAAATGGAATCGAAAAGATCAAAAAGAATTTATAGAAACGATGAATAAAGATATTGGGAAACCCGAAAATCATCCTAAAGATAAAATTTAATGAGAATAATCACATAATTTTAAAATGAAATTAAATATAACATCTTGATAAATATTCTCTATTTTAGAGGATATAATTAAATTACAACTCGGTTAGTTAATATCAATATTTTAATCCTTAATGGATAGAAGAAGTTTCCTTAGCTCAAAAACAAAGTCTACCGCATTTCGTACCAATACGAGATTATTTGCTTATTCCCCACCATTGGGAAACGGGGATATTAACCATTTATTAAGACGAGTTCTATTTGGCACTAAGCAATCAGACCTTGAAAAGTTAAGAGGCAAAACTTTGGATGAAATACTAGATATACTTTTTACAGCCGAACCTAAACCTTCTCCTCCGGTAAATAATTATAACGATGCGAATTACACAGATCCAATTGTTCCATTAGGCCAAACTTGGGTAACTGCTACTCTTGATGGAAATAATACTTCCCGCAGAAATTCTTCACTAAAAGCATGGTGGATTGGCTTAATGCTAAATCAAAACACCTCTATTCATGAAAAAATGGTTTTATTTTGGCATAATCATTTTGCCACAGAAGCCCTAGATATTAACGATCCAAGATATGCCTACAAGCAGAATGCACTAATCAGAGGTTTAGCACTTGGCAATTTCAAAACCTTAATCAAAGAGATTACGACTGATCCGGGAATGCTCCGTTATTTGAACGGTTATCTAAATAACAAAAACTCTCCTGATGAAAATTACGCAAGAGAATTACAAGAATTATTCACTTTAGGAAAGGGACCTAAGTCAAATTATACCGAAAACGATGTAAAGCAGGCTGCAAGAGTATTAACAGGTTTCACAGTTAATGCTACAACCATTAGTTCGGCATTTGATCCCAACAGACATGACACTGGAAACAAACAATTTTCAGCATTTTATAATAATTTCTTAATAACCGGAAAAACTGGAGTAAATGGCGCATCAGAGGTAGATGAATTGATCAATATAATCTTTCAACAACCTGAAACAGCGCTTTATATTTGCCGCCGTTTATACCGATTTTTTATTTATTATGAGATTGACGATGCTACTGAAGCGAATATAATTGCACCATTAGCTACAATTTTCAGGAATAGTAATTATGAAATAAAACCCGTCTTAAAAGCACTTTTTAGCAGCGAACATTTCTTTGACCCTGTAAATAGGGCCTGTTTAATCAAGAGTCCAATTGATTTTTGTGTCGGACTAAGCAGGGAGTTTATTATTAATTTCCCGATATCAACAGATTTAGCAAATCATTATTTTATGCATGATTATATCCGTACGCAAGCCTCTAATATGCAGCAAAATATTGGAGACCCGCCAAGTGTTGCCGGATGGCCTGCCTACCATCAAGAGCCGCAGTATCATGAACTTTGGATTAATGCAGACACTTTACCTCGACGTAACCAGTTTAGCGACATAATGATATCAAATGGCTATACTAGGAATGGGAAAAAGATAAATATTGACATACTTTCTTTTGTTGACAGCTTATCAAACCCAGCCGACCCAAACATTCTGATAACTGATAGTATATCAATAATTTATGCAATAGATGTATCACAAGAAGTAAAAGTTTTTCTCAAAAGTATTCTTCTATCCGGACAAACAACAGATTCTTATTGGACAGGTGCATGGATTACCTATAAGTCTAATGTGAATATTGCCGCTAATAAAGCAATCGTTTTAACAAGGTTGCAGGCAATGTTTAAATATCTAATGAACCTCCCTGAATATCAATTATCATGAAAAGAAGGGATTTCATAAAAAATACAGCACCTGCTGGAATTTTATTTCCTGCACTCATTAATGGTTTTACTTTTAAAGCATTTGCAGAATCTCCATTAGTTTCTGCCCTAACTCAGGCTCCAACCGAAACTGACCATGTACTTGTTATAGTCCAATTAAACGGTGGAAACGATGGTTTAAATATGGTTATCCCATTTGATCAATACGATAATTTAAGTAATGCCCGTTCAAACATTATCATTCCACAAAATAAGATACTTAAGTTGAATGGTACAAGCTTTACTGGATTGCATCCTTCCATGAAAGGACTACAAACTCTATTCAATAACGAAAAGCTTAATATCGTACAGTCGGTTGGTTACCCACAGCCCAATTTTTCACACTTTAGGGCAACAGATATCTGGCTTAGTGCATCCGAATCAAACCAAACGATAAATTCAGGATGGACTGGCCGCTATTTACATGAAGAATTTAGCAATTTTCCAACAGGATATCCAAACACAATAATGCCAGACCCATTGGCTATTCAGATTGGTTCATTTGTTTCCCCTGCAATGCAGGGCCCTGCGGTGAACATGGGAATGGCAATTTCAGATCCTGTAAATTTTTACAACCTAATCAATGGGATACAAGGTGTTGCTCCAAATACCAGAGGGGGAAAAGAATTAACCTATGTACGCCAGATTGCTCAACAAACGCAACAATATGGAACTGTTATCAAAGCAGCCGCAGCAAGAGTGACAAAGCAATTTTCAGGATATCCGACAGGTAACTCCTTAGCAGACCAATTAAAGATAGTGGCAAGATTAATTGCTGGAGGTTTAAAAACAAGAATCTATATGGTAAGCTTAGGAGGGTTTGACACTCATGCTCAGCAAGTTAATTCAAATGCTACAGAAACTGGAACACATGCAAATCTAATGCAAAAAGTTTCAGAAGGAATTAAGGCTTTTATGGATGATCTTGAATTCCTTAATTCAAGTAAAAGGGTGATTGGCATGACCTTCTCTGAATTCGGAAGGCGTATTAAGTCGAACGCAAGTGGAGGAACCGATCATGGCGCAGCAGCTCCATTATTTGTTTTTGGACACTACGCTCAAAACAATGTAACTGGTACAAGTCCGATAATCAATTTAAGCACCGGCACTGCAGACAACATCCCCATGCAGTATGATTTCAGGTCCATTTATGCATCTCTATTGCAGCAATGGTTCTGTGTTCCTGAAACAACACTTGAAAATGTAATGTTAAAAAACTTTCAGAATCTGCCTCTTATTAAGCAATCAGCGCCTTGTATGTCTAGTAATCCAGATATAATTATCGCAAACGCAGATAAAAATCTCATTAGTAATTATCCAAACCCTTTCCAAACATCAACCACAATATCTTATGAAAGTTTGGGTGGACATACCTTGATTCAGGTATTTAATACGGAGGGGAAATTAATTAAAACACTTTTAGATACAGAAATGAACGCAGGAAATCATAAAATCACTTTTGAAAATGAAGGATTTCGTCCAGGTGTTTATTATGCTAGATTACAAAACAAAACAATACAACAAGTTAGAACCATGCTTCTTGTAAACTAATCAATTGTCAAAGAGATAAAATTGACTCTGCTGCAAGCCTACCACTTTTCATGGCGGCATTAATTGATCCATTTAATAAATGATCCCCACAAATAAAGGTTGAATCGTCTAATCGAATTGACAAAGGATTTATATCATTTAGAACATGTTTATTTTCAGGAAGTGCGTATGGAATTTTATAGGTTTTAAGATGCTTCCAATCCACACATTCAGGGTACCAGAATTTAAGCTCATCCTTAACTTTTAACTCCAATTCAGCAGCATTAAAAGCATCACAATCCTCAATAATTGAAATAGAAATCAATGATTTACCTTCTGGAGCATAGTTTTTAGAGACATTGCTCATCACCGCTACATTATTTAAAAGCTTTGTGGGATTTGCATTCAAAGCAATTAACTTTTGTTGATACGGTGCTTGATCAGCTGAAAAATATAGGCACGTAACTGATTTCTGTCCTTTATTCAGACTTTTAAAAGGCATTGGGAAAGAATCATGTCTTGTGGCAAGTAATATGGTGTCTGCTTGATATTTATTACCTGAAACAGTTAAAACTTCATTCCCTTCAATACTTAAAACAGATTCATTGAGAATAAGTTCTTCAGGAGAAAGTTTGGAAGCTAGCTGCATCGGAATCATGCCCATACCTTTTGCGGGTATAGCTGTATCTGCCTCACTAAACATTTTAAATACAAACTCAAACATTCGGGAGGAAGTTTCCAGTTTATTTTCTAGAAAAATTCCACTTAAGAAAGGAATGAAAAAATTAGAAATTATGCGATCGCTAAAACCCGAGTTTTTCAAATGATTGAGGGTCGAAATTTCGGGTTTTAAGAATATATCATCTATACTTGAACCTGCTAACTTTAATTTGAGTTTGAGAAGTTTGATCTTATCAAAAAAGCTACCTACTGGAGATTTCAAGGTTGTGATAAGCGAAGAAATCTCGCGAAGAGGATCGCCAATTTGATCTATACCTGAATCATTTAGAATAATTGAACCGGGACTAAAAGCTTGTAAATCAAGAGCTTTATAATCAAGGAAATGTTTAGCTTCTGGATAAGCAGTTAAAAGGACTTGAAAACCCCGGTCTAGCAAAAATCCATTCAAGTGATCTGTTCTTACCCTACCTCCTGGTGCATCAGAAGCTTCAAGAATCTTAAAATCACGACCGGCACTTTTCAATACACGCGCAGCACTAAGTCCGGCAAGACCAGCTCCAATAATTAAAACATCAGTCTTATTTTTAGTCAAAACTTCTTCTTCTATAGCCTAGAATTAAACAAACTTAGCATAGGCCAACCTACCCAAATGAGAGGCGGTAAAGTAGCTATCTAAGCCAGCCACTGTAACGGTACCTGCTTTTAAATGATCTACATAGCCATCGCTCTCTAGGATAGCATCCTCCATTGAAACAGAAACTATTTCACCGATTAGCATTTTAGTATTATTTATGGAAATATCAATTAATTCTTTCATTTCCAAACCAATTTGAATACTCGATTGAGCTACAAATGGCGCTTTAAAATCTTCTATATAAGATTCGTTAAAACCACAAGGCTCAAATTCAGAATGTCCCGATGGGAATCTTGCACTTGTTTGATGCGCTTGTTTAAACCATTGGGGTAATACATTATTAAGCGTGTATTGGCCTGTTTGTATAATGTTTTGTAATGAATCATGATCTTCACCATCTGGTCTAAATATCATCCCTAACAAAGCTGGATTAGCTCCAAGATGAAAAACAGAGTTAAATAGGCCCAGGTTTGTAATCCCCGTTTCACTGATAGTACCTAGTAATTGAAGGCATTTATAACCTGGTAAACTATTAATAAATGTCGTTCGAAAACGTTTCTCCATTGCTGAGATATGATCCCGATCAAAGTTCATAATTATAGCGTTTTTAAAGTACTCATGCCACCATCAACTCCTAGTACTTGTCCGCTAATCCAAGAACTATCATCCGACAATAAAAATGAAATTGCGGAGGAAATATCCTCAGGGGTTCCAATTCTACCTAATGGATGGCGCTTTGCGGATGCTTCACGTTTATCGGTCGTGCTTAAAAGACTTGCAGCCATTGGAGTATCTGTTAATGAAGGTGCAACCACATTTACGCGGATTTCCTGAGATGCAAATTCTGCTGCTAATGAAAGTGCTAAACCCTCTACCCCACTTTTTGCAGAGGCAATACTCGCATGATAACTCATCCCCGTACGAGCTGCAACCGAGCTAATTAAAACAATTGATGAAGGTTTCGCACCTCTCAATGCGCGATAAGCCTGCTGAATGGTTTTTGCAGCACCAACCACATTTAGACGATATTCTGTAATGAAGTCTTCCTCAGTTAACCTACTAAAAGGTTTCAGTGTAATACTACCAACTGAGTAAACTAAACCGTGTAATTGTTCTGGAAGACTATCAGCTACAGATGCACCTTCGGCTAAAACATCAAATGGGATATGAATTACTCCTAACGGCCATTCGGAGGAAGTACTTCTGCTGGCTGAATAAACTTGCGCGCCTTTGGCAGCAAGCGATTTCACCAATGAAAGTCCCACGCCCGAACTACCACCCACAATTAAAATATTTTTACCTTGAAAATTCATTATCCAATATGTTTTAAGAATTCATTTCTTGTTTCAGGCATTAAAAATTTGCCACAATATTCTGCTGTAACTGTTGAACTATTCATGTCACGAACACCTCTTGAAGATACACAATGATGGTGAGCATCGATGATAACTGCCACATCATCAGTACCCAATGCGGCTTTCATTTCATTTGCAATTTGAATAGTTAATCTCTCCTGAACCTGCGGTCTTTGAGAATAATATTGAACAATACGATTGAGCTTAGAAAGTCCGATTACCTTTCCATTACTAATATAAGCCACGTGCGCTTTACCCGTAATAGGAACAAAATGATGCTCACAATTACTGTAAACTGAAATATTACGTTCCACCAGCATTTGATTGTATTTGTACTGATTTTCAAATAATGTTGGCAAAGGCTTTAGATCTGGATTTAAACCACTAAAAATCTCTTTTACATACATTTTAGCAACTCTTTTCGGAGTATCTTTCAAGCTGTCATCTGTCAAATCGAGGCCCAGAATATCCATGATTTGAGAAAAATGATTGCTAATCAATTGAATTTTGGTTTCATCATCCATTTTAAAGGCATCTGGCTTCAAAGGAGTATCAAACGAAGTAGATATATGCTCATCAGAAATCAAATCCAAAAGTTGATCTTCGGCACTGATTAAACCTTGTAGCGTATTATTTTTATCCATTACTATAATATCATATTAATTTGGGACAATTATAAAGGTTATGTTTTAATTTCAAGGTCTCGCAAGGTCGCACTTATGTCATAATAAAAGATTTTTAAAACATTGCAATCAACGCCACCCTAATGATTCCAGGAATTAGTAGACTGAGGTTATAAAAAAATGCTTGTCGAAGGATCATTTTTAGCCAAAATCGAACATTAAGGAATTTAAAAGAACATTTAGCTCAAGATATTGAATTTATTGATACGTAAACGTTTAAACAATCATACATTTGCAATCACGACTATATTGTCAAAAGCATTACCTTCTAATTTCCAATGTCAAAATTAAATTCTCGTGATAAATTCTTTGACCTTTCCGATTACGGTAGGTCGGCAGGGAAATTATTCGCAAACCAAATAAGCCACACCCGTATTACTCCTATTCATGTTACATTACTCTTTGGCTTATCCGGACTTACAGCAATTTATTGCATCATTCAAGGTTCTTATTGGTGGGCATCATTCTTTATCATCTTAAAATCAATTATTGATGCCGCCGATGGTGAATTAGCCAGAATAAATCAAACTCCATCTTATACCGGTAGATATTTAGATAGTATTTTCGATATCATTTTAAATTTTATGATTTTTACTACGATTGCTATTGTTACCAAAACAAGCTTTTTATATGCATTTATAGCATTCTTTGCGGTTCAGTTACAGGGAACACTTTATAATTACTATTACGTTATTTTGAGAAATAAATCAGAAGGTGGTGATACAACCAGCAAAATATTCGAATATAAAGCACCAAGAGCATTGCCAGGTGAAAGCCAACAATCTGTAACTATCTTATTCTCAATTTACTACCTAGTTTATGGCTTTTTCGACAAGATTATTCATGTTTTAGATCCCGACGCTTATAAAGTTAAAACTTTCCCTTCATGGTTCATGACCATGCTTTCAATCTATGGATTAGGCTTTCAATTGCTTATTATCGCGGTTATGCTTCCATTTAATTTGATTCAATATATTGTCCCATTCTTTATAATTTTTAGTTTTTTTATTCTTGTTTTAATCGGAATAAGAAGAATTTTGTTACGTTAATTCTTTAAATGATAGTAGTAGTAAATTTTGAATTACTACATTTATTGAATAGTTATCTAATAATTTAATTCATGAAAAAATCATCATTTTTCGCACTCTTTTTCTTCGCTTATACGATAGTATTCGCTCAAAACGAGAAAAATATTAGTGTTCAAGCAGCTTTTAAAAAGGAAATTGAGAAAATAAGCAAAAACGATAAAATACAAAAAGCTTTCGAAATCATTCAGGAGCTAGAGCCTACAGGAATAAAAGAACTTATTGAGCTTACCCAAATCCCTGCCCCTCCTTTTCAGGAACAAAAAAGAGCTGAACACTTCAAAATAATGCTTGAAACAGCAGGAATTGATAGTATTTGGATTGACGAAGTGGGTAATGTTTTAGCATTAAGAAAAGGTACAGGAAATGGCAAAACTGTGCTAATTGATGCCCATTTAGATACTGTTTTTCCTATCGAAACAGATGTAACTGTTAAAATGAAAGGTGATACGCTTTATGCACCAGGGATAGGTGATAATACCCGCGGACTAAGTATGATGCTTAGTATTTTAAAATCAATGAATAGGGCTTCTATTAGAACGGAATCTGACATTTTATTTGCGGGAACCGTTGGTGAAGAAGGTTTAGGCGACCTTAGGGGAATCAAAAATATTTTTAAACAGGGAGCTAAGAAAATAGATTCACACATTGCTATCGATGGTGGCGACATCACTAGAGTTGTTACAAGCGGACTGGGCTCATTACGTTATAAAGTAACTTTTAATGGCCCTGGAGGGCATTCATTTGGTGCATTTGGATTAGCAAACCCACACCATGCGATGGGTAAAGCCATTGATTATTTCAGTACTGTGGCAAGTGATTTTGTAAGTTCGGGTCCAAAAACTACGTTCAATGTGGGACGCATAGGTGGAGGCACCTCCGTTAATTCTATTCCTTTTGAAACTTGGATTGAAGTAGACATGCGCTCTTTAAGTCCTGAGAAATTAATAGGAATCGAAAAAATATTAAAAGAGCAAATGACCAAGGCCTTAAACGACTACAACACAAGCGTTAAAAATGGCCCCAAGCTTAGTTTAAATTTTGAAAAAATTGGTGAACGACCATCAGGAGTGCAAGAAGACACTTTGCCAATTATTCAAAGGGTGGCAGCTGCCAATGAATTATTTAATCGTTTAGCTAGAATTGGAGCAGGGTCCACAAATTCAAACATACCTATTTCTTTAGGAATCCCAAGTATTACCATTGGTCGTGGTGGCAATAGTGGCAATTCTCATTCATTGAATGAATGGTGGATTAATGAAAAAGGCGATGAAGCGATAAAATTTGGATTACTTCTATTGGTTGCTGAAGCTGGATTATCAAAATAATTCTTTTGTTTTGATAATTGACATTGAAAAAGGGTTGAAAACTAGATTAAAGACCGATCCCATATGTTTTTACCCTCTCCATGCAAAACTTGATAAGCATCATACAAAACACCATTTTTCATCATAAACGAACTGAGGTAAAAAATGCAATTTGACCTTTCAAAAAATAAGGTCGATGAAGTATTCGAATAAAACTATTTTAAGATTTTACCAGCTCTTGGGTAAGCTATTTTATGCTGCTGCTGCAGTGGATAAATTGGTAAGAAAAGAAGAGCTTGAAGCCCTCCGTAAATCAGTAAAAGCAGAATGGTTAAATTTTGATGAAACTTTTGATGAGTTTGAAACAGATTCAGCCTATCAAATTGAAATTGTATTCGATTGGTTGAACGATAAACATCCCGATCCAGGGAAAGCTATTCATTGTTTGCAGATTTTCAAAGAAAAATACCCTGAGCTTTTTACTGAAAGGGTTAAGGCAATGATTATGAAAACCGCCTCTGCTATCAGTTCTTCATTTGCTGCTAAAAATAAATCAGAGTTAATCTTCTTAAGCCGACTTGAGCGAGCATTAGAAGAAAAAGAAACCCATAAAACACTCGTTTTGAAATAGATCAAAATCCATTAATCGAAATAAGCAATGTTTCGAATTTGAAAAATAGAGAACAGAAAAAATTTTGAACGAAATAAAATCCGGAAACATGCTGGGAAATTTAAGTGATATAGAAATCGATAATTTATTGAAGAGGCAAGTAATTGGCCGAATTGCATGCCATGCGGATGGCAATACCTACCTAGTTCCCACCAATTACATTTATGATGGTTCAAGCATTATCTCCCACTCGGCATTAGGTAAAAAGATAGAGATGATGCGTAAAAACCCAGAGGTTTGCTTTGAAGTTGAAGAAATTCAATCCATTTTTCGATGGCAAACAGTTATTGCCTGGGGCAGATTTGAGGAAATTACAGATCAACAAGAACGCGGAAGAGCCATGCAGGGCTTGATACATAAAATAATGCCTTTAGTGAATGACCCAGCACAACATCCCTTTCATGCCATAAGTGTTAATGAATATGACATTGAGACCAAGATTGAGCTCATTCTATTTAAAATCGTTTTAAGTTCCAAAACTGGAAGGTTTGAGAGTGGCGAACATCCAAAGATTTGAATTAATGACGATTTACTGCAAACCAAGCAGCCCCAAGTAAGGCAGCTTTACTATTAAGAATCACCCTAACCGTAACATGCTCAATTAAATCATTCAAGCGGCCACTTTGACAAAAATATCTATTAAAATCATATTCTTTAAGAAGGTTTAAAATAGAAGGAGCAATTCCACCACCAATAAATAAACCACCCGTAGCATTATGCTTTAAAACCAAATTGGCACATTCATAAGCAAAGTAGCGGATAAAAAGCTCCATAGTTTCCTTGCATAACATGCATTTTTTTACATTCTGACTAATTATGGAGGCATCGTAGCCATTTATAAACTTCTCCATTATAAAAAGACTTTCCTCTCTTTTAACTTCGTGAATAAGAAATTGATAAATCTGAATAATTCCAGGTCCGCTAAGTAATCGCTCCCAACTTACATGCCCAAATTGCTTTTGTAAATAAAGATAAAGCTCAAAATCGAGCGCATTGCGAGCAGCAAAATCAGCATGCCCACCTTCGGTAGCGAAGGGATGATAATAGTTTCCATCCCAATAAATCCCTGCTTCGCCTAAACCTGTGCCTGGAGCTATTACAGCCGCATTTCCTGAAATTTGAT
>NZ_JBIILQ010000246.1:0-4053 GCF_044232565.1 Daejeonella sp. | reverse complement strand
ATAAACCTTCGGCGAATTTAAAAATACTGGGCTTTGCCGAGGATAATGACGCAGAGCTGTATATTCTTACAAATCAGGAAGTTGGTCCCAAAGGTAATAATGGAGCTGTTTATAAAATATTAAACCCTAATGGAAAGAATTAAACAACACTTTACAGAAGCCAGAGAAGTTCTTGATGCTTTTATTTCTACGCCCGATACCTTTGTAAGTATTGAATCGGCGGGAAAAATACTTGTGGATGCGATAAAATCAGGCGGACAAATTATTTCATGTGGTAATGGCGGTTCGATGAGTGATGCGATGCACTTTGCTGAAGAGCTTTCAGGAAGGTATAGAAATGATCGCCCAGCATTACCTGCTATTGCCATTTCAGATCCATCACACCTAAGTTGCGTTGCAAATGATTATGGCTATGCTTTTGTTTTTTCGAGAATGGTTGAAGCTATCGGACGAAAGGGCGATGTTCTTTTTGCAATCAGCACCAGCGGAAATTCTGAGAATGTATTGAAGGCTATTGAGGTTGCTAGAGTTAAGGGAATGAAAGTGATCGGACTGACCGGTAAAGATGGTGGGCTTATGGCGGGTCTTTGCGATGTGGAAATTCGTGCACCCCAATCAAAATACGCTGATAGGGCACAAGAAATCCATATTAAAGTCATTCATTCTTTAATTGATTATGTAGAGTCAGAGATTTAAATCTGATTCAAATATTCCAGCTTTTTCGAGTAGATACGAAAACTTAATTTCGATCCTCCACAATCACCGCTGTACCTGAAGAAGAAACCATGAGCATGCTTCCATTGCTGCCTATAGTTTCATAATCAAGATCAACTCCAAGAATGGCATTTGCTCCTAAACGAGTGGCCTGCTCTTGCATTTCGCGTAAGGCAATATCTTTTGCTTCGCGTAAGCCCTCTTCGTAGGATCCGGATCTTCCGCCTACGATATCTCTGATACCTGCAAAGAAATCTTTGACAATGTTTGCACCAATAATTGCCTCACCGGTTACTATGCCAATGTATTTTACGACTTTTTTACCTTCTAATTCGCCTGTTGTGACTACTATCATAGCTTTTTATATTTTTTGATGATAAATGGATGTTTTGTTAAACTACTAATGTAATGGATTATTTGGGAGATATGAAATGTATTTTTATAACAATTTCTCCCCCACCTCTTTCCAACTATTTACCCGTTCGTATCCGGTCAATAACAGGTTATGAGGGGAAGAGAAAAGTAGCTTTCTGCCATTAAAATCTGCAAAGTTTTTGATGCGGTCATCAATCAGAATGTCAACATTTACGATTTTATGACCGCAAAAGATAATATTTTGCCATCCGATAAAGGGAAAATGTTCTTCGAGCCATTCATACTTATCTTGAAGTGAATTCGGGAATTCCATTGCAGCAGAAACAATAAAAATATCATATTTTTCCTGAAGCTTTTTTAGTATTTCCACACTGTCGGGCAGTACTGGCAGATCTCTAAAAAAGCCCTTTTCATTGATATAATCCCATATTTTCATTTTAATATTTTCAGGCACATGATGGTAGACTTCATTACCCGGAAGTATTTGAAGATCAAGTGGAATACCATAATCACGATTATAAAGACTAATAAATTTGGATAGTGGATCAGCAATAACTTCGTCCATATCCACTGCAATTCGAGGTTTTCTTTCAGACATGTCTCAAAAATAGTGAAATCCATTTTTTAAATGTTATTTTTTTAATATCTTTGCATCCCCGCAGAATAGACTCCGGGAATATGTTGAATACATAAAACTTGAAAAATGGCAACTAAAATCAGATTGCAAAGATTCGGTAAAAAGGGAAAACCTTTTTATCACGTAGTGGTAGCAGACGCTCGTGCTCCAAGAGATGGTAAATTCATCGAAAGAATAGGTTCTTATAATCCAAACACAAATCCGGCTACAATTGAAATTAATTTCGAAAAGGCATTGGATTGGGTTAACAAAGGAGCTCAGCCAACAGATACTTGTCGTGCAATACTTTCATACAAAGGTATTTTATACAAGAAACATCTTGAAGGTGGTGTTAAAAAAGGCGCTTTAACTGAAGAACAAGCAGAAGCAAAATTTGCTCAGTGGTTAGAAGGAAAAGCCGGTAAGATTGAAGGAAAGAAGGATATTCTTACTAAATCTAAAGAAGAGCTTAAAAAAGCTACTTTAACAGCTGAAGCCAAAAAGAAGGAAGAAATGGCGGCTGCAATTATTGCCAAAAATACTCCTGCTCCAGAGGTTGAGGAAACCGTAGTTGAAGAAGCTCCAGAAGTTGAAGAAGCTGCTGAAGTTGAAGTTTCTGCTGAAGAAGCAGCACCGGTTGCTGAAGTTGAAGCATCTGCTGAAGTTGAAGAAGCTGCGCCAGTAGCAGAAGAGGCTCCTGTAGTTGAAGAAGCAGCACCAGTGGCTGAAGAGGCTCCTGTAGTTGAAGAGGTAGCACCAGTAGTAGAAGTTGAAGCAGCTGAAGAAGCTCCTGCAGCAGAAGCAACTGAAGAAGCTCCATCTGACGAAAAGGCAGTCTAGTTTCTGTTAAATCATTAAAATAAATAACGTCATTGCAGATGTTGACCGATGTGTTTTCTTTATTGAAAACTCAAAAAGGTACATCAGCAATGACGTTCCTGTTTTACCGCTATGAAGATTGAGGATTGTTTTTATATAGGCTATATCACTAAAACCAAGGGTTTAAAGGGCGAGGTACAGGTTTATTTTGAATATGATGAACCTGCAGACCTTCCTCTTGATTCAGTTTTTGCCGATATCAATGGCAAGCTGGTACCTTTCTTTATCTCAGCGTATAAATTACAGAATAACCAGACCGGTAATTTTTATTTCGATGATATTGATACCATTGAAAAGGCGCAAACACTTATCCGGAAAAAGCTTTACCTACCCAATAATTTAAAGCCGGTGAGGCAGGATGATGAATTCCTGATTACCGATCTTAAAGGTTTTATTGTGCATGATGAAACCGCTGGTGAGCTGGGTGAGATTATAGAAATTCATGAATATCCACAGCAGTTTGTGGCGGTTGTTTCCTATAAATTTAAAGAGATCATGTTTCCCCTAAATGATGATCTTATTGTGGAGATCGATGAGGAAAATGGAATCCTTAAAGTCGACCTTCCTGAAGGTTTGATTGATCTTTATCTAGAGTCTTAATATTTAATTAAGGCCTTTTAATTAATTTTCTATTTTTATAGAGAATTATGAATCCAAATATTAGCTCCCTTTTTGCAATTGCCAACAAACCAGTCCGGAAAATTATAGGATTGATGTCTGGAACATCATTTGACGGACTTGATATTGCTTTATGTGAATTTAGTGGGAGTGGATTAGAGACTCGCGTTAAAGTTTTAAATTTTGTAAGCGATTCGTACCCTCCCGAGTTCAAAGAAGATCTTAAATCTGTTTTTGCAAAAAAAACTGTTGATTTTGAGAAGCTTACTCTTTTAAATGCTTTTATAGGAAGTCATTATGCAGAGCTTATACTTAAAAGTTTAAGCGATTGGGGTCTTTCTTCTGAGGAAATCGACTTGATTGCTAGTCACGGACAAACCGTTTTTCATGCACCTAAACATCAGCGTGCAGCAGATTCCTATTCTAATGCAACGCTTCAAATTGGCGATGGCGATCATATTGCCACGGGTACTGGAATAATTACCATCAGTGATTTTAGACAAAAGCATGTGGCTGCAGGTTGTGAAGGCGCTCCCCTGTCAGTTTATGGCGATTATTTGCTTTTCTCGAATCCTGGTGAAAACCGCATCATGCTCAATATTGGTGGCATCTCCAATTTCACATTCCTTCCCTCTGAGTATTCAACCGAATTTTTTTCTTCGGATGTTGGACCGGGAAATACGCTCATGGATCAGTTCGTTCAACTGAACTACCCCGGAAAGTATTTCGATCAGGATGGAGCGATCGCATCAAGTGGAAAAGTGAATCAAAAACTATTGAAATCGCTGTTTGATCATGATTTTTTTAGAGCTGGATACCTTAAAACTACCGGTCCAGAACTCTTTAGTTTA
>NZ_JBIILQ010000245.1:0-4064 GCF_044232565.1 Daejeonella sp. | reverse complement strand
AAATTCTGATAATTGGGTGTATAGTTGATTCAATTCGTTCTATTTAACCTATACAAGAATAAACAATACATATTATCTGAATATTAATTCAATAACAGCAAATTGTTAGGGAATGGCCATGAAATTCGAAAAAAGAGAGGCATTTATTTAGAAAAGCTATACTACTTTAAGATTGATATAACCCAAAAATATGAGTCCGGCGCAACAAATGCGAAACACCTGATCATTAAATAATGAGATAAAAAACAATCCAAATCGCTAAGCGATCTGGGCAGCAAGATATAAAAATCTAATAAGTATTGGATTTAATGCCCCAATACTTATTTTTTCGTGAAAGTAGTTTTAAGTAAATCCTGCGAATTTGTCCCAACCATAATCTCAAATTCACCATTTTCGACAGTAAATTTACCTTCACCATTATAAAAACCTAATTCCTTATCTGTTAAAATAAATTGTAATTCTTTGGACTGCCCAGGAGTAAGACTAAATTTTTGAAATCCTTTTAATTCTTTTACAGGCCTTACTGTAGAAGAAATTTTATCTCTAATGTAAAGCTGTGCAACTTCTTCACCGCTATATTTTCCAGTATTTTTTACGGACGCTCTGACCACAATTTGAGAAGGATTGCTTGAATCAACTTTCAAATCAGCATAGCTAAATTGGGTATAACTTAAGCCATATCCAAAAGGATATAAAGGCTGATTAACCTCATCTGTATAATGCGACCAAAATACCTCAGGCTTTGGCCCTGGCCTTCCAGTATTTAAATAATTATAATAAATTGGTAATTGACCGAGATGCCTTGGGAAAGTCATAGGTAATTTACCACTCGGATTATAATCGCCAAATAAAACTTCTGCAATAGCATTACCAGATTGCGTACCTAAATGCCAAGTTTCAAGAATTGCGGGAATATGTTCATCCGCCCAATTTAAAATGAGCGGTCGGCCATTCATTAAAACAAGCACTACATTTTTATTGACTTTGTAAACCTCTTCCAGCAACTGCTGCTGAACACCTGGAAGGTCTAAGTTCGCCCTACTTCTACCTTCACCAGATTGAAAGCCATGCTCACCAAGAACCATGATCACAAGCTCAGCATTTCTGGCTAGATCAATCGCATTTTTAAAACCACTCGTGTCAGAATTATTGATTTTAACTTCATCTATAAAACTTACCGGACCAGTTACTAAGTCTGCACCTTTGGCAAAGTTAATGTCCTTGATGTATTTTTTTAACCCTTCTAAGACTGATACAGCTGTATTATCGTCAGAACCAACGCGCCAATTACCCAATGGACTATTTTTGTCGTCTGCAAGAGCACCGATTAGTACCACATTTTTCTGATTCTTAGAAAGTGGCAATAGTTGTTTTTGATTTTTGAGAAGAACGATTGATTTCTTAGCCATATCCAAAGTGGCTGCGATATGATCAGGGTGATAGATGAGTGTTTTTTCTCTCTCTGGATTACAATACCTATAGGGGTCATCAAATAGGCCTAGTTCAAATTTAACTTTCAAGATTCTTTTTACTGCATCATCAATCACAGCCATCGGCACTTTACCCGACTCAACTAGAGATTTAAGGTGAGTAACGTAAGCATACGATTCCATGTCCATATCTGAACCTGCATTAGCAGACTGTTCAGCAACATGTTCAAGGTTTTCAGAGAATCCATGATCAATCATTTCAATGCCCGAGCCCCAATCGGATACGATGAAGCCACCAAAGTTCCATTTAGATTTCAGGATGTCTCTTTGAAGGAATTTATTGGCAGTTGCTGGAATTCCGTTCAAAACATTAAAAGAATTCATGACGGTTTTCACATCATTTTCTACCGCAGCTTTAAATGGAGGAAGAATAACATTATAAAGAGTGGAGTTACTTACATCTACCGTGTTGTAATCTCTACCTGCTTCTGCAAAGCCATAGCCAGCCATGTGCTTGGCCGTAGCAGCAATGGTATTATTTTTTGATAGATCATCGCCTTGGAAGCCTTTTACGCGCGCAACGCCAATCTTAGAGCCCAAATAAGGGTCTTCGCCAGCACCTTCCATTACTCTACCCCATCGAGCATCTCTAGAAATATCCACCATTGGTGCGAAAGTCCAGTTGATACCTACAGCAGAAGCCTCAATAGCCGCAACCCTTGCCGATTTCTCAATCGCCGTAAGATCCCAACTCGCTGATTCGGCAAGTGGAATAGGAAACAAAGTTTTATGACCATGAATAACATCAAATCCAAAAAGCAAAGGAATACCTAATCTGGATTCGTTTACTACAATTTCTTGAATTTTTCTAACATTTTCAACACCTTTTACGTTCAAAACGGAGCCCACTAATCCGCGTTTTAGGTGCTCATACTTCAATTTAGCATTACCTTCTTTGGGTGCCGGACCAGTTATTTCCCAGAAGCCATTATACTGATTCATCTGACCAACTTTTTCTTCAAGGGTCATTTTTTTTAGGAGCTCATCAACCTTTTTATCGATTTCAGTCTTTTTTGAGACTAATTGTGCAGAAGAGAAAATCGGAAGTAGAGAAAAAACTAGCAGAAGCCGTAAAACAGCATTAATATTTTTCATTTGAGACAAGGAGAAAAAAAATAAATAAAGCGCTAAGAATAGCGCTTTATTTAAGGATTATTGAATTGGTTATTTGTAAATTCTGATGTAGTCAATTTCCATAGATGCGCTACTGAAGTTAGGATCAACAGCACCACCAAAGGTACCACCCATAGCTACATTCGCTAAGATGAAGAAATCGTGGTTAAATGGAATACTGGCAGAGTTGGCTACACTATGGAATAACTGATTATCAACATAAATTTTAATCGCATCAGCGTACCATTCTACGGTATAGATATGAAATTCTGTTGTTGCATTAGCAATTATCTTTGTGCTTCCATTTGGATTACCACCCGAACGACCAGGATAATGAAGTGTACCAAAAATTTTGTTAAGCTCACTTCCACGATGCTCTACGATATCAATCTCACCACAGGTAGGCCATCCAACTGTTTGGATATTATTGCCAAGCATCCAAACTGCTGGCCAGGTGCCAACACCTGCCGGAAGTTTAGCTTTTACTTCAATTTTACCATATTTAAAAACAAATTTATCTTGAGTTAATAAACGTGCCGAAGTAAAAGCCATGCCGCTATAATTCTCTTTCTTAGCAGTAATTTTTAAGGCTCCATTGATTACAACAGCATTTTCTGGCCGGTTAGTATAATATTGTAATTCCTGATTACCCCAGCCACCAGAACCTGTGCCGATATCATACTTCCATTTAATTGGATCTGGAGCGCCATCTACATTAAACTCATCAGACCACAATAATTCAGTACCGGGAGTCTTCACATTGACAGTTATTTGTGCTGACTTTGTAATAACGGCACCCGAACTTCCAGTAGCAGTAACCGTAACTGTGTATGTATTAGTTCCAATAGTGGTATACTGGTAGGTAGTAATTCCTGAAGGCACAGTTTTAACCTGCCCATTTCCAAATTCGAAAGCATAAGAAACGGCATTCGTAGCTGTTGCAGTGAATGCAACAGTTCCGCTTCCATCAACACTTACATTAGCAGCGACAGATAGATTTGCTGGCAAAAGTACTGCCACGCTATCTGCCCCTGCTTTTTTACAACCTGCAAATATGAAATAGACAAAAAATAAGCTTGTCAGAATTTTATAAAATTTCATTATTTATTATTTTACTTTAAGTTTTTGGTACCAAGCATTTCCATCGGCACCAATAGTTCTTAGGTTCATTTTTGTTGCAGAAACGGATAATATTTCATAGGTATTACTTCCCACACCGGCATTGATAATACCATTTCCTGGAACCATGAATTGAATTCTAGTCGAATTTGCGGCTGTACTAGCAGAGCTTGCATCCATAAATACAAGTTTTTTAGACCCGCCAGTGTTCAGTGCATAATTGCCATCTCCACCTGAAAAACCATAATAACTAGTAGCAGCACCAATCATAAAGGTTAAGCCCTTATTATTAACGGCTATATTAATATTATTATTGGCGTCTTTAGTAAACGTAATTTCATC
>NZ_JBIILQ010000050.1:0-13438 GCF_044232565.1 Daejeonella sp. | reverse complement strand
AAAATACTTAGCTTCAAATCTGGAATCTCTGGCCTGTATATTAACCAGGTTAAAAAACCGGCAATAGAGTAATTCCAAGCTATAGCCTGTTTATTATCTATTTCATAGCGCTTTGCCAACTTTAAAAGAACAGATACAAAAACACTAAAACAAACACTAATCAATATATAAATCATATCAGACTGTATTTCGGTAAATTTTTAAAATATCCGGACCAATGTTTTGCGTTTCAAATAAGCTTTTATTTAGTTGAGGTGATACCAAGCCATTCTCCCAATTATTTGGAGAAACAAAGACCCTTGCTTCATCCCATAATCCAGCTTTGATAAATAGGTCGAGCGTTTTTTTTCCACCTTCCACAATAAGAGATTGAACATCCATTAAATAGAGTTGATAGGCAATCAATTGGGGTAAATAATCAAAATTTTCAATTTCCAAGTACTTTATCTTGCCCTCTATACCTGTTTTAAACTCATTAAAAATGATTGTTTCTTGTGATTGATCAAAAATATTTAAGTGTGGTGTTAATTCTAATCTTCGGTCAATGATAATCCGTATTGGATCTCTACCTGTATATTCACGAACATTTAATTTCGGGTTATCTGACAATGCTGTGTTTTTACCTATTAAAACAGCATCTTCTTCCGCTCTCCAACGATGAACCAATTGCTTAGCCTCTTGAGAACTTATCCATTTTTGAGATCCGTCAAGGCTTGCAAAATATCCATTCGCTGTTTCTGCCCATTTTAAGATAATATAGGGTCTTTGCTTGTTTATCCGTGTAAAAAAACGTGTATTAAGATTATATGATTCCTCAGTAAGTATATTTTCTATTACTTCAATGCCTGCATTCCTCAACTTTTCAATTCCCTTGCCATTGATGGCTGGAAAAGGATCACGGCAGCCAATTACAGCTCTAGGGATTTTATTTGAGATGATCAAATCTGCACAAGGAGGTGTTTTACCGAAATGTGAACAAGGTTCCAAATTGACATAAATGGTAGATTTTTTGAGCATTTCCTTTGCATCAGCATATTTCTCAAATACATCCCGAATTGCGTTTACTTCAGCATGCGCCTCACCAAAGACCATATGATAACCTTCACCAATAATTTTATCATCGCAAACAATCACAGAACCTACCATAGGATTCGGACTAACCGAGCCAGCACCTAAGCGAGCGAGCTCTAAGCAACGCTTTAAAAAATACTCATGTTGAGTCATATCACAAAAATAGCATCAATTACAGAAATATAGGTCGATTTGACAATTTAATTGTAAGAATAGAGAATTAGAAATTATGGATTTTCAAGCTATTTGGTTTACTTTGTGCCATGACTTTCATACAACTCGAGAAGGAATTTACTGATAAGTTATCGTCAATTCACGCTCCACAAGAAGTTAAAAGCCTCACCTGGTTAAGTATAAACTCTGTATGTAAGCTCGAAAGAGCGAAATACCTAAGTATGCGAGATGAAGAGATAGCTCAAAGCGATTTAGATAAATTATTGGAAATACTCGAACAATTGAAGGATGGTAGTCCACTTCAATATATTTTAGGCGAGGCTGATTTTTACGATTTGAAATTCAAGGTTAATCCCTCTGTTCTTATTCCAAGACCGGAAACTGAAGAAATGGTGGACTGGGCTCTTATTACTATTCGGGAAATGAAGGGCGAGACTGAAGTATTAAAAATAGTTGATATTGGAACTGGAAGTGGGTGTATACCAATTTCTATAAAAAAATATATCCCTTTAGCAGATATTTCCGCTATTGATATCTCTGAAGATGCATTAATCACAGCTAAATTAAACGCTGACTTAAACAAAACAGCGCTTAACTTTATTAAGGATGATATCTTAATGCCAACCAACAAAGAATTTGTGAACACGTTATATGACGTTATTATTAGCAACCCTCCCTATGTAACTGATTCTGAAAAATCAAAAATGCATCAAAATGTTCTAAATTATGAACCACATAATGCTTTGTTTGTTCCTGATCAATCACCACTTAAATTTTATTATGCTATTGCCGATTTTGCACTAAATAATCTGAAAAAAACTGGTTCCTTATTTCTAGAAATCAACGAAAATTTTGGGAATGAAACAGTCAGTTTATTACTAAAAAAAGGATTTAAAGACGCTGAGCTCCGCCAAGACATGTATGGCAAAGATCGAATGATAAAAGCCTCATTCTAATTATTTTATTCTAAATAACACATCCGAAATAAAAATATATGCTTACCTATTTTGATGCCACACTAGCTAAACTTTCAGTTCATAGAGTAGGAAACAAGACCTTAAACGAATTTTACAGCTTATCCGATAATACCCTGCAAATTGAAGATGAAACGCTAAGGCGATTATTAATGCAGTATTTTTTATCGCCGTTTGAGAAATCTTATGAAGTTTTTCGTTTTACCCATTCAAGTGATAATCTGAATTTAAATGAGCTCTTTCACTTTAGCTCTAAAATATTTGATGACCAAGCGAGCTTTCATGAGCTCAGCGGACAAATTACTAAGCATTTGTATAATATCTCAAATCACCCTAAAATCAAGGCTGGGGAGCTTTACGTTGCTACATTTAAAGATATTCAATTGGAGGGCGATTTAGTTGATGCTATTGGAATATTTAAATCTGAGACTAAAGAAAGTTATTTAAAAGTCAAACCGGAAAATGGTGATTTCGCTCTTTCTTACGAAGAAGATGCCATAAATATTACCAAACTTGACAAAGGATGTTTAATATTTAATACTGAAAAAGATCAGGGTTTCAAGGTGATTGTAATCGATCAAACCAATCGCACAGATGCTGCTTATTGGAAGGATGAATTTTTACAATTGAAAATCAGAAATGATAACTTCAATAAAACAAATACTACACTGGGAGTATGCAAAGAATTTATTACTAATAAAATAGATGATGATTTTGAAATTTCCAAAGCCGATAAAATTGATCTTTTAAACAGATCGATGAAGTATTTTAAGGAAAAGGATAGCTATGTCATTGACGAATTTGCGGAGGAAGTTATTGGCAATCCCAAAGCGATAGAATCTTTTAAAAAATATAACAAAGAATATAATGATGAGTTTGATGCAGGTTTGGACCATCCATTTGACATTTCTAATGCTGCGGTAAAAAAACAGGCCAAAATCTTTAAAAGTATTTTAAAGCTTGATAAAAACTTTCACATCTACATTCATGGAAATAAGGAATTAATTGAAAAAGGATTTGATCAAGACAAATCCATGAATTATTACAAAGTTTACTTTAAAGAAGAACAATAAATTAACTCCTTGGATGAAAGTGGATAATTGTTTCTCTTAAATAATCCCGGTCTAAATGAGTGTAAATTTCTGTTGTTGTGATACTTTCATGACCAAGCATCTCTTGAACAGCCCTTAAATCTGCTCCACCTTCAATTAGATGGGTGGCAAATGAGTGCCTAAAAGTATGGGGACTAATATTCTTTTTGATTCCGGCTTTTTGAGCCAAATTTTTAATTATAAGAAAAACCATAACCCTTGAAATTGGATTTCCTCTATTGTTTAAAAACACAAAATCTTCATTTCCATTTTTTACTTTAATATGAACGCGAATCTCTTCAATAAAAATCTTGAGATATTTAATAGCGTCCGATCCAATGGGCACTAAGCGTTCTTTATTGCCTTTACCTAATATTTTGATAAAATCAATGTCTAAATAAAGATTTGAAATTTTCAATCCTGTAAGCTCCGAAACCCTTAATCCACAGCCATATAATAGTTCTAACATTGCCTTATTACGCATTCCTTCAGGCTTGGAAAGGTCAATAGCATCAATGATATTATTGATTTCAACAATATTTAGGGTGTCGGGTAGTTTTCTGCTTGTTTTGGGACTTTCTATAAGTGCTGATGGATCTGTATTTATGATGTTCTCCAAAACTAAATACTTAAAAAATGCCTTTAATCCTGATAAAACTCTCGCTTGAGTAGGAGCTAGCATTCCCAATTCATTCACCCACAATAAAAAATCTTTAAGATCTTTGCTTGAAATACTTATCAAATCTTTTTTATCAGATTTACTGATAAAATACTGCTTTAGCTTATCTACATCATGTAAATAGGCCTCGATTGTATTCGCCGATAAAGAACGTTCCAATCTTAAATATGATTTAAAGCCGATAAGTCCTGATTGCCAGTCCAAAATATTTTTTAAGTTTGATTAATCTTTAAGAATTAGAATTCATGAAAATACAGATAATTAACGGACCAAATTTAAATTTACTTGGCCAACGTGAGAAATCAATTTACGGCGATAGCAGTTTTGAAACATATTTTGAAGAATTAAAGTCCAAATATAGCATCATTGATCTCGATTATTTTCAAAGTAATGTGGAAGGGGAGATTATTAATAAATTACATGATGTAGGATTCTCATATGATGGCATTATTTTAAACGCTGGAGGGTACACGCATACTTCAGTAGCCATTTCGGATGCCATTGCCGGAATTAATACGCCAGTGGTAGAAGTTCATATATCAAATATTTATGCTAGGGAAGAATATAGACATATTTCCCTTACTGGAAAAAATTGCAAGGGCGTTTTAACAGGTTTCGGACTTAATGGATATCGATTAGCATTAGAAAGTTTTCTTTAAGCTTGAAAAAGTAGTATTCTTTTTTACAAAATACTCCCAAACAATACTGCCTCTAAATAAGCCAAAACGATTAAACTTTGATTTATTAATTTTTTGAGCTTTGGAAATATTCTGGAAGATGTTCTTTAAAAAATAAACATGTGCCTTGCTAATTGCCAATGCATTTTTAGGCTTTCCATCGAATAGAAATTTAATCAGTGTTATAAAATCAAGCCAAAACCTGATGAATATAATGAAGAACGCTCGATTTGCAGGGAGATTTTTTTGAAGAAGTACGAGATTATTCCTGAAGTTGAGATAAGTTTTAAAGGGGCTTTCAGCTTGCAATGTACCTCCACCAACATGGTATACCTGTGAATCAGCACAATACATGATTTTATACCCTTCATTTTTCAATCGCCAGCAAAGATCTATCTCCTCCATATGCGCGAAAAAATCAGCATCTAAACCATTCATTTCGAGCCAATTGGAACGCTTTATAAAAAAAGCTGCACCAGAAGCCCAAAACACCTCCGAACTCTCATTATACTGTCCCTTGTCGAGTTCAAGTGTATCAAATAATCTACCTCTGCAAAATGGATAACCAAAATAATCAATAAATCCGCCAGCTGCACCAGCATACTCAAAAGAATGTTTATTTGCTTGAGATAAAATTTTTGGCTGAGCTACTGCAATTTTAGAATCAGACTCCATTAAACTAATTACAGGTTCTATCCAATTAGGATCAACTTCAACATCAGAATTTAATAGGATAAAATATTGATGATCTAGCTGACTCAATATTTTATTGTATCCACCAGCAAAACCATAATTTCGATCATTTTTTATGATTTTAACTTGAGGATAATTATCATGAACAAAAACCACAGAACCGTCGCTTGATGCATTATCCCCAATAATGATATCCAAATTGGAATAAGTACTTGCACAAACAGATGGAAGAAATTGTTTTAAATAATCTAATCCATTCCAATTTAAAATTACAACTGCAACTCTTGGCAAATTAATCATGTTTCGGTATTAAATTTTCAGGAGTAAATTTCCATCTTTTATGTGACCAAAGCCAAAATTCAGGCTTAGATCGAATGATATTCTCTAGTTCCTGTGTATGTATATTGGTAATCTCATGCTCTGCTGTTAATTCTGGTATATCAACTAAAGGTTTAATTAAACATTCATAATATCCTCTTTTTATTTTACTTATACTAAAATAAATAACGGGATAATTTGTTTTTATGGCGATTTTTTCTACACCTAAAAATATTGCTGTCTGCTGATTTAAGAATTTGGTAAAAAATTTAGATTCTTCTCTCGGAGGGGTTTGATCACCTACTAAAACGATAATAGAAGGCTTTGATTTGTATTCAATAATCTTCCTTAAAGTAAGTTTCATTGGAACCATTACCGCACCAAATCTGGCTCTCATCTTATTTAACAATTTCTCAAAACCTTTATCTGATAGTGGTTTATAAACGACTATAACATTTGATTTAAATGCATTTGCAGAAGCTAAAGGCCCCCATTCCCAGTTACCATAGTGGCCAGAGACTGCTATAACTGATTTTCCTAAATCGGTGTATTTGGTAATTTCTTCGGGATTTTTTAAAATAAAGCGTTTTTGAATTTGCTCGGGACTGATTGTCATGGTTTTTACTGATTCAAAAATCAAATCAAGTAAGTGCTTATAAAATTTCTTTTCTATTTCATACCGTTCACTCGACGTTTTCTCTGGAAAAGAGTTTATCAGATTGATTTGAACAACTTTTCTTCGGTATTTAACAAGATAAAAAACGAAAAAGAACAAAATATCTGAAAGAATATATAGCACTCTAAAAGGCATTAGAGAAACTAGAAACATAAAACCTGTCAGAATTTTATAAAAATACTTTTTCATTTCAAAGCTTAGTAGAGCATTTCGCAGCAAATTCCAAAAAGAAGATTTGTTTTATGTTGTTGACTAATAATTTAGGCATATTTGTACAAACTTAATCTAAACGATGGAAAAAGGCGCAGTATTCCCTTTGTTTTATCTTCCTCCAATTGAATATTTCAGTAAAATATTAATTCATAAGGAAAATATCATTTTTGAAAACAGCGAAAACTTTCAAAAACAAAGCTATCGAAATCGGGCCACAATACATTCACCTAATGGGAAATTAGATTTGACAGTTCCTGTAGTAAAGGGTGCTAAATCACATACCTTGGTTAAAGATGTTAAAATCAGTTATGATTTTCAATGGCAAAGATGGCATTTAATGAGCCTGCAAACATCCTACAGAAGTTCTGCCTATTTTGAATATTATGAGGATGAATTAAACGTATTTTATGAAAAGAAATGGGATTTCTTGTTCGACTATAACGAAGAAATGCTGAATTTGCTCTTAAAGTTTCTTAAATTAAAAATCCAGTTTACGTATGTACATGAATTTGAAAAATCTTATTCTGATTTAATTGATTTTCGAGATAGCATTCATCCCAAAAAAACTTCTATAGATAATTTCAAGCCTTATTTTCAAGTTTTTGAGGATCGTAATGGATTTTTGCCTAACTTAAGTATTGTAGATCTTTTGTTTAGTCAAGGTCCCCAAAGCGTGAAATATCTTTAAGTATGGCAAAAATCAGAAGAATAAGGCTTAAACAAAGAAAATACATCCCCATTCCAGGTATTAGTCCTGGTTCCATACAATTATATGAAGGGGCTCTAAAGCCTAAAATATGTTTCTATTCTTATAACACGGAAGAATTTTATTCAGAAGATGTTAACACGATAAAGGACCTAGATTCACTACTAGAAAAATACGCGAATTATCACATTTGGATAGAAATAAAAGGCATTGGGGATGCAGATTTATTGACATTTATTGAGAATAAGTTTGCCATCAATAAATTGTTGATTGAAGACATTGCAGATTGTAGACAGCGACCTAAACTTGACGAGTATGATGATTATTTATTTGCTGTAAGCCGAATGCTTTATGTTGATAAGCATCAAGAAATAGAAAACGAGCAAGTTTCATTGATCTTATTTCCTAAATTATTAATTAGTTTTCAAGAAACTTATTCAGAGAATACTTTACCCGTATTAAATCGATTAAGAGGAGGGAAGGGCAATATCAGAAAATCTGGTTCTTCCTACCTGATGTATGCTATAACAGATATCATACTAGATAATTACTTCAATCTTATCTATAAATTGGGTGATGAACTAGAAAATATTGAACAACTTTTATACCACCGTGCGAATAAAACACTCATGTTTCAAACTCAAAATATTAAGAGAGAAATGATTAGTATTCGTAGAGCTGCTTGGCCGGAACGCGATAAAATAAACGATTTAATTAGGAGTGAATCAAAATTAATTTCAAAAACTACCAGAACATATCTTAAGGATACTTATGATCATACCATGCAAATTATTGATCTTATTGAAAATTATAAGGATCTCACTACCAGTTTAATTGACATGAATTTAACCCTCATAAGTCAGAGGATGAATGAAATAATGAAGGTTTTGACTATAATTTCGTCAATTTTTATTCCTTTAACATTTATCGCTGGTGTTTATGGGATGAATTTTGCTGCTCATGATCCAATAACTGGCAAAGTACTAGAAAACAATATGCCTGAATTATATCATGAAAACGGTTATTTATTCACAGTTTTGGGCATGTTTATCATTGCTATTGGTCAGATGATTTACTTTTGGCGAAAGGGGTGGTTAAATAAAAATTAGAATAGAAAAAAATATTAATTTAAGGGAAAATTCAACAATGCTTATTATAAAAAACAATTATTTGTCAGTCTAATTTCCTAAATTTAGCCAATGCAGTCTTTTGAGCTAGATAAAACAGATCTATTAAAGATCAAGCAGGCCCTCGAAGAGGGTGATGAGGCTTTAAAAGTATTTATTTCTGAATACCATCCATCAGAAATAGCTATTCTATTTGAAAGCATATCTCAAGAATCTAGAGAGCGAATCATAAGTATTTTACCTGCTGAATTAGCTTCTGAAGTCATTTCAGAAATGGATTCTGAATTTCACCCTGAAAAACTTTTAGAGAACCTACTTCCCGAAAGGCGTTCTGAAATTGTTGAAGAGTTAGATTATGATGATGCAACAGATATTATAAGTCAGCTTCCAGAAGAACAACAACAAGAAATCCTTAAAGAACTCGACGAGGAAGATGCATCTAATATTCGTTCATTATTAAAATACGAAAAGGATAGTGCTGGTGGTTTGATGAACACACAGGTCATCAAAATTGACGAGCGTTTAAACAAAAAAGAGGCAATAGAAGAAATTATAAGACAATCTGAAGTGATGGAGGAGTTTTATACCATCAATGTAATAAATGATCGAAATATATTATTAGGTATTGTCAGTTTAAAGGATATCATAAAAGCTCGTAATAACGTCAGAATTAAAGAGTTAATAAAATCTGACTTTGTATATGTTAGGGCTGAAACAGATCAAGAAGAGGTAGCTAAATTAATTTCTCAATACAATCTTACCAGTATTCCTGTAGTTGATGATAATATGCAACTTTTAGGACGCATTACATTTGATGATGTAATTGATGTTATGGAAGAGGAAAACACGGAAGATATCTTAAAAATATCTGGAGTATCTGAAGATGAAGAACTTGCAGGTAATTGGAAAGAAGCTGTGAAGAGCCGCCTACCTTGGCTCGTTTTAAACCTTGGCACTGCATTTTTAGCAGCTTCAATTATTCGTTATTTCGATGCCACCATAGCCAGCATGGGCGTTCTTGCAGGCTATATGGTAATTATAGCCGGAATGGGAGGGAATGCAGCTACTCAAGCCCTGGCAGTAACAGTGAGACGTATATCATTAAACGACCTTACTGATAATCAAGCGTATAGAACAGTATTAAAGGAATTTACTGTGGGACTAATTAATGGTGCTACAATTGGTTTTATTGTTTTTTTATTCGCTTTGTTTTACGATCAAAATCCCTTATTAGGATTAATAATTTTTATTGCAATGACAGGGAATTTAATTATTGCTGGTATATCAGGTTCAGCAATTCCTCTAGCACTTAAACGCATAGGTGTTGACCCAGCAATAGCCTCATCAATTATCATTACCACATTTACCGATGTATTTGGATTTCTATTATTATTAGGCTTGGCAAGTCATCTTATCCTATAATTTCTATTTAATCCTTTTTAAATCTTATTTATTTTAAATTTGCACAACGTTTTTAAAACGATTCAAACCATGACTGAAATCAGAAATAACTGGACCAAGGAAGAAATCGCAGAAATTTATCATAGTCCGCTACTCGATCTAGTTTACCGAGCTGCAAGCGTGCACCGTGAAAATAAAGACTACTCAGAAGTCCAAATAAGCAGTTTATTATCAATAAAAACAGGTGGTTGCCCTGAAGATTGTTCTTATTGCCCACAGGCGGCAAGATATCATACTGATGTGGAAGTTCAAGCTTTAATGTCGGTTGAGCAAGTAACAGAAGCTGCTAAAAAGGCAAAAGAAGCAGGTGCATCTAGATTATGTATGGGAGCTGCGTGGCGCGAAGTTAGAGATAATCGTGATTTTGATCGCGTTATTGAAATGGTAAGTTCGGTAAATGCATTAGATATGGAGGTTTGTTGCACCCTAGGGATGCTTACTGAAACTCAAGCGCAAAGATTAGCTGATGCAGGACTATATGCTTACAATCATAATTTAGATACTTCTGAAGAAGATTATAAGCGAATTATTAGTACCAGAACTTACGATGATCGCTTACAAACCATCGAACATGCCAGAAAAGCTAAATTAACGGTTTGTAGTGGCGGTATTATTGGGCTTGGTGAATCAGTTGAAGATCGTATTTCTATGCTAAAAACACTTTCTAACATGTCGAAACACCCTGAGTCTGTACCAGTAAATGCATTAGTACCCGTTAAAGGTACTCCACTTGCAGATCAACCTCGTGTTTCTGTTTGGGAAATGGTACGCATGATTGCCACTGCACGAATTATTATGCCTAAAACTGTAGTTCGTTTATCTGCTGGCCGTACAGAAATGAGCCTAACAGATCAAGCATTTTGCTTTATGGCAGGTGCAAATTCTATTTTTGCTGGTGATAAACTTTTAACTACACCAAATCCATCATTTAATGATGATATGGAGATGTTTGAATTATTGGGACTAAAACCACGTGAAGCATTTAAAAATGGTCGTCCACAGGTAGAAGAAAAAGAAGTTCTTAATTAAGATTATGAATAATTCCATAAAAATCATTTATGTCTATGATGCACTTTGTGGTTGGTGCTATGGTTTTAGTAAGGTTATAAAAGAATGTTACGAAACCCATAAACATGAGTTTGAATTTGAAGTATTGAGTGGAGGGATGATGATTGGCGATCGTGTTGGATCTATAAATAACATCGCTCCCTATATAAAATCAGCCTATCAAACGGTAGAAAACACAACAGGAGTTAAATTTGGTGAAGCCTATTTAAGAGTTTTACAGGATGGATCTATGATTCTAAATTCAGAAATGCCGTCGATTGCGCTCTCTCTTTTTAAGGAATATTTTCCGGATCAATCTGTTTTATTCGCACATGAAATTCAAAATGCCTTGTATTTTGATGGGAGAGAACCAAATCAAATCGATACCTATCGTAATATAGCTGTAAATCATGGTATTGATCCAGATGAATTTGAAGTTAAAATGAAAATGGAAAGCTCAAAAGAAGCTGCTTATTACGATTTTGCATTGGCAAAGCAATTAAGAGTAGAGTCATATCCAGCAGTTTTAATTCAATCGTCTGAAACAAGCTTTCACCTGATCGCAAAGGGGTATACCGACTCCGCAACATTAGAATTAAGGATTGAGAATGTCTTAAAAGAGATAGAAAATTTAAATGTTTAAGTCTGACTTATTTTTTGAATATCCAAAACAAGCTTATAAATAAGTTCCAATTGCTCGGTTAATAATTTTGATTCACTTGTTTGGATAGCTTCTTGACTAATCTGTATTAATGACATTTCCAACTCCTTAAAGTCGGGAGAATCCATTTTTTTTATAACATCTGCTAAACTATACAAAGACTTACGAATTAATTTAATGTGATTTGAGTCTGCTTCAAATAAATTGGCTTGTTGAAGGTTAGTCACAAGCGTGGCTATATAAGATGATAGCATGTGATTCAAGACTACAAAATTGTAATACTCTTTAATATTTTGTTGTTTACTTTTGGGTTCACTAAGCATTCTTTGAAATGCACTACCTATATTGGCCGAGCTTACATATACTTCTTTTCTAGCAAGTTTATAATGAACAATATCCGTCTTATTTCCAGCTAAGACCTCAGCCACATGATGTAGGTAGTTATAATTAGCGACTAAAACTTCACGCATAAAATTCTTAAACTGATAATATTCCCAATTCGGCAAAATAACAAGACTTGAGAAAAATGCAATTAAAGAACCAATTAATGTATCTACCATTCGCTCTTTGGCGATACTGATATTATTTTCTCCCAAAAAACTAAATAAAATCAAAATATAGGGAGTCATAAACAGCACGCTAACCGTGTAATTTATTCGCTGTGAACTATATGTGCCAATCATGAAAATTAGTAGAAAGACAAATAAAACTGTTTGATCTTCTACATAAATCAAAATTAAGGCTCCAGCGATACCTCCAATAAAGGTTCCAATTAATCGCTCTATATTTCTCTTCCTTGTAAGACTATAAGCAGGTTTTAATATGACTAATAGTGTTAAAAGAATCCAATAGCTGTGGTGGCCAATAGGAAACAATTTTGAGACTAAAAATCCAATTAAAAACATGAGTGAAACCCGTACAGAATGTCGAAAAATTGATGATTTCGGATTTAGATTACCCTTAAATTTTTGAAATTCAAAATCATCGTGCGAAACAAACTTGCTATAATCAATGTCTGGCTGTCCCGAAATTTGCTTTTCATTAAAGTAAGAGTAAATTTTATCGAGTTTATTGACCATGTTTCTAATATTGATCAATATCTTTTTGAGCACAATTGAATTTACACCTGAATCTTCCACTTTATCGATGCTTTCTTTTAGCATTTCTAAGTCCGGTTTTAAATCATAAAGCTGTACCGGTTTTTCATTACTAATAATGTAATAACTTAAGTTTTCGAGCTCTTCAGAAAGCTTAATAATGATTTTATTGAATTTTTTTAGTGAATCAGTTTTACCGAACGTGTTTCGAATAGCCTGATAATCATAATGAGTAGCCATTGTTTGTTCAAAAAGATCGACAATATCTACAAAAACAAGAATAAGCAAACGACCTATGTGAGTCGATTCCTTGATCATCAATTTGGTTTTAAAAAGGAGATCTCTCAAAGAATCTTGATGCTCATGGACGAGCACCTGCTGTGTAATTAAATTCTTATAATTCTCATCAAAATTACTGTCTGTGTTATAGAAGTCAGACTTTAATTTAACGTAGGATGCCACATCGCGAATACATTCACCCAATGCTTGTTGCGTTAATCTGTAGGGCCTTATTTGAGCTAATGCCATACTTAAAATCATATACCAAACTCCACCAATAAGAATGTATAATGCATGCCCCCAAGCACCACTAATTATGTTAACATCCTCATCAATAGACAAAATCATAATCAACAAAGCAGCAGTACCAATAGCTGATGCCCTATTACCATAAACAGAAAACATGGAATAAAAGAATGATAGAATAACTATCTCTATCCCAATTAAAATCGGGTATTTATTGATTAATCCTGTTAAAACAGCTGTAAAAAAGA
>NZ_JBIILQ010000244.1:0-4103 GCF_044232565.1 Daejeonella sp. | reverse complement strand
GGGGCATTGGAAATAAGTTCCTTGTGGATATGGTCGAGCTTCTTTGAAATCTCATTAAGAGAGCTTGGCTCATCCAGATGGATAAATGGGACAGACAGCTGTTTCATAAATTATCAATGTGCTTTTATAGCAAAGAAACTACCTTACCAGTCCTAACCGACTCATCGCAGGCGAAGGCAATTCTCAAGCTATTTACGGCATCATCACCATGCTCGCTCAAATCAAGGTCTTCCACCATTGCTTTCAAGAAATAACGCTGCTCACGATTGCAAAGCTCCTGATGATCAGGCTCATCGTCTAAATTTATCAATAAATCTTCCTTTGCAAATTTACCATCCTTATCTAAATCTGCATGGTGGAACAGGATCGATTCCGTTTTTGAATGTGCTTCAATAGAAGCTGATTTACCGCCACCACCAGCATCTTTTGCTACGATAGATACCGATCCTTTCGGACCAAATACATCCTTCACAAAGAAAGCAGTTTCGCTAATCATTGGACCCCAGCCCGCTTCATACCAGCCCACTGAACCATCTTCAAAACGAATTTGTAATTGGCCATAGTTATAATTATCTGCAGGAATATCGTCTGTTAAGCGTGCACCAATGGCATAAACCTGCACAGGCTTGGAGCGAGTCATCTGGCACATTACGTCGATATAATGTACGCCGCAATCAACTATCGGACTCAAAGAGTTCAATAAGTTACGGTGTACAGCCCAGTTTGCACCATCACTCTGTTGGTTCAAGTTCATACGCATCACCAAGGGCTTACCTAAGTTCCCAGTGAGTTCAATAAACTTCTCCCAGGATGGATGGTGACGTAGAATATAACCTACGACTAACTTTTTATCCGCCTTTTTTGATGCGTCTAATACACGCTGAGCACCTTCTACCGAATCTGCCACCGGCTTTTCGATAAACACATGACAGCCCGCTTCAAATGCCTGAATTGCATAGGCCTCATGCGTATCTGGATAGGTAGAGATACAAACCGCATCCGGATGAGTTGCAGCCATGGCTGAGTTCATGTCATCAAATAATGGGTAATTAGCCCCCATTTTATCGTTTAATACTTCTTTAGATTTTCCCCTAGCCACCAATCCAACAATTTCAAAACCCGGATTATTATGATAGGCAGTGGCATGAGATGCCCCCATATTTCCACAACCTACAACCAGAACTCGGACAGGCTTAACTTGATTTGACATATTTAATATTTTAATGTTAATGCCAACAGAAATGATTTACAAATCTGTCGGCTTTGATTTAGAGGTTTTTATTAAAAAGATAAACCTAGACACTTTAATAGCCAGAATTCTACTCTTCTTAAGAATACAATTTTACAAATTGCCTTTTTTAAGTTCATTAACGGCATAATCGCATGCCCTAGCAGTGAAGGCCATATAAGTTAATGATGGGTTCTGACATGCATTAGAGGTCATAAAAGCACCATCGGTAACAAAAACATTCTTCACATCGTGCATTTGATTCCATTTATTTAAAACCGAGGTTTTCGGATCATGCCCCATACGTGCGGTTCCCATTTCGTGAATTGCCATTCCCGGTACAGCAGGCCTATCAAACGACTGCACATTTTTCATTCCGGCGGCCTCCAATATCTCTGCCGCATCGTTTCTCATATCGATGCGCATTTTACGTTCATTCTCACCAAACTCGCACTCAATTGCAAGCAATGGCTGACCCCATTTGTCTTTTTTCGTTTGATCTAAGAAAACGCGGTTCTTGTACTCCGGTAAATGCTCACCAAATGATCCAAGTCCCATAACCCACGGACCCGGTTCTGTCATATCTTCATTGAATTCCTGACCATATCCCATTTCTGGAATCGCTCTCTGCCATCCGGTGCGGCTAGCGCTGCCACCATAGTGGAAACCACGTAAATAATCACGCTCAGGCTTATCACCAAGGTTACGGTAACGCGGAATATACACTCCTATCGGCCGACGGCCATAGTAATATTTATCATCAAAACCTTCAGCAGTACCTGATGCACCCACTTGAAAGTGATGATCCATCAAATTATGCCCTAAATGACCGCTGCTATTTCCTAATCCATCAGGCTGGGTATCCGAAACTGAATTCAATAATATTTGTGTGGTACCCAAAGTAGAAGCATTCATGAAAATCACTTTGGCATAGTACTCAATATGCTCATTAGTTTCTGAATCAATCACCAAAACACCTTTTGCTTTTTTGGTCTCCTTATCGTATAAAACAGAGCTAACAATTGAATATGGGCGTAAAGTAAGGTTTCCAGTTGCTACTGCGGCAGGTAATGTGGCCGACTGTGTACTAAAATAAGCACCGAAAGGGCAGCCTCTATTGCATAGATTCCTATTCAAGCAGGTACCTCTACCATTATGCGGGACTGTTAAATTAGCCATGCGGTACACAGTCATCATTCGCTCACGATTATAATGACTTTCAATTCTTTTCTTAACTTCCTTCTCTACACAATTCATTTCGAAAGGAGGAAGAAATATTCCATCCGGCAATTGTGCTAGCCCCTCGTTTTGTCCGCTGATACCTGCAAAACGCTCCACATAATCATACCAAGGTGAGATATCTTTGTAGCGTACCGGCCAATCTACACCATAACCATCTTTGGCATTTGCAGAAAAATCCATTTCACTCAAGCGCAAACAACCGCGACCCCAGGTAATAGAACGACCACCTACATGATAACCACGGTACCAATCAAAGCGTTTTACTTCGGTGTATGGGCAATCAATATCATCAACCCAAAACTTGGCGGTATGCTCATTGTACTGGCCACCGCGCGTTTGTACTTGATGTCTCGCTTGTTCCTCAGGTGTAATTCTTCCACGGTGCTTAAACTCCCAAGGTTTTAATAAAGCGGTATCATAATCTTTCACATGCTCTACATTACGACCACGCTCCAACATTAAGACCTTCAATCCCTTCTCCGTCAGCTCTTTAGCGGCCCAACCGCCACTTATTCCAGAGCCAACCACAATGGCATCGTATGTGTTTTGCTTCTCTGCTTTTATATTAATATTCATTATCTTAAAATGCTATAATTATTGATTAGGTTGCCCATGCTTTTTGTCCCGCTTGTAGAGGCACGCATGATTGGTACTTTCCCGGAATATGGACATATCTTAATGCTTTGGTAGCACCAATTTCGGAAGTATAATATCCTAAATAAGTCAATTCGGACACCAACTGAAAAAAGTGTGGAGGAGCAACAGCTCCATTTGAGGTAGATCGATTTTTTTTCTGCGCAATGGCTTCAGCCTTAAACAATTTGAAGATATTTTCGCGCTCTGGAAGTGTTAAAACTTTGAACGACCTTTGAAATTGCGTTTGTGAAACTTCCTCAATTGTTTTTAGTCCCTTAGCAAATTGCATTTGGATATCAGAAGTGTAGCAATCCTGAATCATCATAACAATAAATGGCCCTAAACCGGCAGCCTTTGCGCCAGGAATATCCTTTCTATCGGGAATAAAGGTATCGGCAATTTCTGCCACTAAATCTTCCTCAGCATTTAGTAATTTTGCATCAAAAGGAAGATTATTGGCAGGCATGACACCTTCCGCAAAAGCACCTAAACTGTTAAAAGTTATTGCGCCACCTAATAAAAATGCAGCTCTTCCGACTGCTTCTCTTCTATTCATCCGTATTAATTTATAAAAAAATATTTCAAATTAGCCTTTAAAGGAAATAAAAGCCCTATTAACAACAATAATTATAAAAGCTTAATTTAGATAGATTTTTTAAAAATTTGTATGTTTATCTATGATTTTTCATCGTAAGAACCTTGATACAAATACACTTCTAAAACTCTATCAACATTTGCTTAAACCACGAATGATTGAAGAGAAGATGTTAATACTTCTCAGGCAGGGAAGAATCGGGAAATGGTTTTCAGGAATTGGCCAGGAAGCGATTGCTGTTGGTACCACCTTAGCGATGCATGAAGATGAGTATATTCTGCCCATGCACCGTAATTTAGGGGTTTTTACTAGCCGTGGGATATCCCTTTCCAAGCTTATGGCACAGTGGCAAGGTAAGGCTGATGGATTTACTAAAGGCCGCGATCGATCTTTTCATTTTGG
>NZ_JBIILQ010000242.1:0-4104 GCF_044232565.1 Daejeonella sp. | reverse complement strand
AATACGGCAAATTTCAAGAGAATAAAAATATAAAAACTGATTCTAACCAAAAAGGGGGCTTGCTTTTTATTATATAATTAAAAACATGTTTTATTGCATATAAAGAGCTTATTTATAAAAATTCTATTTTAACCGGACAACAGTGGTGCTAAATATTAATTTTTGCCATTGAGCAGAGATACTCTTGAGCGAGTTTGTTTTATTTATTTTTTTGGCATTATTTGAAATTCTACTCTTTAAAACTGCATTGGATAAGATTTTATTAATGCCTGAGCTCAGTTCATTCAAATTATCATTGGGTACTAAAAATCCATTCTTTTGATGTCTAATGATTTCTGAGGGACCAAATTCACAATCCATTGCTATACATGGGCATCCAAAACTCATCGCCTCGATCAAAGCATTAGGATAACCTTCGTTTCTAGATGGTAAAGCAAATAATTCTGCTTGAGCGTAATAATCCTGCAAATTTGATTTTAAACCTAGTAATTTCACCCTCTTTTGAAGCTTCAATTTCTGGATTTGTTGGTTCAAAGCAGTATATTCTTGGCCCTCTCCGGCAATCAATAGATCTATATTTTTAACCTTAACAGCTGCAAAAGCATTAATTAGTTGATCAAAACCCTTTTCATAAGAAAGTCGTCCCGCTCCAAAAATAAATTTTCGGTCGTTTAACCTTAATTCTGATGTATGTCCTAAATCAGCTATCGGATTATGAATAATTTTAAAATTTGATAGCTTTTCAAATCCAGAGTACATTTTTAAACAATCCTGAATGCCTTTTGCAGGAACTACAATGGCCTGGGCATTACGGTAAATAATGCTGATGAGAGATTTAAACAGGTAACTTTGAGTTTTAATGCTGTGTTCAGGTGTTGTCCTCTCCGAAACTATAAAGGCTGTTTTGGTAATCATCGCAGATAATCCCGACCATACATTAGCTGTTGTCATGAATGAAATGACGCAGGCAGGTTTATTTTTTGTAAATAAATAAATAAGCTTAAGGAATGTTATGCAAGCATAATAAATTCTGAAAACGCTATTATTTGATTTCCTTCTTACTAAATACTTAACTTCCAAATCATTAGGTAATTTATAAACCGTTTCAGCATAATTAAGACAAACAATTTTTACAGGGATTTTACGATTATGGAAATCAATAGCTAAGGTACTTAATACGCGCTCTGCACCACCACCTTGCAAAGTGTTAATCACAAAATATACACTCCTTTCCATTGAATAGTAAATTAGAATATCAATCCTGAATAAATTAACTGAGGGTAATTAAGGTATTTATGGCTTTTTGGATTTTAAAGTTCTTTACATCAAAAAGAAAGTATTGCATTAAATAAATTTTCAACAACTCCCTTTTATGTCGGGCAGAATATGAAAAATTACTGATTAGAATATTGAAATCATCAATCATTTTCCTTTTTCGAACTTGCGAATCAATCATGCTCCAAACGCCCTTTTCATGTAAACGATAGACGGCCATGACCTCAGGTAGAACATATAATTTAGCTTTTGACTTAGATAAAACATAGAGTTTAAAAAATGTATCCGCACTATAAACTTGGTAAAACCATTCCTGACATTTAATATTTTTTAGATGATCACTATTTCTCATCATCATGGTACAAACTCTTGTTTCATCCTTCCTACCTAAAAGCACATCTTCATAAATAAATTCAAGTGGAACAGGATTATTATCTTCATAAACTAAATCCCCAATTTCATTAATTACGCGGCTATAATGACAACAAATTGAGCTATCCGAATTCATTTCCATAAAATCAACCTGCATCTGTAACTTTCTCGAGTCCGTCCAGTAGTCATCTCCATCACACATTGCAACATATTTTCCATTTGCTGCGCTCAGGGTTTTTAAGATGTTTTTGACAGCTCCCTCATTTTCATTATTGCTTAATAACTGAATTTTACCTGGGTATTTTTCAGAATATTCTTCAATTATAGTCCGCGTTGCATCTTTGGAGCAATCATCCCCAATAATAATTTCAAAGTTAAAATCGGTTTCTTGCATCAAAAATCCATCTAATGCTTCTGCAATAAATTTTTCTTGATTATAGGTAATGCAGCAAATGCTCACCATATTTTCAATATTAGCCATAAATAAATTTTGATAGTGTTTGTAATAGAAATTATAATTATTCTCAAAAAATCAATTAATGAAGACTATTTCGAGGAATTATTTGCTTGTTTTTACAAGAAGAGCTGTCTCAAGCAATTGCGCAATGTCGGCCTCGATACTAGAAGGCTCTTGAACCTGATAATTTTGTGCACGAAGCATAATTCTCGTGATCAGATCTAAATCAGAATGAGTAAGGGAATGATAAAGTGGCAGACAAATAATACGCTCAACAATTGAATCACAAACAGAAAGAGCTGCTTTATCAACATAGGGCAAGCTTGATAAAGAAGGATAAAAATATCGCCTACAATAAATTTTTTCAGTTTCTAAGTCTGAAAGGCATTTTAACATTAATTCCTTCGTATCAAATAGCACCGGAAAATAGGAATGGTTGGAAATATAATCATCCTGATGCTTCGGAAAGCTTGCTTTTAAACCTGTTAATTTTTGTAAATAATATAGGGAAAGAGCTTTCCTCTTTTTCAATATTTCATCTACATATTTTAGATTACATAAACCCATAGCAGCATGAAACTCACTGTTTTTACCATTGATGCCTAACTCACTGTATTCATCTTGACCGTTATGTCCAAAATTTCTCATGAAAGCCATTTTCTTGAGTAGTTGAGGGTTTCTAGTAAAAACTGCACCACCTTCGATGCTATGAAATAGCTTGGTAGCGTGAAAACTTGTTGTGCTAATATCACCATATTCAAATACGGACCTCCCTTTATATTGGGTGCCAAAACAATGAGCGGCATCGAAAATAACTTTGAGGCCGTGCTTGTCAGCAATTTCCTGAATAGCATCAATATCACAAGGATTACCATATACATGGGTTGCCAAAATTGCGGATGTATTTGGAGTAATTGCGGCTTCGATTTTTTTCGGATCAATATTATAGGTATCGGGTTCAATATCCGCAAAAACTGGCTTGCAGCCTTCCCAAACTATACTACTTGTGGTTGCAACAAAAGAAAAGGGTGTCGTAATTATTTCTCCTTTTAGTTCTAAAGCTTTGATTGCAATTTGCAAAGCTACAGTGCCATTGGAAACATAAAGCAAGTGTTCGATATTGAGGTAGTTTTTCAATTTCAGCTCAAATTCATTTACAAGCGGACCGTTATTAGTTAGCCATTGTCGGTCCCAGATGCTCTTTAGGTAGGCATCATATTCTTTGGCTTTCGGCAAAAAGGGTTTGGTTACAGGTATCATCTTTTTAGAATTAATTGTTTGAAATCAGAAATCGCTGTGAATTGCATGAAATAACTGCTAGACATATATAAAGTATAGAACAGTAGGCTATTGAAAATCAATCGTTCGAGATCAGAGAAATGGATTAAGGTCAGAAGAAGCGTATCTAAGAAAAAACAAACCAAGCCAATAATAATAGATAGTGAAATGGATGGAAAAATATCTGCTAATTGCTCTTTTATAGAATAATTAATTAAAATTCCACTGTAATATGAATTGATAAAACAGGAAAGAATACTGAATGCTAATTGAAAGTATAGTAGTCCTAATATCCCAAATGGTATAACTAATAAAATACCTGAAACAGCAATTGCCTTTTTTACAAACTCAATTTTTAATATTAAATCACTCCTCCCCTTTACTTTTAAAATATTATGATTGTAGGCATGAAGTGGGTAAAGGATCCCTGCAAGACATAATATTTGAAAATAAGGCACTGCTGGAAGCCATTTTTCTGTGAGAAGAAACCGGAAAAGAGGTTCAGCAATCACCACGAGTAGAACCAGAATCGACGCATTCCAAAACAATACTTGTTGCACTAACTTCTTGTATACCATTTTCAACCTAATATTATCTTCTGAAATGGAAGCAAACATTGGGTAAGTGACACTATTGATGGCGTTAAAAATATTGTTTGTTGGCAGCTGACTGATAGAGTCTGCTCTTGAATAAAAACCCAATTGAGCTGCCGAATAACTTTT
>NZ_JBIILQ010000243.1:0-4104 GCF_044232565.1 Daejeonella sp. | reverse complement strand
ATAGCGCTAGCTGTAGTACTTGGCTATAGCTATACGAAACGATTTACGCCATTATGCCACCTTGTTTTGGGTTTGGGCTTGGCCCTAGCGCCAATCGGAGCGTATTTAGTTGTGGCAGGCGAATTTGCTATGCTTCCCATTTATTTTTCACTTGCCGTTTTATGCTGGGTTAGTGGCTTTGATATTATCTACGCACTTCAAGATGAGGAATTTGATCGCAAAAACAATCTAAATTCCATCCCAGCATGGTTGGGCAAAGAAAGAGCATTAAAGGTTTCATCTATTCTGCATATTCTAGCAGTAATATTTGTAGCAATTCCTTATTTCAAGTCGGATTTATCTTGGTTTTACCTTGCTGGCATCTTATTTTTTGCCATTTTGTTGATTTATCAGCATAAATTAGTAAAACCTAACGACCTTTCGAAAGTCGACCGTGCATTTTTCACGACCAATGGTATCGCATCCGTAGTCTTCGCAAGCTTTTTTTTATTAGACATTTACCTTCGCAATCAATATTAATATGAACGATCTGAAGATTTCAAAAAAAACAAGAACCTATATCCCTGAGACTTTAAAAGTGGACTGGAATAGCCTAGCGCCAATATTCAATGAATTGACAACAAGAAGTATTCATTCTCTTTCTGAGCTTGAGCAATGGCTTCTAGACCGCAGTGAACTTGAAGCAGCATTAGAAGAGGATTTTGCATGGAGATATATACGCATGACCTGCGATACGACAGATGAAAAGCTCTTGAATGATTTTCAATATTTTGCAACTGAAATTGAGCCTAAAATCGCACCCATTAGCAATGAATTAAACAAAAAATTTATTAATTGCCCATTTACCGCCGAATTAGATAAGGATAAATTCTTTGTATTTACCCGTGGAATCAAAAAAGCACTTGAACTATTTCGTGAAGAAAACATTCCCTTACTAACTCAAATCCAAGTAGAACAACAGAAATATCAGGGAATTACCGGTTCTATGTCGGTCATACTCAACAATCACGAATATACGCTCGAGCAAGCTGCTGTCTTTTTGAAAGATACAGATCGCACAGTTCGCCAGGAGGCATGGGAGGCCATAACGGCACGCAGGTTACAGGACAAAGATAAGCTGGATGAATTATTTAATAGCCTATTAAAACTCCGCCATCAGGTAGCTTTGAATGCAGGCTTTGAGAATTTCAGGGATTATATGTTCCAAGCATTGGGGCGCTTTGATTATACAGCGGCAGACTGCCTAAATTTTCATAAAGCGATTGAAAAAGAAATTGTACCAATTTTAAAAGATCAAGCAGAAAACCGTAGAATAGCTCTAAATCTAAGCGAGTTAAAGCCGTGGGACATGGAAGTTGACACCTCCGGAAAAGCTGCTCTAAAACCATTTAAAAATGGGGAAGAACTGATTGATAAATCCATCAAATGTTTCCAAGGTTTGAGTCCTTACATTGGCGAAAGGCTCGAAATCATGAAAATAAACGGCTTTTTTGACGTAGATAGTCGCAAAGGCAAGGCCCCTGGTGGTTATAATTACCCATTGGCCGAAAGTGGCGCTCCATTCATATTCATGAATTCTGCAGGCACATTCCGCGATTTAACCACCATGGTACATGAAGGTGGTCATGCCATTCATACTTTTATTACTGCGGGACTTGAGTTAAACGATTTTAAACATACACCATCCGAAGTTGCTGAATTGGCCTCTATGAGTATGGAATTAATCTCAATGGATCATTGGGATGTTTATTTCGAAAACCCGGAAGATTTAAAAAGAGCCAAAAAAGATCAGTTGAAAGATGTTTTAAAAACCCTTCCATGGGTTGCTGTTGTAGATCAATTTCAACATTGGATTTATACCAACCCGGAGCATAGCGTTGAAGAGCGGTCGCAAGCATGGAAAAATATATTTAAAGCTTTCGGGAATAATTTTAGTGATTGGTCTGAGCATCCGGAAGCTCAAGAAAACCTATGGCAAAAACAACTTCATATTTTTGAAGTCCCATTTTACTACATTGAGTATGGAATTGCTCAACTTGGCGCCATTGCCGTTTGGAAAAATTATAAAAAAGATCCCGAAAAAGGCCTTTTGATGTATTTAGATGCATTAAAACTAGGCTATACCAAAACGATAAAAGAGATTTATGAAACCGCAGGTATCGAATTCAATTTTAGCGCTGAATACGTGAAAGAATTAGCAGATTTTGTTAAGGCTGAACTAAAAGATTTAGATTAAGGATCATAAATAGTGAAATAAAAAAGAATCCGACAATCAATATTTAGCTTGAATGTTTAATCCGAACTAAATATTTTTTATGTTTGATTCTTTAAACGAGCAATCCTAAGAAAATATGTCTATAAACCTGTTTCGAAAAAAATCGATTGAGATGATCATGAGAGACCGTAATGCCGGTTTTTCTGATGCAGAAAATGAAGCAGATGGATTAAAACGGGTTCTTAATGTAAAGGATCTTACCCTCATGGGAATTGCAGCCGTAATTGGGGCAGGAATTTTTTCTACAATTGGTAATGCAGCCTTTCATGGCGGACCAGGAGTTAGTATTTTATTCGTGGTTACCGCAATCACTTGTGGTTTTTCGGCTTTATGCTATGCGGAATTTGCATCTAGAATTCCAGTGGCAGGCAGCGCTTACACCTATGCCTACGCTTCCTTCGGCGAACTAATAGCCTGGATAATTGGATGGGATCTTTTAATGGAATATGCTATTGGAAATATCGCGGTAGCCATATCATGGAGTGAATATTTTACAAATTTACTGAGTGGCTTTAACATTCATATTCCAGCATACTTAACCATGGATTACCTGTCGGCTTCCAAAGCACATACAGAATTTGTGGCAGCAGGATCAAATATTGGCGGAATGAGCGAAAAAGCAATATTTGCCGCTCAAGCATGGGCAAATGCTCCCGGAATTGGTAATTTTAAATTCATCGCTGATATTCCGGCCCTTGCCATCGTCTTCTTTATAACCTATCTCGTTTTTATTGGAATTAAAGAAACTAAAAAAGCAACTAATGCCATGGTAATTCTCAAAGTGGGAGTTGTTATTGGGGTTATTATACTGGGGTTTTTCTATGTAAAACCTGCCAATTGGGATCCTTTTATGCCAAATGGTTTTGAGGGAATGATGAAAGGTGTATCTGGAGTTTTCTTTGCCTATATCGGCTTTGATGCCATTTCAACAACAGCAGAAGAATGTAAGAATCCGCAACGCGATCTTCCCAAAGGGATGATTTACTCCCTCATTATTTGCACAGTGCTTTATATTCTTGTGGCGCTTGTGCTTACTGGAATGGTGAACTATAAAGATCTGCAAGTTGAAGATCCTTTGGCTTTTGTATTCAAAAATGTGGGATTAGAAAACATCAGTTATATCATTTCAATCAGTGCAGTTATCGCTACAGCAAGTGTATTATTGATTTTTCAAATGGGGCAACCACGTATCTGGATGGCGATGAGTCGCGATGGTTTATTACCCAAAAAATTCTCAAGCATTCACCCAAAATATAAAACACCTTGGTTTGCAACCCTCGTTACGGGTGCCCTTGTAGCTATTCCGGCACTATTCATGAATCTGACAGAGGTTACGGATTTAACAAGCATTGGGACCCTATTTGCATTTGTATTAGTTTGCGCAGGAGTGCTTCTTCTTCCAAAAGAAAGCGCCGAAGAATCGAAGCATAAACGTTTTCGTATACCTTATGTAAATTCAAAATTTATAGTTCCGATACTGTTCATCGGACTTTTCATTGCTTTTAAAGATCAGATTTTAGGATTATTTGAATATAATGGCGACTGGCATGTTTATAAGGATAAACTCCCCTATTTCTTATTTATTCTGGCAGCAATAATCATGTCTGTGCTGTCATTCATGAAAAGCTTATCGCTAATTCCAGTTTTGGGAATGTTAAGTTGCTTATACCTCATGACCGAATTGGGCTATACCAACTGGCTTAGATTTCTACTATGGCTGGGATTGGGATTGATCATTTACTTTTCTTATTCCTATCACAAAAGCAACCTGAATAAATAAATTATTTTTTAATTAATAACTCTAAAATTAAGACGATGCAACATATTGT
>NZ_JBIILQ010000329.1:0-4105 GCF_044232565.1 Daejeonella sp. | reverse complement strand
GGATTAGGAGACAGTATTGCACAACTTTTAGCGACAAACAATCCGGTTCCTCAAGAATATGTTGCTGTAAATGACAGCTTCGGTGAGAGTGGAACTCCAGATCAGCTCATGAAAAAGTATGGTTTAGATACTGAAGATATCATCAAGGCGGTTAGAAAGGTTATCAAACGCAAGTAAGATAATCCATTCCTGAGTCTGGGCCATTTTTTAAAAGAAAATATGCAGGTTGAAGATTCAGAAATCTTAAATAAATTCGCTCAGGAAAGTACTCGGACTGAAGCTTTTTCATTGTTACTGAATAAGTATCAGCAAAAAATCTATTGGCATGTGCGAAGGATGGTGATCAATCATGATGATGCGGATGACCTTGTGCAGGATGTTTTTATAAAGATTTGGAAAAATCTTGCAAACTTCCGTAGTGATTCACAGCTCTATACCTGGATTTATCGTATAGCCAGCAATGAATGCATTACCTTTTTAAATCGCAAAAAATTAAGAAATAGTGTTTCTCTAGATGATTCAGAAGGAAGAAACTTGCTTGAAACTCTAGCTGAAAGCCCCTATTTTGACGGCGACAAAGCCCAGATGAAGCTCCAAAAAGCCATACTAACACTACCCGAAAAGCAAAGGCTAGTCTTTAACATGAAATACTTTGACGACCTAAAATATGAGGAAATCTCAAGCATTTTAGGAACGAGCGTTGGTGCCTTAAAAGCTTCATTTCACATTGCCGTCAATAAAATAGAGCATATTTTATTAAACTCTGATTAAACCTTTTAAAATTAAAAATATCAAACGAGCATGAAATTAAATGATTTAGATCGAGAATGGGAAAAGGAGGCTCCAACTCTTGCCGCAATGGGAAGAGAAAATCCTTTTGCCCTGCCTTCGGATTATTTCGAGTCTCTATCTAATAATTTGACGTCAAAAGCACTCATCGAGGCTGCTCGATTTGAAAATGAGGAAGAATTTAGCATTCCAAAGGGCTATTTTGAACAACTGGAAAAACAAATAAAGGCGAAACTTGCCATTGAAAATATAAATGAACTAGACCCATACAGCGGATTTAGTATTCCTGATGATTATTTTTCTAACCTCAGTCAAACAATTGAAGAAAAAATTGGGCAACAAGCGGTAGTCCGAAAGAAAAGCATTTTCAAATCATGGATTAGCTATTCTGCAGCAGCATGTATTACAATGGTCATAGGATCAGTCGTTTATTTAAATATGAAATCAGATAATATTAGCAGTGATTTATCAAATATTCCAGATCAAGAAATTATCAATTACCTTCAAATTCACAGCACAGTAAATGACAATCAGTACATTATCGAAAATCTAAGTGATGAAGGTCTTCAGCAAGTATCAAACGATGTTTCATCACAAGAGATAGAACAATACATTAAAAATAACAGCTTATGAAAGGTACAATAATGAAAAGATTAAGTGTTATTATTATCCTCTTAATGGTGAGTGTTTCACTATTTGCCCAATCGAAAAGCGAACGCTATGAGGAGATTGAAGCTATAAAAATTGCTTTTATTACTAAAAAACTAGATTTAAGTACCGAAGAAGCACAGAATTTTTGGCCAGTTTATAACAGCTACCAAAAAGAATTGATGCTCTTGATGAAGAAAAGAAGAGAGGAAAGACTACGTACTGACCTTGAGTCTAACGATAAAATCAACTTAGACCTAGCCTATGAAAGCAAAATGCTTGATTTAAAGAAGAAATATAAAAAACTCTATTCTAAAACTATTTCTGCAGAAAAAATCCTGCTTCTATACCAAGCAGAACGCGAATTTAGAGAGCATTTAATTAAGCAACTAAACCACCGTCGTAAGTCAACGAATAAATAAAGCCTTTTAAACTTATAAATATTAAAGCCTAATTTTAAGAAGCTTTAAAATTGTGTATTTTTGGGAATGCTTAGTCCACGACAGCTCTTTCTACTTAATACCGCACAAACTTCTTCTTCGCCACGTCTATTAGAAATTGACCGCGCAGAGGGCATGTATCTATATGATTATGCAGGCAAGAGCTACATGGATCTTGTATCAGGCTTTGCGGTTAGCAATACCGGGCATAGACACCCAAAGGTTATTCAGGCAATTAAGGATCAAGCCGACAAATACCTTCACCTCACAGTGTATGGTGAATACATCCAAGCACCACAAATAAAATTTGCAAGTAAATTAGTCTCTGTTTTACCCAACACTCTAAGCTCTATTTATTTTGTAAATTCTGGAGCCGAGGCCACTGAGGGTGCCATGAAGCTCGCCAAACGCTATACAGGAAGAGCTGAAATTATTGCTTGTAAAAACTCCTATCACGGGAGTACTCATGGGGCACTTAGCGTAATGGGGAATGAACATTATAAACAAGCATACAGACCCCTTTTACCCGGTATACAATTCATCGAATTCAATAATTTGATTGATCTCAGCATGATTAGTACCGATACTGCGGCTGTAATTATGGAAACTATACAAGGCGAAGCTGGAGTAATTGTTCCCGATACAAATTACATGCAATGTTTGAGAAAACGATGCGATGAAACGAACACATTACTAATTTTAGATGAAATTCAATCAGGATTTGGTCGGACAGGAAAATTATTCGCCTTTGAACATTTTGATATAAAACCTGATATTTTACTTTTAGCGAAAGGGATGGGCGGAGGAATGCCCATAGGTGCTTTTATCTCGAGCAATGAGATCATGAGCGTTTTAAAAGAAAATCCAATCTTAGGGCATATTACCACCTTTGGTGGACATCCGGTAAGTTGCGCTGCGGGACTTGCAAATTTAGAGGTAATTTTAGATGAAAATCTCATTGATGATGTCAATAGAAAAGAATCTCTCTTCAGAAAACACCTGCAACATCCAGAAATTAAAGAGATCAGAGGCAGAGGACTTATGTTAAGTATACAGTTAACAAGCTTCGAACAAGTTGAAAAGGTAAGTAAACGTTGTGTTGAAAATGGGATAATTATTGATTGGTTTTTACATTGCGATACGGCCATGCGCATAGCTCCTCCCTTAATAATCACTGATAATGAAATCAAAATGGCTTGCAAAACTATTATCGAAGCAATAGAATTTTACCAATCACACTAGTCTCTATTTTCATCAATCCATACATTATCATTTAAATCCGTACCTTTGCGGAAATATAAAATTGCTGGCATTTTAAACAGCAATGTAAAATCAATACATGTCATTCGAAGAATTAAACCTAATTGAGCCTATTTTAAAGGCTTTAAAAACAGAGGGTTATACCAACCCCACTCCCATTCAGGAACAATCAATACCCATCATATTAGAACGTAAAGACCTTTTAGGCTGTGCTCAAACCGGAACGGGAAAAACCGCAGCCTTTGCTATTCCAATCCTTCAGATTTTAGAAGGAGGAAAGATATTCGATAAGGGACCAAGAGCAATAAAATGTTTAATTTTAACCCCTACACGTGAGTTAGCCATACAAATTGGTGAAAGTTTTACTGCTTATGGCCGTCATACAGGTATGAAGCACGCAGTAATTTTTGGCGGAGTGTCGCAGGGATCTCAAGTTTCAGCCTTAAAATCAGGAGTTGATATTCTTATTGCTACTCCTGGAAGGTTACTGGACTTGATCAATCAAAAATTTGTTCAATTGCATTACTTGAAGATTTTTGTGCTTGATGAGGCAGACCGCATGCTCGATATGGGTTTTATACATGATGTAAAGAAGCTCATTACCAAGATTCCACAGAAACGTCAGACTTTATTTTTCTCGGCTACAATGCCTGATGAAATACAAAAATTGGCTAATACCATTCTGGTAAATCCAGAAAAAGTGGAAGTTACACCAGTTTCTAGTACTGCAGATACCATTGATCAATCTCTATTTTTTGTAGAGAAGAACGATAAGAAAAAATTATTGATTCATATCCTCAGCGATAAAAACATTAAGTCTGCGCTAATTTTTAGTAGAACTAAACATGGTGCTGATAAAATAACAAAAGACCTTGTAAAGGCAGGAATTAAAACTGAAGCCATTCATGGTAATAAATCGCAAAATGCTCGCCAGAAAGCATTGTCGAATTTTAAAAGCGGACAAATTA
>NZ_JBIILQ010000049.1:0-13557 GCF_044232565.1 Daejeonella sp. | reverse complement strand
GTGCTTCGATTGAGTTCTTAATTAGATTATTAAAGCATCTCAAAAGCTGATCCTTATCTCCTTTAATTAGAGGTTCAATGCCACTCATTTCTTCCAGAATAATGGAGGTATGATCCGATTGTCGATAAAGAACGATTGATTGCTCAATAATTTCCTTCACATTTACTCGCTCGAAAACGGCTTCAGGCATTTTTGCAAAACTCGAGAACTCGGATGCAATGTGTGCCAGACTTTCAATTTGCTCGATGAAGGACTTATTAAAGCGCTCAAATTTTTCGTCAAAGTTTGGATCTTTCTCCCTCCAAGATCTTTCAAGAAGCTGTATACCTAATTTAAGGGGAGTTAGTGGATTTTTAATTTCATGAGCTACCTGCTGGGCCATTTCACGCCAAGCGGTCTCCCGCTCCGATATAGCCAGCTTTTGAGCACTCTCCTCCAATGCTGCAATCATATTATTGTACTCACTAACCAAGCTGCCAATTTCGTCGTTACGCTTCCATAAAATAGGTTCATTTTTACGTCCAATTTTTGTTTCACGCAAGCTTTTTTGTATAAGGCTTAGCGGACTAGTAATTCTATTGGCAACAAATACTGCAAAAAAGCCAATTGCAACAAATACTAAAGCATATACGTTTATCAAAGCATTTAAAAATACTCCTATACGCTCTTCATAATCCTTCTCATTTGAGAAGTAGGGTAAACCCAAATAGGCAATTTCCTCATTGCTACTATTCCTAATTGGAACATAAGCCACAATAAATGAAAGATCGCCAATTCGTTCAGTATTAATGTATTCCGACTTCTGGAGCCTATTAAGATATAAATAGGATAAGGAATTCATTTTGGGCGCAATCAACTCGTTTTCATAAATTTTGGGTTGCGTAGAAAGAATCAATCGCCCATTCATATCAAAGAGATTAAGATCCACACCATTTATGTCCGCAAAGTTATTAAACGCAATTTCCGTCTTTTCATCCGCAGAAATAAACCCATTAGTCACTAATTGTTTATTTACACCCGAAGAAATCTTATTTAATTTATCCAGCACAAATTCTTCTTGCTGCTCGCGATACTGACCACTAATATTATAAAAAGTGATAATTCCAGTTATTACCAAGGTAACTACCACAGCGAAAACCATAGATACCTGAATTCGGGTTTTATAAAGCATTCTATTGCTAACAATAAGAAAGTTCCATCCAAAGTTGCGCCAACTAAGGTGGTAGTGAAGCATTGCATACCAAAGCCATCGAATTACACTCAAAAAGATTGCAAAGAATAGAAAGGTCAAAAAGATAAAAGAAACTGATGCAAGCTGATCGAGTATCGTACTCCGCTCCATACTTACCACAATAAGCCTTCGCGAATTTGGCTGAAAAATTAAATGGTTATACTGACGCCCATTATCGGATTTATTTTCAAATAAAAATTTGCCAGTCTTGCCGATAAAATCATAATTTCTTAGGTTGTAAACGTACTTACCCTGCTGATTTAACAAACGATTATCCTTATAATATGCATACGAATAATCATCAATCTTTAAATCATCTCTTATTTTGCCATCTACTAGCAACTCAGGGAAAGCCCCTACTTCTGCTAATCGCTTCGAATTAAGTTCTAAAACCAGTGTGCCAACCTGATTTTCTTCATCTTTTATAGGTATTAACGCAAAATATTGCTGAAAGCCGAACGTATTATTCCGCTGATAAAAATAATCTGAGACCTTAAAAGAACCTTTAAGAACCGAATTTTTAAAATTTGACAGGGCAATTTTCCGGTCACCTTTCAAAAATCGATCGTTGGTATCATACTCATACGCTTCAAAATCATACTTGGAGAGGTAACCCGCCAAATAAAGTTTCATCAATCGAGTTTCTAGGGCATTATGACTAGATAGTGGGTTTTTAAAATTATCGATAACAAATTGATCAGATAGGATTTCTTTTTCTAAGCTTAAAAAAAGCAATACTGCATTAGGATCAGTAGAAGACTCTAGCTTAGAAGCCAGCAACTTACGACTCTCTCGCTCTTTTAATGATTGAAACCTCGAAAGCTTCATGGAGCCCATTAAGGAAAAAATAAGAAGGCAAACAATCAGATTTCCACTAGTTAAGCGCCCATCATACTGATGAAATGAGACTCCAACAATAAGCAAAATGAGGGCAAAAAGCAGGAAAAAAATGGTAAAATCGCTATAAAACAAGCGATAAATCAATGCAGCCACCAAACCAAGGCCAAAAACGAGTAAACGCTCCCTCGTGCTAATACTTAATGCCAAACTAATGGCAAAGGCTGAAGTAATTAATAAAAATAGATTGAAAATAGCTAGACAGAAAATCACTAAGCCTAAGTAATTCAACCAGCCTGAATTTAAAATATCACCAACCTCAAAGTTAATATTGGAATTAGTGATTAATCCGTAAAATAATTCATTGGTAAAAAATGTGACAAGGCACACAAAAATGCCCAAGGCAATAAAAATTATATAGCTAAAAAATTTATTAAGAGATGATTGCGTTTTTAATATTTGAAAACGGTAAGCATAAATAAAGGCTAAAATCCACGTAATTGCTAAAATATTTAATAGAAACTCACCAATTGAAGGAAAGAAATAATTAGATGCAAAATATTGAGGATTAAAAATTTCCAATTCAAAACTTCTACTAAAATATCTAAACTCAAGATCGAGAAGGCGCAACCCTATCAAAATGCTAATTAAAAGCAGGATAGCCCATTTAACATAGCCCTTGTCTGCAATCGAAATACATAGGCTTGTTATAAATATTAAAAAGAATAAAATCGATAAAACCCACATTAGCAATTCTGTTGCTAGGTAAAAGGAGGGCGAGGTATTCGATTTTAATTTGACTGAAAGCAGGTACTTCCCATCCAAATTACGGATATTATAAACTTCTTTATCCTCTAAGCTTGCAATTTCAAGACTATTGGAAGCCAACAAATCTTTTGCAAAATCATTACGTAGATATTCATTTTGGTAGGGATACTCAGATTTTATGGGGATGAAACAGAGTACAGAAAAATCACCCCATGACCTCTTAATAACTTCGAAATAACCATTCCCTTGACGAATGAAACTACTTCCCTCTTTAAACAGTCGGTCGGAATCGGGCGCAATTTGTATCCCACCTAAAAAAACAAGACGGCCTTTTTCATAGGTATTAATGAAGATATTCCTCTTCAGACTGAATTCAGAGATTAAGTAACGTGCCCACTCTTCATTTGTTTGGATATTTTTAAGTGAATCACGAAATGATGCATCACCAAGTAAATTTCGTAACAACTCCTCCTTTTTTTGAAGCCGCCGCTCCACTTTACGGGCCTCAAGAGTTAGGATTTCTTCCTTCTGAATAGTGTAATTAATAGTCAGGGCAGTGCCAGCAAAGCCAATTGCGAGCATAAGCAGAAGAAAACGAATTTTAAAATTTCCGCTCATGAATGATTTTTTAATTAAAATTCTGAATCACATACCCTAAAGAGAAGGTACATAAAACATCCTTTAGAGCTATAATGTAGCGCCTGAGGTCTCTACCGTGCGGTCTACCTTTTTTACAAGCCCCTGCAATACATTTCCAGGACCCACTTCAATGAAAGAAGTAGCACCATCATGAAGCATTTTTTCTATGGTTTGTGTCCAACGCACCGCACCAGTCAGTTGTGCAATTAAATTATGTTTAATGCTTGGCACATCCCTATATGGCTTGGCATCAATATTTTGATAAATGGGACAAATAGGTTCCTTTATTTCGGTATTCTCAATAGCTGCCTGAAGTTCAACACGAGCAAGTTCCATTAATGGTGAATGGAAAGCACCACCTACATTAAGTTTCAAAGCCCGCTTTGCGCCTGCTGCAAGCAACAGTTCACATGCTTTGTTTACACCCTCAATACTTCCAGAAATTACGAGCTGCCCCGGACAGTTATAGTTTGCTGGCACAACCACATCGCTTACACGCTGACAAATATCTTCTACAGTAAAATCATCCAAACCAAGGATAGCAGCCATGGTAGATGGTTGAATTTCACAAGCCTTTTGCATGGCATTGGCGCGAGCACTTACCAAACGTAATCCGTCTTCAAACGATAAGGCTTCCGCAGCCACTAAAGCAGAAAATTCGCCCAAAGAATGCCCGGCAACCATATCTGGTTTGAAACTGCTTTTGAGCTCTTTTCCTAAAATAACAGAATGTAGAAAGATAGCAGGCTGCGTTACATTGGTCTGCTTCAAATCTTCGTCTGTTCCCGAAAACATGATATCAGTAATTCTAAACCCTAAAATCTCGTTTGCACGTTCAAATAAGTCTTTAGCACTTGAAGAATGATCATAAAGATCTTTTCCCATGCCTATAAATTGGGCGCCTTGCCCCGGGAATATGTATGATTTCATATTTATTAATCTTATAGTTTAACGTATGAAAAAACGAGCCTAAATTAAGCTTGCAGTAATCAATCTTAAAAATTCTTTACGTGTTGTTTCATTGACAAAAGCACCTGTAAATGCTGAAGTGGTGGTCACTGAATTTTGTTTCTGTATTCCACGCATCGACATGCATAAATGCTTGCACTCAATAACCACGGCCACACCAGCTGCATCTAGGGTTTCTTGAATGCAGTCGCGTATCTCATTGGTTAAACGCTCCTGCACCTGTAAACGACGTGCGAAAGCATCAACCACACGTGGAATCTTACTCAATCCAACAATATGACCATTCGGAATGTAAGCGATATGAGCTTTTCCGAAAAATGGAAGCATGTGATGTTCGCACATGGAAAATACTTCAATATCCTTGACAACAACCATCTGATTGTAATCCTCCTTAAACATCGCGCTACGAAGAATATCCTCCGGTTTAGCATCGTATCCATGGGTTAAAAACTGTAAAGCCTTAGCCACACGAACGGGCGTTTGAAGCAGCCCCTCACGAGCGGGATCTTCACCCAACTCAACTAATATTTCCTTGTAATGGGCTGCAATACGTTCAATCTTTGCGGGATCATAATGGTCGATTTTTGTGTAACCATTTATTTTTTCTTCCGAGGAGTGCTTGTTATCTTGCATTTATGCTATCAATTGTTTTTGGATTTAGCCAAAATATTCAACAAAATTATTCTCGGTTTCAAATAGTTTCACCGAATGTAAGGTGGCAAACTGATCATTAATATGAGTTTTTAAAACCTCAAAAATAGTAACAGCGAGCACCTCTGTTGAGGCCATTTTACCTTTCATAAAGGCTACATCAAGATTAATATTTCTATGATCAATTACATCCGTAACATACAATCTAATAATTCGTTTTAACTCTTTCAAATCAATTACAAAACCTGTTAGCGGATTAATTTCACCCTTAACCGTTACAAACAACTCATAATTATGACCATGCCAATTGGGATTTGAGCATTTTCCGAAAGTTTCTAGGTTTTTTTCATCACTCCATTCTTCCCTGAATAGCTTGTGTGCGGCATTAAACTTCTCTTTTCGAGTTATATAAATCATTTTTCATCAATTAGAATACAAATATACTGAAACAAAAATATGCCTTAATAACAAATCAAGCGAATTACGTAAATTGCACAATGAAAATACTACTTGTTGCCGCTACAAAGGCCGAGATAGAACCATTTTTAACACATTTCTCATTCAGAAACCTGCTGCCCTACAATAAAAGTTTTGGCCGGTATCAAGTAAAGGTATTAATCGGTGGAGTTGGGATGGTAGCTACGGCATTCTCAGTTGGAAAAGCTCTCAGCGAACATCCTTTCGACCTCGCCATCAATGTTGGTATTGCAGGAAGTTTCATTCCTGAACTTAAACTTGGCGATGTTTGCCAAGTGAATGAGGATAGTCTTGTGGAGCTTGGTGCTGAAGATGGGGAAGAGTTTTTAAGCATAGAAACACTTGGATTAGGCAGAAGCACCTATTTTGCTAAGCCTGACCTTCTATTCCCAAAACTGACTAATTTAAAGTCAGTGAAGGCAATAACGGTTAATAAAATCCATGGGAACGAAAAATCTATTGCCAAAGTAGTAGCTCTGTTTAGCCCCGACATTGAAAGTATGGAAGGTGCAGCATTTTTCTATGTCTGTGAGCAGACAAAAACTTCCTGCCTGCAGATTCGCGCTATTTCTAATGTTGTGGAACGACGTAATCGTGAAAATTGGCAAATCGAACTAGCTATAAAATCATTAAATGATACTTTAATAAAGCTTTTCGAGTCATGAAATTAAGCCTAGGTTTTTCACCATGCCCAAACGATACCTTTATTTTCGATGCGCTAATTCATCAAAAAATTGACACTGAAGGTTTAGAATTTGAGGTGTTTTATGAGGATGTGGAAACACTAAACCAAAAGGCTTTCAGTGCAGAACTCGACATCACCAAACTGAGCTACCATGCCTACGCCTATCTGACTGAAAAATATGTGTTGCTCCATGCCGGAAGTGCCCTAGGTTTTGGAGTAGGCCCATTACTCATTTGCGAGAATGAAGAATATACATCAACTGATGGCTACGAAAATCTCAAAATTCAGTCCTCAGAACTCAGCATTGGTATCCCCGGTAAGTATACCACCGCCAATTTTCTATTAAGCCTGGCATTCCCTGAAGCAAAGAATAAGATCGAGATGAAATTTTTTGAAATTGAATCCGCTTTATTGAAACATCAGATCGACATGGGTGTGATTATCCATGAAAATCGCTTCACCTATCAGGAGAAAGGCCTGAAAAAGATTATTGATCTTGGTGAGTTTTGGGAGGATCTAACGCAAGGACCTATTCCCTTAGGTGGTATTATGATCAAAAGAAATCTCCCCGAAGAAATAAAACAAAAAGTTAACCGCATCATTAAACGAAGTGTTCAATATGCATTTGAACACCCCCTTGAGGGAATGGATTTTATCTGCTCACTTTCACAAGAAATGAGTAAAGATGTGATTAACAAGCATATAGAATTGTATGTCAATAAATTTTCGCTCGATTTAGGCGATGTTGGTCGTAAAGCCGTCGAGACCTTCTTTAAGGAAGCACACAAACTAGGAATCATCCCTGAAACCAAACAAAACTTATTCTTATAATTGTAAACATTCATTTTTAAATATGATCATCATAACAGGAGCAGCAGGATTTATTGGTAGTTGTTTAATTCAAAAACTAAATGATGAGGGTTATTATGACCTGATACTCGTTGATGATTTCTCGAATGAGATCAAAAATAAAAATTTTGAAGGCAAAAAGTTTGCTAGCAAAGTGGAGCGTGATGTTTTTCCAGCTTGGCTAGGTGAAAACCACTTGCATGTGCAATTTGTATTTCATATTGGTGCCCGTACCGATACCACTGAAATGGATCGCGTGCTGCTGAACCGCCTCAACCTAGATTATACAAAGAGCATTTGGAATATCTGTACAGAATTTGGATTACCCTTAGTATATGCTTCATCTGCAGCAACTTACGGACTAGGAGAGCTGGGTTATGAGGATGATGAAACTAAAATACCGATGTTAAAGCCCTTAAACCCTTATGGCGACTCAAAAAATGAATTCGATATTTGGGCCTTAGAACAGGAAAGAATGCCTTATTTCTGGTCGGGATTGAAATTCTTTAATGTTTATGGTCCCAATGAATACCACAAAGGTAGAATGGCCTCTGTTATTTTCCACACCTTCAATCAGATTCAAAAAACAGGATCCATGAAACTGTTCCAATCACACAATCCTGATTTTAAGGATGGCGAGCAAATGCGCGATTTTGTATATATCAAAGATGTAGTCAATGTTTTATACTTTATGATGCACCATCGCAAAGATTCTGGTATTTATAACTTAGGGACAGGCAAGGCTAGAACCTTCCTCGATCTGGCTAAGAGCACGTTTAATGCCTCAAACAAAGAACCTGATATTTCATTTGTACCCACACCCGAAGATATCCGCGAAAAATACCAATACTTCACCGAAGCGAATATGAATAAACTACGCTCCATTGGGTATAGTCAGGATTTTTACAACCTGGAAGATGGTATTGAGGATTACGTGAAAAATTATCTGGTACCAAACAGATATTTATAATTCGATCTGTTGGTACAGTTTAGCATAGTGCTTAAACTATAAAACAGCGAATTAATGTTTTACCGCAAAATCAACGTTAATAATCGCTGGAAACTTAACAGATATTAAATAGACGAGGAAGAATAAGTCAAATGCAAAAGAGAGAGAATATTGTTAAAACAAATTCTCTCTCTGTAAAAAACCTATGGTACCAATTTGACATTGGTTTCTGTTACTATAATCTCAGTTTTTTTCTTTTTAAGGCCATCAAAATGCTGTATTACAACAATTATAGAGTCACCAGAATCACGATTTTCGATGATCTTAGGATATAAAAATGGACCAATCGAAAATAATTTATAATCTGGTTGTTGATCATAGTGAGCTACACATAATAATATGTTGAACGAAGTCTCATCTGTCTCTGGCATATTCGCACTTCCTGATCCGTTCGAAGTTATAAATGTACTCAGGTATAGTTGCCTTCCAGCAAAAGGCTTATAACTTTCAATTGAGCCAATCAACTTGACTATTTCTATCTGAGTAATTTTGGTGACATTAATTGATTGACAAAAGCTCATCGATGCAAAGAGCAAGCAGGGGATTAAGATTAATTTTTTCATAATATTAGTTTCCGTCTACAGAAAAATGTAAGTAGTTATCATGACCTCCAACTGGCCAATGCTGGCCCCATTTACGTTCAAATGCGGGTCCGAAGTTCTCCCGCCTGTTTGGCACATTCTCAAAAGCATTTTGTAATGCAACAACCAATTGATTGTTAGGACCTAATGCTAATACATAAGATCCATTTATTTTAGAAATATCAACAGCTATTTGCCTAGGGTGGTTGCTGTTTGGACCATGGCGTCCATTAGTTGTTGCCTTTATATATAATTGGTGTATTGTTACACTAGAGCTTGCTAAATTCAATGCGGCTTTCAACGCATCTACTAATCTGGTAGCAACTGGCTGGTTTGCCGAGACAATGATACCATTATCTTTTGTTGATCCAAAAATTATATTTACGATTTGTCCATTCTCGAGCGTGAAAGTTGATGGTATTAACTGCGTTGGTCCTGACCAATCAGTGTTATCATCAGAATCGTTGTAGTCATTGCCATCATAGTAACCATATTCTTCCTCTTCAGTGCCGCCAGCGCTGCCACCACCACCGCCGGAGTCAGTCGGAGGGTCTGGAAACCAAATGCCCTGACAAATATCTACTTCCATGTAATCAGTTAGGGAAAACTGATTCCCACACCATCCTTGAGGCGCATAACAAGATGCGCTATATAAAACTATTATTTCACCACCGCACCTACTGTAACCATCTGAGATATAAGTACAGTGGGCTATTGTCGTATAGCATTGCGTTTCCCACGAAGATACAGAACCCGGTATAGACATTAATTTGTTTGTTTAGTCTTATTGCCTTGTTTTCTGTATGAATCATTTAATTGACCGTTGGTATATTCCAGCATGTAATGTCGTTTACTCTCCAAATTCGAGAGAATCAAGCTCCCTGTATAAGTTTGCATCTCTAGCTTATTATATTCAGGAACTGAGTTTTTACTATTCACAGTAGAACTTTGGTAAAATGCACGATAAAACTCTTTTCCGTTTTTAACCATTAGAAAAGTGGCGGCGTTCATTTCGGTGATGGCCACTATTTTTCCATCCCGTTGGACACTACCTTTAAATTTAAAATAAAAATACGAAACGCTGTCATTAACTTTTCGAATGTCTGGATTTTCCCAATCCGGAGTCCAAGAAATTCCTTTTTCTGAATTAGCCTTAAAGCCTGTATCCAACTTCAGCTTATAATAATTCTCTTTAATTAACCTAGGTGACATCTGCATCTCCTTTTGACTGGAAGTCAGACTTAGAAATGGACCATGGTCTTCTTTAGAACATTTTATCATCATCAGCGAGATGAGAATTAACAAAAACAAAGTTAGAAACTTTTTCCTGTTCATATCCATGTATCGGAATGGGAATGAGAGATGGTGGTTTTTCTCCACAAGTAAATTTTTTAGTTTAGAGTTTAATTCTATAAAATATAAAAAACAGCAATCCGCCCAAATTGTATTGGTTGATTATGAACTAACATAACTGACACAAAGTATTTTTTGAATTAAACTTATTTAACGGTATGATTTGAAGGATGAACGGTATTTGTTACCGATTCTGAAGATCATTAAATTATCTGTAGACTTTGTAATTAAACTGAACAATGATGAAATAATGTTGTGCCAAAAAATCAATTTTATACTCGATGGAAACTCTCCAGACAGTTGATCATTGGAACGTCCGTCCAACCACTGCCTATAACGGTTTGCGGCTACCCGAAGGGCGGGACTTTTACCACAAAACTTGATTTTAAAAACTAATGTTCCATTAACCATAAAACTGCCTTTGGAAAACGAAATCGCACCTTTTGGGTAGGTGCTGTTATAGCCCATTTTTATTTCTTCTTCTCAATTTCCTCCATTCTTTTCCATAATTCTTTGACCGCCTCCGCCCATTCTTTACTTCCAATTTTTGCAGCACATTCAAGTAGTACTTGTTGTTTTCAGAATAACAGCATATACCTGTCATTTGCCGAATTAATTGTTTGAAAAAAAAGCATATTTCTAAAAGTCTTTTTTAATAAACAGAATATCCTACAGAAAACCGGAAAAGATGTATTTGGCACGAGAACGATCCTTTTAAATTTTCATTTTAGTTAAATTGCTGGAACGCGACATGCGAAAGTTAAAAGGTGAAAGCAAAAAGCGATAAGGTGAAAGTCAAAAGCGAAAAGGTGAAAGAAAAAATTATGTGTTTAATAAGGGGATACGGTTTATGTTGTACTAGAAAAAACTCTTTGAACAGGAGTGAATAACTGGTTTATTTGATATGAACTATTTTTGGAATTATGAACTCAGCGGTGGAGAAGGATCGCCAGGAATGATTTTTTTTAATCTGAATTAGTCCAGATCACCAGTGATAAATAACTCTACAAATCCTCTTTCAAATTCCCAACATTCTTCACACTTAATCGTGAAGAAATTGCCGAAGCAATGACAGAAACAAGCAGAACAGTACCAAAAACGAGTATAAAATCAAAAACCTTGATTGCCACCGGGTAAGTATCAATCATCATATTTGCACCACCCATGCTAATAAAGCCAAATTGCTGCTGCAAGAGAATAAATATCAATCCCACAGTCATACCGGCAATACAGCCGAGCATAGAGATCATCATTCCCTCGATAAAAAAAATACCTCGAACCAAGCTCTTATCGGCTCCCAAGCTAGTTAAAATAGCAATATCCTTTCGTTTATCAATCACCAGCATGGTTAGAGAGCCAATGATATTGAAAATGGCAATGATGAGAACAAAGGTAAGGATCAAAAAAATAGCCCACTTCTCCGAATTTAGGATTTTATAGAGCAATTCATTCTGCTGACTGCGATTTTTCACTACGTAATCTTTTCCCAATAATTTCTCAATATCTTCCTGAAAATCGTTAATATCAACTCCTTTTGCGGCATTTATCTCAATATAGGAGACCAACTTATTCTCACCCATTAATTCACGCGCAAATCGGATGGGCACAATCATGGTATGATCAAACTCCTGCTGTGCCGTAAATACACCAGAGGGGTGAATAAAGCGAATGTTGAATTCATCGGCAGGATTAAACGAGTTGGAAGCACCCTTTCGGGGAGAGAATATCTCCAGGCTTTGAAATTCATTATCGAGGTTTACCGATAATAAATTTTGTAGCGCATAGCCAATTACTGCCATGTCTTGGCCGGAAGAATGAAGCATAAAACTACCACTAGAAATGGCTGAGTCGAGCGCTGATTTATTTTTTGTAAAACCTTCACTAACGCCCTTTATTGTGGCAATCGATTGGGATTCACCGTATCTAATTAATGCTTTTTCTTGTAGCACTTCAGTATAACTGATGGTTCGTACATCCTTCCTTAGATTCAAAAATGCACTTGTCCCAGGATCAAAGGTTTTACCTTTTAGAACTTCAATGCGCAACTCCGGACTAAACGTATTGTACATGGAGAGCACAATGGTTTCAAAGCCATTAAATACTGAAAGAATGATGATTAGGGCCGCACTACCTACAAAGACACCAAGCATGGAAATCCCAGAGATGAAATTGATCGCATTGACCGATTTCTTCGAAAAGAGATACCTTTTGGCGATGTAGTAAGATGTGTTCAATGTTAATTAAGAATTGATTAAGAATTAATAATTTTATTTTAAAAAGGGATTATGCTGCTTTTCAAAACCAATGCTAGTGGCTGGTCCGTGACCAGGGTAAACGCGACATTGATCAGGTAATGAAAACAATTTTTCACGAATGTTTTTTATTAAAAGCTCATGATTCCCCCCTGGAAGATCAGTACGGCCGATGCTACGATAAAAAAGTACATCGCCTCCAATTAAAAAGCCATCCTCCTGACAGTAAAAACATAAATGTGCGGGCGAATGACCGGGTGCAAAGATGATATCAAGCTCGGATTCACCAAATTTGATTGTTCCACTATCTGATAAATACAGCTCAGGAAGTGGCGAAATTTCGTATTGAATTCCCATTTGTGGAGCATAAGAAACAACTGAATTTAGGACAATTTCTTCACCCTTATGGAATTGGGGCAATAGTCCGTAAGTGTCAAATACAAATTTGTTCCCTAAAACATGATCTATATGGCAATGTGTGTTCAATAGCAAAACTGGCTTCAGTTTTTTATCGGAAATGAATTTTAAAAATTCATTTTGCTCCTCTCCTGTATACATTCCGGGATCGATAATGACACATTCCAAAGTATCATCAAAAAGGATATAGGTATTTTCCTGATAAGGGTTAAATGCGAACGACTTGATTTGGATCATAGTATAAAGTTACCAAATTCTATACAATAGGAGCTAGAATATGGGGATCAAGATTTATGGAGATTAATTTAAGGATATAAGAATTAGAAATGGAAAGAAAAAAAGAGAAAATGATAGCGTAAAGCTCTCCTATTTTTGCCAAGAAAACGTTTTTATCATGTGATCGATATCTTTTTTTATAAAATCTAGTACCGGTTGAATGGAATCTAAACGAGGCTGTTCATTGAAATATAAGGCGCCACGCAAATAATTTTTGGTGCTATCGGTCAGGAAAAACTGGACAGACGAAGCCGTATTGCCATCAATTGAGTAATAAATGCCATAAACCTTTTTTTCGGGATAAGAAATTATAGCCTCATCAATGGCGGTAGCCTTCACCGTATGCTTAAAAGCAAAAGTTCGCGCATCTTCAACCAAGGCATCAAACTGCTTTCTATTGCTAAAAGATTGATAGCTCAAATGCACTCGTCCATTAAACTGGGGGTAATAAATATCAATCCAGCAGGGTTTAGCATCCTTGTTTTTATCAGGTAGAACAGCTGCATATATGGAGAAGTCAAACCTAAAAGGACAATTACTGCTATAATTTTGGTATTTGTTTT
>NZ_JBIILQ010000241.1:0-4124 GCF_044232565.1 Daejeonella sp. | reverse complement strand
CCCGATCATATCGTATTGGTAAAGAATATTCCTTTAAATGTAAATGGAAAAGTTGATTTTAGCCAACTGCCTGACCCAATTGTAAATTCAGCAAGTCCGACAAAAAACACTCTTACAAACGAAGAAATTTTATTGATTGCAATTTGGAAAGAAATTTTAAAAACAGATTCAATTAATTGTGGCAGTAATTTCTTTAATGCAGGTGGTCAGAGCTTATCTGCCATTCAAATGATTTCGGAAGTTTATCGCCAGATGAAGGTAAACATATCTTTGTCTGATATTTATACTTATCCAATAGTGAGTGAACTGGCTGAAGTTCTTTCCAGCAGAGTGGTTACCCAGACATTTGTTTCTACAAGTGGATTACCAAAAAATCAATGGATGCCAAGTACCCCTATGCAACAAAAGCTTTGGGCGGACATGGATTTAACGAATTCCACCAAATATTTAATGCCGGGAATTTTAGTGTTAACGGGTAAATTGGATGAAGCATTATTTTTACAAGCGCTATCCATTACGATAGCGCAGCATTCTGCACTTCGTTATCGTTTCGGTCTTAACAAAAACGGATTAGAATTTACTGCAGTAAATGGAACAGAAGAACAAGTGCATTTTAAAGATCTAACATATTCCACTAATCCGGAAGAGGGTATTCTGTCTTTTATAAACACAACTTTGTTGCAGGAAGTCAATCCGGAAACAGATCCGTTATGCAGGCTCGCTTTAATTAAAATTTCTGAGAATAACTGGCGATTTACCTTCATGTTGCATCATCTTATTGGGGATGCTTGGTCTGTGCGGCTATTAATTACCTCTGTTCTTAAACACTATTCATCCTTGCTAAAGCAAGAGGACATTAAATTTCCGGAGCTTGTAGAGTATGATGATTATGCTTTATTGCTTTATAAATCAGCTCCTGTAAATGCAGACAGGAAACTTATAGCGGCTTCTGCTTTAGTTAAGGATCGTGTTCAGCCACAAGATATTAGCGGAAACACAAGTTATGGCTATAGCTTTAATCCTACTACCCATGAGGCATTAACTCAATTGTCTTCTACTTATTCCATTCCTTATTTACCTTTAATTAGTGGTTTTCAAATGCTGACTTTGTTACAGCATACCCAGCAAGAAAAGCTATCGGTTGTAACACCTTTACACGGGCGTAATGAGGCTCGCTGGAATTCTACCATCGGTTTGTTTATGAATGTGATACCTTTTACTATTACTGCCGATCAGCAACAAATGGTTCATGAGGTAATATCAGATATTCAGCAACAATATATCAGTTTTATTGACCCTGATAATATATCCAAATTCTCTGCGCAATGGGTTCCATCTATCCTTGAATTAGGTGAAAAAGCGTTGGTTGAAATACAATTAGATGATTATGATTTGCATTATGGCACTGAAGAGTATGATCTACAAGGCTTAAGAGTTTCCAGTGATGGCTTTGAGGATAATTTTATGGTCAGAAAATTCGATCTCGAGTTTCACTTTAAGCTAAACAAAAATGAGCTTTCTGTACAGTGTCTATTTAATTCCGAATTTTTCTCATTGCCTACTATTAAAAAACATTTGCAACGATTCGAAAACATGCTTCTTATAATAAATGAAAAGCCATTTATAACCGTTTCTGAACTGTTTGCAGCCTTAAATGCCAACGAAAAGAAGAAAATGCAGTCTGAACAAACTGCCAGTATCCGTAATTTTTTTAAAAAGAATTAAAAAGTTTTTATGCCATTATATAATACCTCTTCAGTACAAAAAAGAATCTTCCAACAACACTGGGACACTTGCTTATTAAATTATGCTTTGTTTCGTATAGATCAGTCTTTCTTGTTATCTAATTTGGAAACAAGATGGCAAGTTCTTATTAACGACCATGATATTTTAAAAACTAATTTTGAATACCGTGAAAATTTTAAACATCCATTTCAAAATGTAGCACCTGAAAAAAAAGCTTCGGTAATTGTTATTGATTGTTCTGATTTAAATGAACTTGCCATAATTGCTGAGCATAAAAATTTATGCGTAGAAGTTGCGGATAGTATTCAATTGATTGCATTTGTAAGCAATGGAGAGGTGAAATATTTAGGATTAGCTTCTCCAATTACTCTTCTAGATACTTGGTCTATTCATTGTTTAATTCATTTACTTATTAAAGGGGAGGCTTGTGAGAATTCAAATAAAGAAGAAACATTACAATATGCTCAATATTTAGAATGGCTTGAAAGCCTTTCAGAAAATTCAACTGAAATTCCTGCCGAACTGGTAAACCTCTGGGCGGGTACTGATTCGAAGAAGCTTTACAATCAAAATTTGCAAAGTGAAAATCCAATAGAAAACTGGAAAAACTATGAATCCATAGGCTTAGCTATTCCTTCAAAATTTTTCCAGCAAGTTGCAACTAGCCTTAATACTCAAAGTCATGATTTGCTTTGGATGGCCTGGAGGTTTTTATTGAATAAGCATTATAACGGACAGAAGTGGCAATCTGCTTGGGTCTCTTCGGGACGACAATTTGAAGAATTCAGACAAATACTGGGTCCATTCTCAAAAAGTATTCCTCTAAATATCATTGAAGAAAGTGCGGAATATTCTAAAAATTTAGCCTCTTGGTGCGAAAAGTTAGAATTGCTGGAGTCTTATCGTGAATACTTTAATCCGGAAATTGATAGCCAGTTCTTCTCTCCTTCAGCTGTAGAATATTTAAACCTTGATCTGTTTCCTTCGGAATGGCACCCAAATAAAATTACGGTAATTGATTCTTTATCTTGTAGTGAGCCAGCTAATCTTAAATTAATTATTACTGAAAAAGAGCAACTTTGTAATGTATCAATTCAGTATAATATTACTGCATTTCATAAAGACGCAGCGCAAGCCATTGCATCCCAATTTCAACAACTGATTATAAAAATCATTGAAAGTGGCAGTATTACCCAACTTCAATCCATAGAATTGGCAGATGCTGAGGTGAAGACGCACATTCTGCAATCCTTAGGGAAAGGGAAAATAGCTCATTTTCCTTTTAAATCAATGCCGGATTTATTCTTTGAAACCAGTCTGCAAAATCCTGATAAAATTGCCCTTACTTATAATAATCAAGCTACTTCATATCAAACGTTATATCAAAGTTCCCGGGCAATTGCCGATATATTAATAAACCAATATGATATTAAACCAGGTGATATTGTAGCTATTCACTTGCAGAGAAGCGAAAAACTAATAAAAGCTATTTGGGCTGTAATGATGTCTGGCGCTACCTATATTCCTATTGATACCGAATATCCAGAAAGTCGTATTACTCATATTTTGAAAAATTCGAATGCAAATTTATTGATTTCGGATACCACTTTTAGTGGAAATAACAATATTGATTCTGTTTCTTCTTCCCCCACAATGATGACATTACCCGTCATTAATACAATCCATATAGATGCTCTCATAGATAAATCAACAAAAGTTAAGTCGCCATGTAGCCTACCTGAGTGGAAGCCAGATCAAATTGTATATGTGATTTATACTTCGGGTACTACAGGAAATCCAAAGGGATGTAAAATAAGTATGAATAATCTTTTGTATTATATAAAATGGACTGAAGATTATTATTTTGCTCCCGATATTGTTGGGAATTGTCCATTTTTTACATCTATTGCATTTGACCTTACAGTAACCTCTATTTTCAGTACGCTAAGCAGGGGCGCTACTTTATACATCGCTTCAGAAGAAGAATCAGTTTCAGAGCATCTTCAAAAAATATTCGATGGTTCTGCAGGCGTTGATACCGTAAAACTGACGCCTTCACATATCAGGTTACTTCCTCATTTATCTATTTCTGAATGTAAAATATCAACCTGTATCATTGGCGGTGAGGCACTATTGCCTAGTGATGTAGAGATTCTACGTTCTTTAAATACACAAATTAATATATATAATGAATACGGACCTACTGAATGTACAGTTGGATGCATTGTTTGGAAAGTGCCCGAAAAGTATAACAAAATATTGATTGGCAAACCCATTGCTAATTCATCAGTATATATTCTAAATGATCTAGATCAAATATGCCCTGCTGGAATTGTGGGTGAAATTCATATTGGTGGTAAAACTGTTGGGGCTGGTTA
>NZ_JBIILQ010000240.1:0-4127 GCF_044232565.1 Daejeonella sp. | reverse complement strand
AAAACTGCTGCAACACAAAAGGATATCGACGATTTAAAGAAATTGATGAACAATTTCGTTTTCGATGTATTGGGGCTCAAAGAAGAGGGTAACCAAACAGATGATACGGCTAAGCTCTTAGATTTTATAATCGGATTACGCACAGAAGCGAAGGAAAATAAAGATTATGCCACTTCCGACAAGATTAGAATTGGATTAAATTCTCTTGGAATTCAACTGAAGGATAATAAAGAGGGAACTACCTGGAATAAAATCTAAAATCGAAAAAGCATATAGATTATTTGTTCTTCGCAATACGATGGCGTTTTAATTTTTCGGCGCAATGCTTATGTATTAAATGGCAAAGCCATGAAAGACAAAACGATAATGAAATCAACCTATGAAACGACATTTTTCCTTTTTTTTCTTGATTTTACTTAGCTGGAAGCATAATTTCGGACAACAAAGCAATGGAAGGGTCAATTCACTGATTGCTGCTGAGAACTATTTTGCTGCCTACACAAAAGATAAAGGAATAAGGGAAGCTTTTTTAAAGGTTTCCGATGAGTCGACCATACTTTTTAAACCAAGCCCCCTAAAAGCAAAAGAATTTTTCGATAAAAAATCGAGTATTGACCGCGGAAAGCTAGATTGGACACCTGTATTTGCTAAAATATCAAAAAGTGGCGACTGGGGTTTTACAACTGGGCCATATTCTTATGGCACCAATATTAGTGAAACAACAATTTACGGACAGTATCTTTCTGTATGGCAGACAAATAGCAAGGGGGTATGGAAATTGGCTCTCGACTTAGGCATGACCCATCCCAAGCCATTAAATGAGCCAAATTTAAACTTTGTTGATCCTAAAAACTTCCGGTTTTTCAGACAAATTGCTGAAGCAAGATTAAAGCAAAGAGAAGAACTTATTCTCACCACTGATAAGCTATTTTCAAATACGCTTTTAGATAACCAGCGCTTGGCATACAACACTTTTTTTGCTGAGGAGGGCCGCCTTTTATTCCCTGGCTATGAACCGATAGTTGGGAAAACAAAAATCAATAATTTCTTAAGTCGGCAGCAAATTATTGTTGAAACGATGCCTGCTGTGGCAAACCGAGCTCTGGGTAGCGACTTAGCCTATACTTATGGGAAGGCCCAGATTACCAGAAATAACGTCTTAAGTCAGTTTAATTACGTAAGAGTTTGGGAATCCCAAGAAGGCTTTACTTGGAATATCCTTTTAGAAATTTACATTCCTGCAGGAGAGTAATTGGCTCGGTTTTAGCTATTGTTTCATAGTGTAATTGATCAATAGAAAGATACTGTTTTACTTTCTATCCGCATTTTGATCCTTACAGATTTTATTCAATCGTTTTAAATCTAAACGTGAAAGCATGAACAAGATCTCAAAAAACTACAGCAACCTCCTCGAAGCAGTAAATAACCTGCAAATAAGAGGATATATTTATAATTTTAATTATCAAGATTCAAGTTTACAATTTGGCGAAATCAATGAAAAATTAGCCGCTGAAGACCTGCTTATCACGGAGTTTTACCGTTTTGAAGGAATGAGCGATCCGGAAGACAATTCCGTAATATATGCTTTAGAAAGCAGACAGGGACATAAAGGGATGATAATTGATGCCTATGGCGCATATTCCGACGAAAATATTACAAGGTTTTTAAAGAATGTGAAGATTAAAGCAGATTTGCGATAATCTTTTCAATACTAAGCCCTTCGGCTTCAGCCTTATAATTACGTACTATACGGTGCCTGAGGATTGATTCTGCTACTGCTTGAACATCTTCCTTATCAGGAGAATATTTACCCGAAATAGCGGCATGACATTTTGCGCCCAGGACTAAAAACTGAGATGCTCGGGGGCCTGCACCCCAACTAAGAAATTTATTCACCTCGTCGGTTGCTGTAGCCGTACCGGGACGAGTCTTGGCGGCAATCGACACCGCATATTCCAATACATTGTCGGCAATGGGGATATTTCTAACTAACTGCTGAAAAAAGCTAATTTCAGAGGCCTTCAATATTTTAGTGAGTTCTACTTTTCTATTTGCTGTAGTGTTTCTAACCACTTGTAATTCTTCTTCAAATGAAGGATAAGTTAGAAAAACATTAAACATAAAACGGTCGAGTTGTGCTTCAGGTAAGGGGTAAGTGCCCTCCTGCTCAATAGGGTTTTGGGTTGCGAGCACAAAAAATGGCTGCGGTAGCTGATGTGTTTGCCCCCCCACAGTAACCACCTTTTCTTGCATAGCCTCTAAGAGAGCTGCCTGCGTTTTTGGTGGAGTTCTATTGATTTCATCGGCAAGAATGATGTTCGAAAAAATAGGCCCTCGAATAAATTTAAAACTACGATCCTCCCCTAAAATTTCTGAGCCCACAATATCCGAAGGCATCAGGTCTGGAGTAAACTGTATCCGATTATAGCTCAAGTCAAGAACCTGTGCAACGGTTTGCACGAGCAAAGTTTTAGCAAGGCCTGGAACACCAACCAATAGGCAATGACCATTACTAAAGATTGAGATTAGTACTGATTTTATCACCTCATCCTGACCAATGATTACCTGTGCAATTTCATTCCTAACCTTTTGATAAGATAGGTGTAATGCATCTATGGCCTCAACATCAGAACTAAAGTTTTTCATACCTTATTCTTTTGCGGTTGTCCAACCAGCCAATTCAGGGCAAACTTGGTATTCGCCATCAATTTTAATAAAGGTAACCTTCCTTCGTTTTTCAAACCATTCACTAATCGTACGGTTGTTTTTATCTTCAAAGGCTACCTCCTTAATTTTGGGGAAATCTTGATCGAGGCTAGCTTGATGGGGACCAGTCTTGGATTTTAGCATTACAATTCGGTAACCAGTTTTTCCATCTGCGCCAGTAAAAATAGATGGTTTAGAGATGTTTCCAACAGTCATTGTATCAATAGTAAGGAAAATCTGCGGATCCAATTTATCGGTAGGAATATACGTTGTACGATTCTGAACATTCTCTGCATTCAGCATCATACCGCCATTATATTTTGTTTCTTTATTATCCGAATAAAACGTTGCAGCAGCGCCAAAATCTAATTTTTTATCGGCTAAAAGAGTATGAACACTATCAATATGCGCCTTGGCACGATCCAAACTCGCTGGAGTAGGATTAGTATTTATTAAAATATGCCTTACATTAACCTGCTCACCAAGTCTTTCAATCACTTGCAATACGTGGAAACCAAATTCAGTTTCAATAACTGTAGATAGCTCTCCAGGCTTTAATTTGAACGCTGTAGCTGCAAACTCCTTTACTAAGCTACCTCTATCCATAAAACCTAATTCACCACCCTCTCGTGCCGAACCTGGATCTTGCGAATATAAACTTGCAAGGGTAGCAAAATCCTCCCCTCCTTTAATTCTCAACCTCAAAACCTCGGCCTTATCGCGAAAAACTTCTTTTTCTTCCTTATTAAGCTTTGGGTAGACTACAATCTCCGCAATCTCAACCTCCGTATTAAAGTAGGGCAAACTATCCTTTGGGATAGCATCAAAATATCGTTTTACCTCTAGAGGAGTTACAGATATATTTTCGGTAATTTTAGCTTGCATTTTTTGCGCAACCAACATTTCTTTAATATCTGGTCTGATCTCATCTTTGTATTGCAAAAGCGACCTGCCTAGGAATGTCTCCAAGCGCTCCTGACCACCTGCCCTACCACTCATAGAACGCAAACGTCTCTCAATTTCACTATCAACCTGATCTTCAGTTACGGTTACTGAGTCGATGATTGCTTGTTGCCCAAGAATTTTCTGAGACAATAAACTTTGCAAAATATTGCACTTCACATCTACATTTGCAGGGTTCCCCTGTGCCAAATATTGTGAATATTGCATTTCAATTTCGGATTGCAGAATGATAGAACTGCCTACAACGGCAGCAACTTTATCAAGGGATATAGATTTTTTTTGTGCATTTACTTGGACAAACGTAATAAATAGTAGTCCGGTAATTATCCCTAAGGTCTTTCTCATTTCTCGTATTTCTCGTGTTTGGGACTTGTAAAGCCCACAAAATTATATAATTCTAATAAAAATATTAGCCTTTTAACGGCGCATGATCAATTATTGATTTTACAAAATTATCA
>NZ_JBIILQ010000239.1:0-4132 GCF_044232565.1 Daejeonella sp. | reverse complement strand
ATCCCTGCGGCACATTAATGGAATTAAGCTGAAACTCAGAACCACCCTGAGATTGGTAAGTACCTCGAATTTGATACCTATTCAGCTTTGCAAACAACTGCTGCGCAATCACCTTTGTTGAATCGTACAAGGGTTGGTATACATATTTATCGATAAGCGCTGCCTCAGTAACCGGATTAAATCGCTTGGCAAGATCGGAACCGAAAGGTTCTACCAAAGGAAAAGTAATGCGTCCATTCAATGGATCGATGGTTATGCCCTCCAAAAAGTCGAAATAGCCATCCGGCTTTCGATCATTCTGCTGATTCAAATTATCCAAATTGGTCATTTGAATCCATAACTTCCCATTTGTATTTTGCCCCTCCGTAATTTGAGGTTTTTCTATACCCGTTTCCTCATCAAGCCTAAAAATATTCAATTTAAAGTCGTTGCGACTAACCTGGTAGGCTCCAATCGTATAGATATTTTTCATCATCAAATCCCAGCTTGGTAAGCTGGTTTTGAGAGTTTCATTCTTTAATAACTTCACATAAAGAACCTCTGGAGTAGAGTTATTAACGGGAAGATCCGTAGAAAACTCCCCTACTTGATACTCCTGCCCATTGATGGTGTATCGAAAGGATACCGCAAGCACCTCATCCGCATTTAGAGCTGTATTAAGGGAAATATAACCTAGCCGCGAATTTAAAATAAATTCTCTATCTGTTAAACTACGAGCAAAAGTCAGCTTAGCAAAATTATCAGTCCCGCCCCGCCCAGATTGAAAAAAGGAAATTGCATCGTTGGAGTTCGTTTGCCTCAATCCAGCAGGCAGCACCTGCAATAAATTATTCGATTGCTGTGCAAAACCCGGAGCAACGAAGCCAGCAGGTAAATTTGAATAGCCTGCACCTCCCCGAACTTGTGTGCTGTTGTAAACCCTATTTTCACCAAGGTCAAGAAATGCCAAAACATCCCTCGAATTAGATGTGGTATTCGCTCGGTTTGTAACCCAAACCTCAATTTTAGTAATGTTAATGCCAGAGCTATTTATAGGTATATTCTGGAGTGATTTATTATAATTATCTCTGAAATACTGTGCTAAGAAAAAGTGTTTATTGGTCTCATAATTATCCGATGAAATAGCGAATTCATTCTGCTGAGAGCCATTTGTAATTGTTATTTCACGCTGCTGCGACTTCTGTTGAGAGAAAACACTAGTTACCTTTAAACGACCAAACTGAAGCTGAGTTTTGAGTCCGAATAAAGCCTGACTACCCGTAATTAACGAAGAGCTGAGTGGCAGGCTCACATTTCCTGCCTCAATTTTTTGGATAATTTCATCTTCTTTACCTGTAAAATCGAGTTTCACCTGATTCTCAAAATCGAATTGGGCCTCCGTATTATAGTTAGTGGAAATTTTCATCTTCTCACCAATCTGGCCTACCACATTCATTTGAATACGCTGGTTAAAATCGAAATTGCCTTGGCGGCGCTGTCGTTCATTAAACATTGGGTTCTCATTACGACTTAAGCGACCTGAGAAGGTAAGATCTGCGGAGCCTTGGGGACGAATATCAATGGTATTTCCTCCGAAAATACGTTCAAACGAGCGGCTATTGATTTTTACTGGGGGAATAAAACCAGGCTCTCGAGCCTCCGAAAGTGGCAAATCAGCTAACTCACGCCAGTAATTACGTTTAATAAGTTGATTTTCATACTTCTGATATTCTTCAATACTAAGATATTGAGGCTCCCGGTAAAGTCGATCACCAATTTTTTCACGAATAATATAACGCTTAGAAATAGGATCAAATTCTACACTTCTTTTGATATTAGAAGGCTTGGGAAGGATAATACCAGACTGCTTTTTAAGCTCTACGTCTTTTAAGTCTTTAAAAGGATAGACCAGCTTGGAGGTATCTTGTTTTGCAGGAACAGTTTGAGCAAAAGAATGCCCTGCAAAAAGCATAATCAAGATACTTGAAAAAATCTTGAAATAAAACCTAGCTGCGCTCTTCAATTTTTGAACAATCTGTAAATAATTATAAACTCTTTAGAGCTGTTTTTATTAAAACTTCTACCGATAAATCTTCCGTCCCAAACTTAATAGCTGAGTCTAAAGATTTTTCGGCAACACTCTTTGAGAAACCTAACATCACTAATGCCGACAGAGCCTCTTCCTTTGCAGTATTGTGGCTAGGCATGCTAATCAATGAATCAGGCCCTTCTTTCTTTAATTTATCCTGCAACTCCAAGATCATTCGCTGCGCCGATTTAGGACCGATGCCCTTAATTCTCTGAATTAAAGGCACATCCCCTTTCACTATTGCAGTTTGTATCTCAGCAGGTGTTATGGAAGACAAAATCATTCTCCCAGTATTAGGACCAATTCCGGAAACCGAAATAAGATGCAAAAATAAACGACGCTCCCCCTCATCATGAAATCCATACATAGTATGACCATCCTCTTTAACATGAAGCCAGGTGTATAATTTACAGGCCTCAGAATCCTCCAAAGCGCCATAGGTATTCAATGATATATTAATTTGATAGCCAACACCACCCGCATCAATAACTACATAGGTAGGGCATTTAAATACTAATTTACCATTTATATACGCATACATCTTTTTAAGTTTTTATGGAAAAAATCACTAAAAATACTCTTATTTTACCTTTAGGACTCTTTTTATAACATCCTTCATCCGCTTTACCACTGGTGAATTGAGCTCTTCTTTAGTTTGAGCATCAACTACCGCAATGGTAACCATATTTACAATTTCTCGCACCGAACTACCTAATTGGAGGATATGAACGGGTTTATTTAATCCCAGTAAAATCGGCCCAACAGCTTCTGCACCACCCAACTCTTGTAATAATTTATAGGCAATATTCCCGGATTCCAAATTAGGGAAAACCAACACATTTGCTGGCGAACCCACCAAAGTGCTGAAAGGGTAATTATCCTTTAATAAATCTGGATTCATGGCAAAATTAGCCTGCATTTCACCATCTACGATAATATCTTTACGCTTCTCATGAAGAATTTTTACAGCTTGCCGGACTTTCTGTGGCACTATTCCATCGTTTGAGCCAAAATTTGAATACGAAAGCATGGCAACTCTAGGTTGAATATTAAATCTCTTCACAGAATGATCAAGCAAAGTTGTAATGTCAACTAATTCATCAACTGTCGGATTTTCATTTACTGTGGTATCTCCGAAAAATACGGGGCCTCTTTTGGTAAGCATCATGTACATTCCAGCCACTCTGTTCACCCCTTCTTCAATACCTATTAATTGAAGCGCAGGTTTTATCGTTGAACCATAATCTTTTGTTAATCCGGAAATCAAGGCATCTGCCTCTCCAAACTGAACCATAGCGGCTCCAAAATAGTTACGATCCCTCATCAATCTCTTCGCTTCAAACAGCGTTATTCCGCGTCTTTGGCGCTTTTCATAAAGAAATTCAGCATACTTTATGCAGGTATTAACATCATCTAAAGGATTAATTATGCTTACCCCATCAAGCTCAAGATCATGCTCCAACATGATTTTGGAAATCTTTTCTTTATCACCAAGCAGAATCGGAATAGCAATACCCTCATCACGAACAATTTGAGCTGCCTTTAATATTTTATAATTGTCGGCCTCCGCAAAAACAACACGCTTTGGCGCTGATTTGGCTTTATTTGTTATTGTACGTAATAACTTATCGTCTAGTCCGAGTCTGGTTTTCAGCTCCTCTTTATAAGCCTCCCAATCAGTTATTTCCTTGCGAGCCACCCCAGAATCCATGGCCGCTTTGGCTACAGCAGGAGATACCGAAGTAATCAGTCGCAAATCGATAGGCTTCGGAATAATATAATCCTTACCGAATTTTAGATTTTTAGAGTTATAGGCAAGGTTTACTGCCTCTGGTACATTCTTTTTAGCAAGCTCAGCAATCGCAATTACTGCCGCCTTTTTCATTTCTTCATTGATTCCGGTCGCGCGAACATCCAATGCACCTCTGAAAATATAGGGAAAGCCAAGAACGTTATTCACTTGATTTGGATAATCAGAGCGTCCAGTGGCCATAATAATATCTTTCCTTGTTTTTATAGCAAGCTCATAAGCAATTTCCGGATTCGGATTTGCCATAGCAAAAA
>NZ_JBIILQ010000238.1:0-4138 GCF_044232565.1 Daejeonella sp. | reverse complement strand
GGTATGAGGTCTGAGATTTGAGAACTGAGATATGAGATATGAGATTGCACAATTTGCTTTTAGCTTTCCACTTTTGAGTTGTCGCCAGCCTGACAACCGATAACCGACAACAATATCCAGATGTCGTAAGCCTAACCAACTAATTACTAACCAACTAATTACTAACCAACTAATTACTAACCAACTAATTACTAACCAACTAACCAACTAATAACTAACAAACTAACCCCCTAAGTCAATTGCTCAGAAAGCAGCTTCATTTCAATCTGTGGGGAATGTCTTTCATAAAGAATCGCATAAACTGCTCTACAGATAGGCATGTTAACCTTATAGGTCTTATTTATCTGATGCAGGCAATACACGGCATAATAACCTTCAGCTATCATATTCATCTCGAGCTGAGCAGAAGTCACGGTATAGCCCTTCCCTATCATGTTTCCGAAGGTACGGTTACGACTAAATTGAGAATAAGCAGTTACCAGCAAATCGCCAAGATAAGCCGACTCCTTTATATCTCTATCAATTGGATGTATGGCATCCACGAAACTTTCAATTTCTCGGACTGCATTTGAAATTAAAACTGCTTGAAAATTATCACCATAGCCTATTCCGCGGCAAATACCACTAGCAACAGCATAAATATTTTTTAATACAGCAGCATATTCAGTCCCAAAAATATCATCCGAAACATTAGTTTTTATATACCGTGTATTTAACATGGACGAGAAATGGGAGGCCAATTCACTATTCTGAGAAGCAATAGTTAGGTAAGATAATTTTTCAAGTGCAACTTCCTCTGCATGACATGGCCCACTAATTACAATAATATCACTGAAAGGGATATCAAAATGCTGGTTCATAAAATCACCAATAATCATGTTTTCATCAGGAACAATGCCCTTGATAGCTGAAATGATTTTCTTTCCTTTCAGGTCTTTGGCACTAATCTCTTTTAAGGTTTCCTTTAAGAAAGCTGCCGGAACATTTAGAAGTACCATGTCGCATGAGGCAATAATGCCTTTAAGATCAGAGCTTAAATTACTGTCCGCGACTTTAATTTCTACAGAACTGAGGTAATGAGGGTTATGACTATATTGACGAATATGCTCAATGGCTTCCTCATTACGCATCCACCAGAAAATCTCTTTTTCAATAAGATTATCCGACAATATTTTTATAATGGCGGTCGCCCAACTACCTCCCCCAACAACGGCTATCTTCTTTTGAATATGCGTCATAATAAAAATCCCGGTCTAACAATTGCAGAAAATACAATTATTAGACCGGGACAAGGTAAGAATTTCTTAGAAATTAGTTTTTCTTTTCTCCAGCAAAAAGCTTTTCTTTTTCAACTTTTTCGACTATCACACTATCCTTCAATGTCTTAGATATAGCTGTAAATGGAAGTGAAACTACCTCTTCACCACCTTTTAATCCTGATTTAATCAAAATATAAGTATCATCTTGAATTCCTGTAGTCACTAAAACCTGTTTAACCTTACCTGCATTATAAACAAAAACATATTCTTTAATAGGCTCTGCATCCTTCAACTTATCTTTTTCATCTTTAGCTGAAGCTGGCTTAACTTCGCCTTCTGATACATTAATTTCCTTTTTCTTTTCTCGTGTGGTTACCGATTGAATAGGAACAGCAATACCAGTATATTGTTCTGTTTGAATGTCAACGGTAGCTGACAATCCCGGACGGAAAGGAGATGGATTTGCCGAATCAGAACGCACCAATTTAGCATAAGATTCAGGTAAGATACGAACCTTCACCGTGAAGTTTGTAACCTGATCAGTAGATGTTCCAACGATGCTAGAAGAACTTGCAATCTCCGTAACTTCACCCTTGAATTTTTGATTTTGAAAAGCATCAACTTCAATTTCAGCCAAATCACCGACAGATACACGATTGATATCGCTTTCATTAACATCTACACTCACCTCCATTGAACTAAGGTTAGATATTCTCATAATCTCAGTACCTGCCATCTGAGAAGTTCCTAAGATACGATCTCCTAACTCAATAGAAAGTTTGGAAATAACCCCATTTACAGGGGCATATATACTTGTTTTAGCCAAATTAGCTCCAGCTTCTTTAACAACTGCATTTGATTGCTCTACGCCAAACCTTGATGCCACAACATTCTGTCGTACCGACTCTAAATTAGCTTTAGAACTTTCAAATTCTGCTTTTACCGCATCAAACTCTGCTGCAGACAATACTTTTTTTGCAAAAAGCTCCTGATTTCTCTTGTATTTTGCAGATACATTAGCAAATGTAGCCTCAGCTTGCTTTAGCTGTTGTTGTGTGCTTGCCAAAGATGCCTTCTGACTGTTCAAAGATGCTACTGCACGATCAAATCCTGATTGAAGCACATCCGGACGAACTCTACATAATAATTGTCCTTTTATTACAACATCACCCTCTTTAACATGAAGTTCAACAACCTCACCCGACACTTCAGCACTCAGCTTTACTTCAATTTCTGGCTGAACCTTGCCACTTGCTGATACAGTTTCTACAATAGTGCGCTTTTCAGCTTTCTCAACAGCAACTTGAATAAGTTCACTCTTGCCAAACCAGCCTAGTTTATTGCCAGCAACTGCAACTACTAGCAGTATTCCTGCTCCAATGAGCACATATTTTAATGTATTATTTTTCTTTGCCATGTTTCGATTATAAGGGAAAAAGGGGGTTAATTAAAAAGTTAAGGGATTACCAAGATAAAAATCAATGACCTTACTTCTAAAAATAAAATCATATTGTGCCTGAATCTGGTCGAATTGAGCTTTGTTTAAGTTTGTTTGAGCCTGATTATAGTCTAGAGAATTCACTAATCCTACAGAATAACGTTGTTCAATCACGTTAAATGCATCTTTCGAAGATATAAAGGCTGTTTGTGTTGAATAATAACGCTTTTCCGCAGCTCTTAAATCATAAACAGCCTGATTGATAACTTTATTAAGATTGTTTTTTGCTAATTGTTCATTTACCAAAGAATTCTGGAAATTGATTTTTGCCCTTCTTACTGAAGAACGAGCTGCCATTCCATTAAAAATCGGAACACTTAGTCCGAAACCTATAAACTGATTAAAGTTATCCTTAACCTGAGTACTAAAACTTGTATTTCCAAAAGAACCATTTGAATATCTTGTTCCAAAACCTGATTGAAGGTTTATGGAAGGTGAATAATTACCCTTAGCGATATCAATTCCCTTTTCAGATGCCTGTCTCCTTAATTCAGCAAGTCGAATATCAGGAAAACTAGCAGAGGCAGATTTAAACACATCTGATGAAGAATAAGCCGAATTAAGCTTCGACATATCTTCCATTTTTGGCTTTTCAACAACAAAGACTGAAGAAGGGTCAAGCTCCAATAACTGGGCAAGATTTAAAAAAGCAAGATCTACCTGGTTTTGAGCATTGGTAACATTAAGCTCCGCAGAAGCGAGCTGCGACTTAGCCTGTGAAAGGTCGGCAAGTGTTTTTGTTCCAACGTCATAAAATTTTTGTTCAATATCCAATTGCTGCTTTGAAATAGCCAATTGCTGTTCAGAAGCAATTAAAATATCTTGCGCATTCAACACGGATAAATACCCAGTTACCACTGTCAAAATTAAATCATTCTTTATTTTTTGTGTATTACTTTTATCAGCATCCAATTGCAATTTGTTTTGTGAAATCTGATTAAGTTTTTGAAATCCTTGAAATAAGGAAGTACCGGATGATAAATTCCCACTTGTAGAGGTAATTGCCTGGTTAACAAACTGATTAGTTAAAGGGTCAATACTTCTACCGAAGTTAAAGTTTAAACTAGTATTTGCATTTAAGGAAGGTAGCAGAGCTAATTTTGATTGCTGCAAATTCTCATCAGAGATAGCCTCCGTAAATTGTGCCTGTTTGATTTGAAGATTGTTTTCAATCACAAGCTCAGTAGCACGCTTCAAGGTTAAAAGCTCTTGCGCCGATAATGACATACCAGAAAAAGCTATTCCCAAAAAACTAAGGACAAAGTATTTAAAAAAGTATTGGTGTTTTATATGTTCCATATATTGACTAACAAAGTTGATTCGTTTATAAATCCGCACAAAAATACTACCATTTAATTAGCTAACATATTTATCTTCGTAA
>NZ_JBIILQ010000236.1:0-4139 GCF_044232565.1 Daejeonella sp. | reverse complement strand
CAATGGCCATGGTAAAGGTAAGCAGCAGGCAAACTGGTCGGAAAGCTAATCCGATAAGTATTAAAAACCCTCCAAAGGTCTCTGTTATTGCTGCTAATAAACCCCATACGGCTGGTAAAAAATCTATTCCCACGTACTTCATTGCCCCTCCAATAGACTCCCACTGTTCGGGTCCGCCTAATAACTTTGGATATCCATGTAGCATAAATAGTATGCCAAGACCAATACGAGTAATTAATAATCCGGTATTTCGGTATTTTCCAAATGATGCTAATAATGCCATAATTAATAATTTTTGATTGTGTTTTAATTTATAAATAACTTATTGTTACTTCCAACTCTTTTACATTCATACTTACTTTTCTTCCGAAGATGAGTGCACGATTATCGCTAATATGCCCAGCAGGAAAATTAAAGCAAACGGGAAAATTATATTCGCTTACATGACTCATGATAATTTGCTCAGCACTCTGTCCGAACGGAATATCATTATCTTTCATTTCTGTGAACGAGCCAACAATCAGTCCCTTCAGATTAGTTAGTTTCCCAGATCGTTTCAAATTCCACATCATGCGATCCAAAGAGTACAAGTATTCACCTACATCCTCTAAAAAAAGAATTTTATCTGTATAATCTTGTTCAGAAACCGAACCCGATAGCATCACCATCAAGGTTAAATTCCCACCAATTAAAATTCCAGTGGATGCACCATTTCTATTTTTTATGTCGCTTGTATATTGATAATCTAAAGGTTCATTAAACAGTGCTTTTCTTAAACTCTCTAAAGAGGGTTTAGAACCATCCGGAATGGTGAGGGGCATTTGAGCATGGAGGCTCTCTGTTTTGTACAAGGCCTGAATGTGGCTATGTAAAACCGTGATATCACTAAAGCCAATAATCCATTTTGGATACTTTTTAAAGATTGTAAAATCTAAATCATCAATGATACGGATAGTTCCATAGCCACCACGAGCAGCGAAAATTGCCTTTATTTCAGGGTCGTTTAGAAATTGCTGCATGTCGGCAGTTCTTAGCTCATCAGAACCCGCAAACTGATGCCATGAGGCATTTACGGTTTCCCCTAATACCACATTTAATCCCCAGGACTTTAATAATTTGACAGCATCTGAAATGTCGTGGGGCAGTTTTTTCGCCGGACAAGTAATTGCTACCGTATCGCCAGGCATTAAGTATGGAGGGCTTATATAAGAATTTGTTTCCGTCATTTATTGCTTTATGAGTCAAAATTAACCATTTATACCTTGATTCAATTCGATTTGTTTAAATTTAAAATTACAATTTGATTTACTAGAAATTGTATAAATAGCCATTTTAAATTACCACATTAGCCTTTATCTTTGCAAATTAAAAATTAGCTAATATTTATATTTTGGGAAACGATAAATTCAAGAGATACACAGTTACTGCTGCATTACCCTATACCAATGGCCCTGTGCATATTGGACACCTTGCTGGTGTTTATATTCCCGCGGATATATACGTTCGATTTCTAAGATCGACGGGTAAGGATGTAGTTTTTGTTTGTGGATCTGATGAACATGGCGTACCTATTACCTTAAAAGCAAAGAAAGAAGGCGTTAGTCCGCAAGAAGTAGTAGACAAATACCATAAAATCATTGGCGATTCTTTCAGAGATTTTGGAATTGCTTTCAATATTTACCACAGAACTTCATCAACTACCCATCATGATACGGCTTCCGGATTTTTTAAGACGCTATACGATAAGGGAGTTTTTAAGGAAGAAGAAACCGAGCAATATTTTGACGAGAAGGCGGGAGCTTTTTTAGCTGATCGTTACATCATTGGTACTTGTCCGAAATGTGGTAATGAAGAAGCTTACGGTGATCAATGTGAAAAATGCGGCTCTACTTTAAGTCCGACGGAATTAATTAACCCACGCTCCACCCTGTCAGGAGCAAAACCGGTACTTCGCGCAACAAAAAACTGGTTTTTGCCATTAGATACCATGCAGCCTCAAATAGAGGCCTATATTGATGCACACAAGGATTGGAAGCCAAATGTGTATGGACAATGCAAATCGTGGCTTAGTGGGGGCTTAAACCCTCGTGCAATGACCCGTGATCTTGATTGGGGAGTAAAAGTACCAGTTGAAGGTGCAGATGGTAAAGTTTTATACGTTTGGTTTGATGCACCAATTGGTTATATATCGGCAACAAAGGATCTTTGTGATACGAAATTAAGTCCTGAAAAGAAGACAGAATATTATCTCAATGAGGGTTTGAAGCCAAAGGATAATTGGGAGCGCTATTGGTATGCTGAGGACACTAAATTGGTGCACTTTATTGGGAAAGATAATATAGTATTTCACTGCATCATATTTCCGGCCATGTTGATGGCTCATGGCTCTTTTCAGCTTGCTGATAATGTTCCGGCAAATGAGTTTTTAAATTTGGAGGGCGATAAGATTTCAACTTCTAGAAATTGGGCTGTATGGTTGCATGAATATCTTCAAGATTTTCCGGATAAGCAGGATGTTTTACGTTATGTTTTAACTGCTACAGCACCAGAAACGAAGGATAATGATTTTACCTGGAAAGATTTTCAGGCAAGAAATAACAATGAGTTAGTTGCTATTTTTGGAAATTTTGTGAACCGTGTTATGGTTTTATCCCATAAATATTTTGATGGGAAGGTGATGATGGGATCTTCTTTTACGGAGACCGATTTGCAGGTGATGGCCGAATTGAAGGATTTTCCATCAAGGGTTGCAGGATCAATTGAGCAATATCGATTTAGAGAGGCTTTATCTGAGTTTATGGCATTAGCGCGACTTGGAAATAAGTATTTAGCGGATGAAGAGCCTTGGAAGATCATAAAAACAGACGAGGAGCGCGTTAAGACAATTTTGAATGTAGGATTACAGATTGCTTCCAATTTAGCTATTCTGGCGCAGCCTTTCTTGCCATTTAGTGCTCAAAAACTATTCGATATGTTGAATATGGGTGTTGAGGATTGGAATAAAGCGGGGACATCGGATTTGCTTGCTGTTGGTCACCAATTAAATGAAGCAAGTTTATTATTTGAGAAGATTGAAGATTCTGAGATTGACGCACAAATTCAGCGATTAATGGATAGCAAGAAAATAAATGAATTGGCCTTGATGAAAACTGAAGAGGCGAAGCCCAATGTTACTTTTGAGCAATTTTCGGCAATGGATATTCGTATTGGAACTATTTTGGAAGCAGAAAAGGTTGTTAAGACTAAGAAATTATTGAAGCTGAAGATTGATACTGGATTGGATCAGCGTACAATTGTATCTGGAATTGCCGAGTATTTTGAACCTGAGCAAATTATAGGAAAGCAGGTTTCTGTTCTAATTAATTTGGAGCCCCGAGAGATTAAGGGGATTTTATCGCAAGGAATGATACTTATGTCTGAAAGTCCGGATGGAAAGCTTAGTTTTGTGGCTCCTGCAAATGTATTTCCTGATGGAAGTACTGTGAGGTAGGTATTGGTTATCTTTAGCGGTTGTCAGTTGTCAGTTTTGGGCGGAGATTTTTTATCATATTTCGATTTAAAAATTTTAATGCAATTAATGGTCCCGTTTTCAACGTCCGCCCGGCTGAAGCCATTCGGACGGGGATAGAATAGAAGAATAAAATAATGGTCCCGTAGTTCAACGGATAGAATAGAAGTTTCCTAAACTTTAGATGTGGGTTCGATTCCCGCCGGGACCACAAAGTAACATATAACAACCACAATAAAAACATAGAAAAACCCTTTAGATTAAGTTCTAAGGGTTTTTTTGATTTTAAACTATTCAGGCAAACAAAGGGAAACTAAAGAAAAACGACAACATATCTGACAACAAAATTTAAAATATGCCTTTAATGTAGATTAAAACTATAAGATTTGAGTACTAGCGGGTAGGCATGGATTGGTTGCTGCAACGCAAGACGAAAGTCTTCTTATCGCCTGGTATGGCGCACAAGACTATATAAGTAAGCCAGCCAATTATGATTAATGGTGAAAATTTACCGATTGGAAGAATGCCAACAACATATGAGTTGAATCTTATGTACTCAGCTAGAGCTGAATTGGCGGTTTTAAGCCTGACTTCTATTGGAGTTCTACGACGTCTGACTCTATGGGGCCGG
>NZ_JBIILQ010000235.1:0-4150 GCF_044232565.1 Daejeonella sp. | reverse complement strand
GTGGAATGTTTAAACCATTCAGATTAGACATTTCATACTCAAAAGTCTCACGTACATCAATCAACTGGAAATCTTCCTTGTTGTCGATCATCTTTTTTAGGTCCTGTACAGTTATTTCGTTCATGGTATTTAAATAATAGTAAAGGTACGGATTTATGAAATATTAAAACAGATGGGGAATCATTTTTTAATTAGATACGCTCGTTAAGGCAGTAAGACGCAGTAAAAAATCTCTCGCTATGACGCAGAAACGCAAAAAATATTCATTAAATCATGCTTCCTTGTTTTTCCTCCTCTGGTCGGTGTGTCGCCGTACCAGTCTCAAGAGTCTCCACACTCGTCCCCTGGTTGCTGTTGTCCGTATCCCTTATGGGATTCAAATGTTTAGCAAAATGATTTATTAAATGTTTGTATTGAGGTATAATTGCTGATTTTTTAAAAAATTTAATTAAAAATTAATTCTATATATTTATTAAAACAATTGCCAAACAAAAACTGAAACATGGAAAGAATCATGACAGTATTTATGAAAATTAAACCTTGGGTACTGGCTATCGTGTTTATTGGCATTTTACCAATTGTATTCACTCGTTTACCATGGCTTTCTTTTAAACAAAAGTTTTTAGTGGTTTTTACTTTTGTAACTATCGGAATATTTTTCAGGCTTTACAAATCAATTAAATCAAGAAATACATTAGTAATAGTTGTTGATATCCTTTTTTCGATTATTATCTCTTACTGTATGTTCATATTTTTACGACGTTATTAATAATTACCCACCCTACTGTCCGTAGAATTTTAACACAGCGCTTCTACGGATTAATAAATGATTAAGAGTCTTCAGACTCGTGCTTGCTGCTCCTCTGGTCAGTATTGTTACCGTACCAGCCTCATATTTTCCCATAATTTCTGTCCATTATCAGCTTTTTCACTTACCTTCGAGAATCTTCACAAGTTCAATTTTGTTTAGGTTTTATATAATATTGAATATCAATTAAATAGATTCATGAAAAATTTATACTTCGCTTTTATTGCCCTTTTATTTTTGTCGTCTTGTGCAGTTCAAAAACCAGAGAAATTAATTAAGGAAGCAGATGTTGCCCGCTTAATTAAAACGCTTTCTTCGGATGAAATGGAGGGTAGGGCTTCTTTTACACCGGGTATTGACAGGGCCGCCAAATTTATTGAAAATGAATTCAAAGAAATTGGTCTACAGCCACTAGACGTACATATGGGTTATAGACAAGAATTTAGTGTAAAAAGGATAAAAGTGGGTCAGATTGATGCTAAAATTAATGGAAAGTCTATTGAACAGCAAAATATTGTAACTGTTTCAGATTTAGCGTCTTTTGAATTTAATTCTGGTTCTGAAATTAAAGTTTTACGAATAGCTTCAGGAGAGCAGTTTATGCAGCGTTATCGTGAAATTATTGGCATGAAAACTAAAGCTTTAGTACTTGTTGATAATCAGCATGCTGCAGTTTTTAAGCGTGTTAAGGACGGTTCGACTAGAGGGCGCGTAGTAGAAAATGTAAATGAAAGTACTGCCTTAGCCTTTGTTTTAGGGGAAACGGATGCCACTTCATTTACTATTAAAGCGAGCAATACCATAGAAGAACTTCCATTATTTAATGTGGCGGGTATGATTTTAGGGAAATCAAAGCCTAAAGAATTGGTGGTGATTTCTGCTCACTATGATCATTTAGGCATTGTAAAAGCTGTTGATGGCGATGCCATAGCAAACGGTGCTGATGATGACGCATCAGGAACAACAGCGGTTATTTCTTTAGCTAAATATTATAAAAAGCTGAATAATAATGAGCGCACTTTAGTATTTGTTGCCTTTACAGCCGAAGAAATTGGGGGTTATGGTGCACGCTATTTTTCATCTATGCTCAACCCGGATGATGTAGTGGCTATGTTTAACATCGAAATGATTGGTAAAACATCGAAATTTGGCAAAAATGCTGCCTTTATTACGGGCTATGAAAAATCTGATTTTGGTGAAATTCTTCAGAAAAACTTGGCTGGGACTGATTTTAAATTTCATCCTGATCCTTATCCTACTCAGAATTTATTTTACCGCAGCGATAATGCCACTCTTGCTGCATTGGGTGTTCCAGCCCATACTATCTCAACCGATGAGATCGATATAGATAAGTTTTATCATACGGTTAATGATGAGTTTGAAACATTGGATGTGAATAATATTTGGTCAACAATTAAAGCGATTGCCTTGAGTGCTAGGAGTATTATTGCTGGGACTGATACGCCAAAGAGAATACCTAAATTGAAACAGTGATCCTGATTTTTAGCATTGAGGGTGACCTTCGTAAAACATAAACAATTCAGCCTTTATAAAACGATTTCCCTCACTAAACTCCCTCAATACGTTCGGGATGACAGGTGCATGGCGTTCAAGAAAAATATATTACAACCTTAAAGCGAATGTCATCCCGAAACCTGCCCTTCCGCAGGTGAGGGACCTTCGTAATTCTTAGCAAAATTTTGCTTTCCCAAAACTAAGTTCCCTCACTAAACTCCCTCACTACGTTCGGGATGACAGGTGCATGGCGTTCAAGAAAAATATATTACAACCTTAAAGCGAATGTCATCCCGAAACCTGCCCTTCCGCAGGTGAGGGACCCTTCATGAAATCGAAATCAAATTTTTTTTCAAAAATTATTTCTTTACTTATATTCAGGATAGTAAAATTAATGCACACCATCCTGATTTTGATCAGAATGAAGGTTTATAGTTTCTTCCTCATCACATAGTCATTCAATACAAAATGATGGTAATTGATATCTACCGTTCGATAGATTTCAAATCCCGTTTTTTTATAAAAGTGCTGTGCCGGATTGCCTCTGTTTACATTAAGTTCAAGTATTTTTCCGCCTTTGAGTTTAGCGGATGAAGAAACAGAGTCAATTAGCTTTTTGCCTATCCCCAATCCTTGTTCGCTTGGCAATACATAGAGTTTGTGCAGCTTAAACACCTGATTTTCGGCATCAGTTAATGAATAAGCTGTAAAACCAATACCTATATTTTCTCTTTCGGCAATCAAGAAATCAATGCCCGATTTCATTTGTTCAAAAAGGCTTTCTGCAGAATACATGTCATGAAGCATGAAGCTAATTTGCTCATCGCTAATGATTTGGCTATAGCTAGGCCACCATGTTTTTTCCGCAAGGTCGCTGATTACTGGAATATCAAGTTTTGTGGCTATCCTGATGTTCATATCAAATAGTTTCTGCAATAAAAATAAAGGGCTGTTCAAAAGTGAGGGAGTAAAATCCATCTTTTTCGGTCACAAATAGATGGTCTTCCACCTTTAATAATCCGCTGCAATGCAAATTATGCACCTCATGAAGTACTTGTATTTCTTCTTCGGCAGCTTGCCATTTACTAAAGCCAGAGCGCACCGGAAATATTTTTTGATTGCCAATAAACACCACGATGTCTAAATCATCCACAAAAAGCACATAATCTTTTAAAGTAAATTCATTGGTGATAATGTTTACCGCTGGGTAATGCTCGCCGACTAAAAACTTCAGGGCATCCTCCAATGGTTCGCTATTTGATAAAATCAGTTTGGTACTTTCTTGAGTGTAAAAGTGCGGGTTTTTTGTAAGTACGGCATCTATTTTTATTCCCATAGAATCTACCAGCTCATAAATTTCTTCGTTTACAATTAGCGTAGGGCTCCATTCCAGAATTTGGCCTAAATTTTCACTTTCAAACCCCTCAATACTCATAATCAGTAAAGCGGGTTCCTGTTTTTCGCGAACTATGTGATGTGATGACATAAATCAAAATTAACAAAGCCTTTTGATTGTTTCATCTTAATAGATCTTTTTGTAAAAGTCTTTGATGATAGTCCCCGGATTTTCAGCAAGATTTACAGCAGCAGAAACGGCCAATCCATCAATACCTGTGTTTAATAGATCTTCGGTATCCTCCAATTTAATCCCTCCAACGCCTATTAATGGAATATTGATCTGAAGTTCTTGCATTTTTTGCACTATTTCTTGGTATCCCTCAAAGCCTAATAACGGATAATCATTCGCTTTTGTTTTTGTAAATGCGAAGGGTCCGCAGCCGATATAATCGACCACTCCTGAAGCATAAACACGTTGAATATCTTCCA
>NZ_JBIILQ010000048.1:0-13695 GCF_044232565.1 Daejeonella sp. | reverse complement strand
TAGCGCATTTACTCTTAGAAGTAATTCTTCAATACGAAATGGTTTGGTTATATAGTCATCTCCTCCCAAATTATATGCTTCTGATTTATCTTCAATCATCGCCTTTGCAGTAGCAAAAATGATGGGGATATTTGGGTTTATACTCCGAATATCTTTGCCCAAGGTAAACCCATCCTTCTTAGGCATCATCACGTCAAAGATGCACATATCAAAATGCTCCTTAGAAAAAGCGCGAAAGGCCTCTTCTCCATCTCGGCACAGCACTACCTCAAATTTCCCTTTCAACTGAAGGTAATCTTGTAAAAGCATACCCAAATTGGGGTCATCTTCCGCTAATAAAATTCTTTTCATATGGACAATCCTCGAAAGGAAAAATTTTTAAAGAAAGTAAAATAACAAAAACTATGCTAGAGCTTTTATAGGCAGACTAATTTCAAACTCAGAACCTATATCCTTTTCACTTTTCACCTTTATAGTCCCATTTAAGCGCTTAACAATATTATTAACATAACTTAAACCTAGACCAAAGCCTTTAACATCATGTAAATTACCCGTCGGAATACGATAAAATTGGTCAAATATTTTCGATAATTGATCCTTATTCATTCCGATACCCTTATCAGAAACCTTAATGATCAAATTTTTACCCATATTTTGAGTGCTTAGTTTTATTTGTGGGTTCTCAGGGCTATACTTATTGGCATTATCTAATAAGTTGAAGATCACATTAGATAAATGAAGCTCATCACCCATTACTATGGCGCAAGTAGCTTGAAGATCGAGCTCAATACTTGCATTCCGTTTTTCCAATTGAAGCGACATACTATCCACAATGGCTGCAAGTAGATCATTCATTTCTATTTCTCTATGCTCCAACTTTAAATCACCTTTTTCAATTTTGGCAATGTTTAATACCCGCTCTATATGGCTCCCTAAACGAACATTTTCATCATAAATAATGTTTGCCAAGCGATCGATACTTTTTTTATCAGATGTAAGCTCTGGATCTCTCAATGCCTCACTTGCAATCATAATTGTTGCTACCGGAGTTTTAAACTCATGGGTCATATTATTAATGAAGTCTGTTTTCATTTCAGATATCTTCTTCTGCATCAAAATAGAGTGGATAGTATAGCCGAAACTAAAAATCAAAACTAGCAATAAGCCCCCTGAAAGTCCCATCATAGCCGTTAAATTGGAAAGGATGATATTATTCTTATTGGGAAAGTTGACAGTGAGCATTCCAGGATCACGGATCATATCTTTCGGAAATAATGGCGTTTCATAGCTATTAGCTTCCAAAAAACCTGATTTTGTGGAAGCACGGAAAAAAATAATGGAATCGCGCTTGGCTGAACTTACTTTGAAATCAAAATCACTAAAAATTGAGAGGTTCCCTAATTCAGCGCGAAGCATCGAATCGAGCGTTTGTGGATGAACCCTTTTATTAAGGGGCACATTTACATCCCGATATTCCTGATAAAGATCTTTAAATACCTTATCATTCTCTTCCCCAGCAAAAAACTTCTCTACTTTTTGAGCGGTATTTTCCGCCTCTGGTTCAGTCCTTACAAAACTATTGATTCTTGGTCGCGGAATGGTACGTAAAAAAGCGCCCTCTACAGGGTCCATTACAATATATTGAGTAACTGAGTCGAGAAGCGTATTAGAAGTGTTTAACGCATTTCCTGTTAAAGCTCTAGAAATAGTGCGCCGAGTTTGCTCATGAACCTGTCCAAAAGCGTCCTCCACCTGAAAAATATCGACTTGAAAATTATATTGAAGATCATTTAAATCTGTCTGACTTAGCACATCATTAAAAGAAAAAACAACCGGATAGCGTGCCCGAAGGATACTGTCTCGTAACCTAAAAATACTGTCTGCCTTTTTTTGCTCACTCAACAAATAATTTGTATCCGACAAGCGGGGTCTTCTTTTCTTTATTTTCTTGGATTTTTGAGGAATAGACACAAATTGAGGCTGTTTTACAAGAATGGTAGCTGAAGGGGTCATCATCTCGACCTTTTTTTCTAAAAAACTATTGGCATCACTTTTTGCTAATCGCTCCACTACATTTTTTAGGGCCTCATGAACAGATTGATCAAATAAACGTGATTGTAAATGGTAGGATTGCCTAAAAAAATACCATTGCATACCCATCACACCTACTAAAGCAATGGTCATTAATCCAATAATTAAAGTGATACTCTTTCGCTTCATGAACTCCAAAAATACGCAACATGCTCTTTGTCAGCTTAGTTTTAACATATTTTAACAAAGTATTAACAAAAACATCACGATTAACAATCTATTTTTGAGCAAAGAAAAAGACGAATGCGTGTAAAAATTGAATTTTGTCTGCATTCAATAAAAATAAATTTATGAAAAGATATCTTATTAATCCCCATCTACTGATGATGGGATTTTTCGTTTTAATTATTATTAGTTCAGGTTTATCTGTGAGAGCTCAGGTAGAGAGAAAAATTGTGAGAAGCATTATAATTACTAATGGCGATACCATTGTAAACGGCCAAAAACTAAGCGAAGCTAATAAAGAGGATCGTGTTCGCTTAAGAAAAGAATTGTTAGAAATGGAACAGGAAAGAGGTGTAAAATCAGATAATAGAGTAATAATTAGAAAAAACAACGGTAAAGAACCTTTGATCTTAAACTGGAATGAGGATACTGATGGAGAATTGAAAATAGACCTCAAAAATGGCCAAATGGAAGAACCATCGCGTTTTTTTTTCGATGAGAAAAATATGAATATTGACTCTTTGCTCAATGGATTCAATTTAAAAATCGACGGATTAGATAGTAATTTAAGTAAGCGCGTCATCACCATGCATCGAAATTTCCGTCCGGGACAACCAGAGGTCGAACTAAGAACACATCCTAATCAACCCACCCCTAGATTTCTTACGCCAGCAGGAGAACAAAGAAGAAATTCATCATCATTTAGCTACAATCACATGGATCAGGACGGCATCCTAAGCAGAATGAATATCCAAATTAGCGATATTGAAAGAGAGAATTTGGAGAAAATTACTGGAAGCAAAGAATCAATTGCTGATTTAAAAGTGGAAGATCTTACGATTTTTCCTAATTTCTCAACTGGCAAAATAGGGCTATCATTCAACTTATCAAGGAGCGCTGCATTAAAAATTAAAATACTAAATAGCGAGTTTAAGCAGGTTTTTACGGATGAGATGAGCAATTTTAACGAAACCTATACCAAGCAAATTTCCTTGCCAAAAAATGGCATTTATTACATCGCAATAAAGCAAAATAATAGCTGGTTTCTACGAAAATTGATTAAAAGTTAATTGTTTATTTAAAGGAAACAGAAAGCCCCGTCCTTTAGGAGGAACGGGGCTTCTGTTTTTTTTAATGATTCTTTAAATTAGAATGGTAAATCATCATCACCAGGAGCTGAACTAATATCAACCTGGCTAGCTATTTCTGGTGCTGCTGAGGCAGTTTCAGATGCGCCTAGTGGTGTTAATCTCCAAACCGAAAGCGTGTTAAAATAAGCAGTTTTACCTGTTTTGTCAACCCATGCACGACCGCGCAGATTGAAAAACAATTCTACATTATCTCCAACTTTAATATTGTCAAATAAGTTAACCTTATCTTGCACTGCTTCAAACTTCACATATTCGGGATAAGAAGGATTCTCTGCATATTCAAGTATAAGCTCACGTTTTTTGAATTTTTCACTCACAGTTATTACCTCTGAGACTTCATGTACTTTTCCTTTTACTTCCATTGTATTTATCTATTTATGATCGAAACTATTTTTTATTCCTAAACAATATCGGGAATTATTCGATGTATTTAACATTCGAATACGATTTGTAAAAGTATAAATTTCAGGCCGTTTTTAATTGTTAACTTCGTAAATTATTATGCAAGTTTTCCACACAAAAAGTAAGATCATCATTACCTGCAATAATCGACTATCGTCATATTTGCAACAGGAAGTTGAAGCCCTTGGTTATAAAATAATCAGAAGCTTCGCTACGGGCCTCGAATTGGAAGGCACATTGAATGATTGTATCCCATTAAATCTTAACCTGCGCTGCGCTAGTCAGGTTTTATATTCCATTAAAACTTTTACCGCCGAAAATCCAGCACGCCTTTATAAGGAGCTGATGGACATCGCTTGGGAAGATTTAATCGATTTTACAGGCTATTTCTCAGTTACATCAACTGTTGATAATGAGACCATTACCACTCCTCTCTTTGCTAATTTAAAAGTAAAGGATGCCATTGTTGACCGCATCAAGGAGAAAAAAGAGCTCAGACCTAATACTGGTTCCGATGCAAGTAAAGCCGTCATACACCTTTATTGGAAGGAGAATGATGCTGAAATATTTATTGATACTTCGGGCGAAACGCTAGCCAAACATGGCTATCGTAAAATTCCGGGTAAAGCTCCAATGCTTGAAGCTTTAGCTGCAGGAACTATTATGGCCACCGGATGGGATAGAAAAAGTCCTTTTGTGGTGCCCATGTGCGGTTCTGGCACCCTAGCCATTGAAGCTGCGCTATTGGCATGCGATAAAACTCCAGGTCTATTTCGCATGAATTATAGCTTCATGCACATTATAGGCTATGAAGAGGAAGTTTTTTTCGCCGAAAGGCGTAAGTTGAAAGATCAGGCCAAGCGTGAAATTGATTTCCGCATTGTTGCGACTGATATTTCAGAAGATGCCATTGATGTTTCCATCAAAAATGCACGCACAGCAGGCGTAGATCACCTCATCGATTTCACTGTATGTGATTTTGCCGACACGGAAGTCCCTGAAGGACCCGGAATAGTAATCTTTAACCCAGAATATGGAGAAAGATTGGGGGTTCACTCCAAGCTTGAGGCGACCTACAAACGCATTGGCGACTTCATGAAGCAGAAATGTAAAGGCTACCGCGGCTATATTTTTACTGGAAATCCGGATCTAGCAAAAAAAATTGGGCTCAGAGCAGATAGAAGAATTGAGTTTTATAATGGGAAACTAGACTGTAGGTTACTGGAATATGAATTATATGAAGGAAGTAAAAGAGACCCAAAACCTGTCGAATAGGGATCTTATTGACTTAACAGTACAATTTGTAAAAAAAAGCCTTCAAGGTGCGGAAAGCGGACATGATTGGTGGCATATTGAACGGGTATGGCATAATGCCATACTTCTTTCAAAAACAGAAGATGTAGATTATTTTATCGTAGAACTAGCCGCACTACTTCATGATATTGCCGATAGTAAATTCCATAATGGCGATGAAGAGGTTGGGCCAAAGAAAGCTGGCGACTTTCTAAAAAGCATCGGAATTGAGGGCAGTCAAATCATTCATATTCAACAAATTATACGAAATATGTCGTTTAAGTCAAGCCTAGAAACGCTAAGTTTCACCTCTAAGGAAATGGAGGTGGTTCAAGATGCCGACCGTCTAGATGCCATTGGCGCGATAGGTATTGCCAGAGCCTTTACTTATGGGGGCTTTAAAAACCGAGAGTTATATAATCCAGAGATTCTACCGGCACTCAATATGAGCAAGGAAGAGTACAAAACTTCTACAGCACCAACAATTAATCATTTTTATGAAAAATTATTGCTGCTGAAAGATAAAATGAATACCAAGACAGGTATTCGTATCGCCGAAGGGCGTCATCAATTTATGCTTAGCTACCTAGAACAATTTTACAATGAGTGGAATGGAAAACAATAAGAGTTTTAATTATTTTGCTTATGCCAGCAATTTGAAAAAAAGCAATTTAGAGGAGTGCTCGGGCAGCAAAATTAATAATTTCTTGGATGGACGCCTCCTCGATTACGGCTTTCGCTTCAATGTGAAAAATGCAGATGGTAAGGCAAGAGCAAATATCATTGCTTCAGAATCTGAGGATGTGTTTGGAGCTATTTATGAGCTTGAAAATACCGCTAAGGAGAAACTTTTAGCCAGCGAACCTGGATATAAACTAATTGAAGTTAATATTGAGACTAAAACAGGCTATGTTCCGGCAGTCACATTTATTTCAGAAGAAGATATGGAGGGTATTTACCCTGCGAAAGATTATCTAAAATTAATTTGCGAAGGCGCAAAAGAGCATAAACTACCAGAAGAATACCTCGAGTTTATTGTTTCAATGTCTAAATAAAAGCTAAGATCCCGAAATAAAGAAGCATCATTATGCTACTTATTAGTGTCATGCGAGACATGTTTTTAAAATTTGCTTGTGCAGGATCCTGATAAACCGCAAGAAACCACTTAATAAATAGAATAAAAACCGGGGCAGTTATTAATAGAAAAAGCCAGAAATAATTGCTTAAACCAACACTTTCCCAGTAAAAGTAAACGAGTATGCCAGATAGTAGAAAAAGAATTGCCGAAAAATAAAATGAACCACGAATACCCAAAACAATGCTTAATGTAGTATCCCCACGCTTAGAATCCTCTTCATGCTGATACACTTGAGTAAGCGGATAGGTAGCGCCAATTAAGCAGGAGGAAATTAAACCCGCTAAAATAAAATTGAAATTCCAATCTTCTAAAGCATTAAAACTTCCAATGGAAGCGTAGGTGCTCCAATAAATAAATGCCCCTTGAAAAATAAAAACGATTAAAAAACTAATGATCGGATATTTTTTTAGCCTAAATTTTGGGTGACTATACATTTTGGAGATGATTCCATAAGTTAGAACTGAAAAAAACAGGGTCCATCCCACAAAAAGAGAGAGCACCAAGGCAAGTACGTCTAATAGCAGGGAAAAATTATACAAACTTTTATCTACAGGAGGTGGAGATTCAATCAAAGCAATGCTGCCTTCATCTTTATCAAAATAACTGTTAAAACCATTGCTTGCAGGATAAACTAATAAATGCCACACCACAAAGGTCAGTATTGCTGCCAAAGAATTTATTTGAGTGGCTTGTGAGAACGCAAATAGATAAACAGGAAGTAAAAAAACTGAAAACAATATACGTAAATGCAGTAATGCAGATGCGGTAGGAACAAATTTTCGGATAAAATTCATTCTCTAAATTAACATTTTAAATAAAATTATTAAAGTATCGCAATTTGAAAGAATTGTGTCATTTCTTGTGTGATTAAACTCCAAATCCTAAAAATTTTGTATTTTACTTGAATATGAGCAGTTGTATAAGCGCGATTGGTACCGCTAACCCAAAAAACCGAATTCCACAGAATGATATCTACAATTTTATGGTCAAAGCATCCGGTTTAAATGCTAGTAATGCTTCCAGACTCAAGCGAATTTATGACCATTCAGGAATTGATTTCCGCCATTCGGTGATAGCAGATTTTGGAGAGACCGAAAGCCATAAGAACACTTTTTTTGGTCAATCGGCAAATTTTGAACCCTTCCCAAGTACACGCCAAAGAATGGAATTATATCAGAATTCGGCATCCGAATTAGGTTTTGAAGCGGTTAATGACTGTTTTTCCAATCATGGCGAAGATCTTAGATTAAAAATCACCCACCTCATCAGCGTAAGTTGTACAGGCATGCATGCTCCAGGAATAGATATTGAACTAGTAGAAAAACTAGGGCTAAACAAACAGGTAGAACGTACCTGCATTAATTTTATGGGCTGCTATGGCGCCTTAAATGCCTTAAAAGTGGCTGACTATATCTGTCGTGCAGATGCAGAAGCAAAAGTATTAATTGTATCCGTGGAGCTTTGTACCCTACACTTTCAAAAAGAAAATACACTTGACAATTGGGTGGCCAATTCCTTGTTTTCTGATGGAGCAGCAGCGATAATAGTGGAGCATAAATCAAAAGTACCTAACAATAAACACAGTCTGATTCTAGACACCTTTTATTCCGAATTTTTAATTGAAGCTAAAAATGAAATGGGCTGGTATATTGCAGATTCTGGCTTTGAGATGAAGCTAAGCTCCAAGGTCTCAAAACTCATTTTAAAACATATACAATCTATTGCCAATCAGCTACTTAGCAAGGCAAAAATTGAGTTTAAAAATATTGGACGTTTTGCCGTTCATCCGGGTGGAAGAAAAATTTTGGAATCTGCTGAAACTGCTTTTGGTTTCACAAAAGAGAAAAACAAATTTAGCTATGATGTTTTAAGAGAATATGGCAATATGTCGTCGGCTACCATTGTTTTTGTCTTAAAAAAGTTGCTAATGGAGAACAATTGGGAAAGTGGTGAGAACGTGATGTCTTTTGCTTTCGGACCCGGTTTAACCGTTGAATCTATGATCTTAAAAAGAAGCTAAATGCCAGACTTTAAGCAAAGAAGCACCCAGGAAGAGATGATGGATGATTTTTCTCTATCGCATGAAATCATAGACCCCATAATGGATGAATTGGAAGTGGTGAACAAGCTTCTTGGCGGCTATGCTGTATTTTTTGATGCATTTAAGAAAATTGGATTAGAAGATGGAATGATTATCAGCGACTGGGGTTGTGGAGGTGGCGATTCATTGAGAATAATTGCCAAATGGGCACGAAAAAGAAATTTAAAAATCAAATTAGTGGGTGTTGATGCCACAGAATCGGCCATTGAATATGCACGGCAAAAATCAAGCAATTTCCCCGAAATATCCTATATTTTGGCAGATGTGATGAGTAGCCAGTTGGTCCCGAATCAATTTGATATTGTTATTTCTAGTCTCTTTACCCACCATTTTGTTGATGCGGATTGGATTGAATTAATCCGAAAAATGAGCAGTTGCGCAAGCAAAAATGTCATAATCAATGATTTGCATAGGCATTGGTTTGCGTATTATTCAATAGGTATTATAACCTCTCTCTTCTCAAAATCTGAACTAGTTAAACACGACTCTAAAGTTTCCGTTTTGCGAAGTTTTAGGCACAATGAACTCAGAAATCTGCTTCAAAAAGGCGGAATAAGCAGCTATAGCATTAAATGGATGTGGGCTTTTAGATGGCAGGTGTGCATTGATACTGAAGGAAATTGACCTCATTATGAACATCATGAAGAGCGATATATTAATTATTGGTGGCGGACTCGCTGGATTGACTACTGCTATACTTTTACAGAAGAATGGGTATCAAGTTCGATTGATAGAAAAAAAGAAATACCCCTTCCACCGTGTATGTGGCGAGTATATTTCCAATGAGGTTCTACCATTTTTAAAATCGCTTGATATTGGAATTGATGCACTCGCAACCTCACACATAACTCGATTAGCAGTAACATCCGTATCTGGAAAGATTTTGAACGCCAATTTAGACTTGGGAGGCTTCGGAATAAGTCGTTATACCCTTGATAATTTACTTTTTAAACAAGCAGAAAAACTTGGTGTTGAATTTATTTTCGACAAGGTAAATAACATCCAATTTAATGAAAATTGCTTTAGCATTAGCACATCTAGTAGTAAGGTGTATGAATCTGCAATTGCCATTGCCACTTATGGGAAAAGATCAAATTTAGACCAAAAATTAAATCGCTCATTCTTTTATAAGCGGAGCCCCTATTTAGGAGTAAAATATCATATAAAAACTGATTTTCCATCCAATTTAATCCGATTAGATAATTTTGAAGGTGGTTATTGCGGGCTCAGCAAAATTGAGGAGGATAAATATTGTTTATGCTACCTCTCGGAAACGAGCAATCTAAAAAAGTTCTCAAGCATCCCAGAAATGGAGGAACAGCTATTGTATAAAAACCCTTATTTATATGATGTGTTTAAGAACTCTGAATTTTTATTTGAAAAGCCAGTTGTCATCAATGAAATATCATTTGAACGCAAGACCTTAATAGAGGATCATTTAATTTTCTGTGGCGATGCTGCCGGAATGATTACTCCCCTTTGCGGTAATGGCATGGCCATTGCGATACATTCAGCAAAGATATTAGCAGAAAGCATCATTCATTTTGCAAAAAAAGATAGTCGCTTGAACAGACAGGCTCTTGAACAAGACTATGCATCAAAATGGGAAAAACAATTTTCATTAAGATTAAAAAGTGGCAGATTAATCCAAAATTTATTTGGCAATACCTTAATCTCAAACCTAGCCATTTCTTCGCTCAATAAACTCCCCGCATTAACGCAAGCATTGGTTAAAAAGACGCATGGGGAGGTATTGGCCTAGGTATACGATTAGAAAACAACATAATACTGCCTTCAATACACGAGTTTTCTAAGCAACAAGAAATAAAATCCTGCAGAAAAAAGCTACACAGAGAAAGTTAGAAATTATATTTATTTTGCACCATGAAACTATGGGTCCTTGTTTTTATAAATGCTTTGGCAGTTGCACTTAGCCTTTCATTTGTCAATTTTTATTTCCAAGGTAAAATCATAGACTCAGTGATTACATTCTCTGTTTCATTGTTTACCAGCTACCTCGTTTTTTATTATCTTATTGAGCGTTTTGTTTACAGCAAAATAAAGCTGATTTACAAACTGATACATAATTTAAAGCTGGGTAAAGACCTCAAGGATGCCTTGGGCGAATATGTGAGTGCCGATCCCATCAATGATGTTGAGCAGGAGGTTAAAGATTGGGCAAGAGATAAAAAGACAGAAATTGATCAATTAAAGGAGCAGGAGAAGTTTAGAAGAGAGTTCCTGGCCAATATATCCCACGAATTAAAAACACCCCTATTTGCTATACAAGGCTATATTGAAGCTTTGCAAGAGGGAGATATTGAAGATCCAGAATTATCAAAGCGCTTTCTTGAAAAAGCGTCTAATAATGTGGAGCGTTTGGCTTCTTTCATAAAAGACTTAGATGCAATTTCCAAATTGGAAAGCGGCGAAATACCTGTTAGCTATAATGAATTTGATTTAGTAGAATTAATTCAGGAAGTTATTGATTCACTTGAATTAAAAGCAAATAAATACCATATTTCCATTCACTTTAAAGAAAAATATAAAGGCCCTACTCGCGTTTATGCCGATCGTGAAAAAATTAGGCAGGTATTGGTTAATCTCCTAAGCAATTCCTTTAAATACGGAAAGAATCCCGGCAATACCTATATCCGGACCTTTGAGCTTCACGATCAAATTTTGGTTGAGATTACTGATGATGGCATTGGAATCGAGGAAAAATACTTGCCAAGGCTGTTTGAACGCTTTTACCGCACCGATAAGAGTCGCTCCAGAGACATCGGTGGCTCAGGTTTAGGCCTAGCCATTGTAAAGCACATTATCGAAGCCCACGAACAAACTATAACGGTTCGAAGCACCGAAAATATCGGCTCAACTTTTGGCTTTACACTATCTAGAGCCTAGAAAATTCTTAATATTTAACATTAACTTAACATTGGGATTGTAGCTTTACCAAATACAAATCTCATAGACATGTCACTAAATAGTATTTTTCAATATTTTATCCCTAAGGACAAGAAATTTTTCCCTCTGTTTGAAAAAGATAGTGCCAACCTAATAAAATTAGGTGAAAAGCTTGTAGAAGCAGTAAATACGGAAGATATTGTTAAGCGTAAAGAACTTTTTAAAGACATTTCTGATTTGGAGCATGCAGGAGATGAAATCACTCACCAAATTCATTTAGAGTTAAGTAAGAACTTTATTACCCCTTTTGATAGGGAGGATATTCATCGTTTGGCAAGTGCCATAGATGATATTGCTGATTATATTCACGGTTCGGCGAGTCGCATGGACATTTACAATGTAGTAATCATTACCCCACCGATTAAAGAATTGGCAAATCTAATTTTAGAGGCATGCCGCGACCTTCACAAAGCAATTCTTGAGCTTCGCGACTTAAAAAATATTCGCCTTATAGCTGATTCATGTGTTCGTATTAATAGTATTGAAAATCAAGCAGATTACGTCTTTGATAAGGCTGTTGGAGATTTATTCGACAATGAGAAAGATGCTGTGAATTTGATTAAATATAAAGAAGTGCTTTCTGCACTAGAAACTGCAACGGATATGTGTGAAGATGCAGCCAATGTATTGGAATCAATTTTAGTAAAGAACGCTTAAAAATATAAAAGGATATCATACCGCCTTATGGGATTTACCTTATTACTTGTAATCATTGGTCTAGCTTTAGTATTTGATTATATCAATGGCTTTCATGATGCAGCCAATTCTATTGCTACGGTTGTTTCTACGAAAGTATTAACCCCATTTCAAGCAGTTATTTGGGCAGCTTTTTTTAATTTTTTAGCCTACTGGATATTCAGTCTTAACGTAGCCGATACCGTAGCCAAAACGGCGGATACCATGAATATAAACCTCGTTGTAATTCTTGCAGGTATACTTTCCGCAATTGCATGGAATTTATTCACTTGGTGGTTCGGAATCCCATCTTCCTCCTCACATACACTGATTGGAGGCTTTGCAGGTGCTGCAGTAGCACATGGAGGTTTAGATGTTATCAATTTAGGTATTATTGGTAAAGTTGCTGCATTTATCGTTCTTGCACCGATTATCGGTATGTTTATGGCATATGTGATCACGGTAATCATCGTAAATATTTGTCGCTATGCTAATCCATCACGAGCAGAGTGGTGGTTTAAAAAATTACAATTAGTCTCTTCTGCTTTATTTAGTTTAGGTCACGGTGGTAACGATGCCCAAAAAGTAATGGGAATTATTGCAGCGGCAATCATTGTATACTTAAAAGACAACCCTGCTGAAGCTAGCACTATGTCTCACTGGCTTCAGGTAGGATATACTGTTATTGAAGGAAAAGTTAAGATTAACCATATTCCAGAATGGATTCCAATTGCGTGCTATACATCAATTGCAATTGGAACGATGAGTGGTGGTTGGAAAATTGTAAAAACTATGGGGACTAAAATCACCAAAGTTACTCCATTAGAGGGTGTAGCAGCAGAAACAGCAGGTGCTATTACCTTATTTATGACTGAACACTTTAAAATACCTGTATCAACAACACATACCATTACAGGTGCAATTATTGGGGTGGGCCTAAGCAAGCGTGTTTCGGCAGTTAGATGGGGCGTAACAATCAGCTTAATGTGGGCATGGGTTTTAACAATCCCAGTATCAGCGGTGCTAGCAGCAAGTCTTTATTTTTTACTTAGCCTATTCTTGTAAATAATTAATTCAAAGGTCAATTTTCATATCTAGGATTTCTATTTTGAAATGGTCATCAATCGCATGTCCATAAATTCTATTCTAGATAATTCTCTGAGCTTTCCAGCTTCAAATAAGCTATCATATTTCATAACCGTAGTAGTTGAATCATTTAGTGGCATTTGATAGTTAATGTAGTCCTGGAAGATTACACCGCTCACATCATGGGTTTTTAACACGGCCCTGAATCGATTTCCACCAGAACTATAGGCAAAATGATCCATGCTATAATCTTGTACATCAAACCAATAATAATACACGTCCTTATGGTCGGCACCACCCTCGTTTTGATCAAAAGAAATTTCTAATTTATGGTACCTTTTTCCTTTAATTTTAACCTCATCTATGTACTTCTTTTTAACAGAGGGATCATTCAACTTAAGGGGTAAATACAAAAAATACACCATTGCATTTAAAGATTGAGAATGTTTGGCTACATCAAGACTGTCCAATTTAAGCTCTTTCTCGTTCAAAAACCTTTTAAATCCTTCATTATCAATGATATCATAAAATATACCTGAAGAATCTACAAAAGTACGCTCATAGCGAAATTGGCCTTCATTTTGCATGACCTTGAATTTAATATTTCTAAAAGTAAATTCAAGGCT
>NZ_JBIILQ010000234.1:0-4170 GCF_044232565.1 Daejeonella sp. | reverse complement strand
CTTTTGTTTCTTTTGGCCTTCAAAAGAAAGAGAATTCAAGGTATATTGATGATTTTCCCGCTCATAGCCGCGGAGGCCTAGTTCTTTTCCTGTAGCAGAAAAGAACCAAAATGCCACCGCTGCGTCTAATGCTGTGAAAGGTTGTGGGTTGGCTAATGTGGTACGTGCCGCACCAGCCAAGGCGGAAGAAAGGTGAACGAAGGACAGTGAGTGGACGATTTGTGGTGGGTTTGATTTAGAGTTTTCAAAAACAAATTTACATACCACTGCCCGAATAACGATAAAGTAGATAATTCCATCACCCAAATAAAAACATAACCACAATTTCCTTACTTTTACGGAATTGAAAATTTTTACGATGAACAAACTATTTAAACTATTCAGTCTTTTACTGTTTTTAAGCATCAGCATGCCGGTTTTGGCGCAAGTAAATCCCCAAAACTTGAGCAATGTTCGTGTGGATGAGCTAAGTGATGATCAGGTGCGTGCTTTCATGCGCCAGGTAGAGTCGAGCGGAATGGGAGAGGCACAGTTAGAACAAATTGCACAAGCGCGTGGCATGAGCCCTGCAGAGGTTGGTAAATTGCGTGCCCGTGTAGAAAAATTAAAATCAAGTGGCGCTAAATCTGCCAATCCTGATAAAGTACAATCACAAAATAATGGCCGCGAGCTTAATTACGATGAAGAAAAGCCAGCAGTAGAAAAAACGCCGGAAAGCGAAGCCGAAAAAGCACTCCTAGAGCTTCGTGCGAAGCTATTTGGTGCTGACCTATTCAAAAATAAAAAGCAAACTTTTGAGCCTAACCTCAACATAGCAACTCCTAAAGGCTATGTAATTGGTCCCAACGACCAGCTCTTAATCGACTTAAGCGGTAATTCTGAAGCTTCTTACGATTTAAGGGTGAGTCCCGAAGGCAGTATAAAAATACAATACGTAGGCGTAGTGCCCCTTTCTGGCCTAACTATTGAAGCAGCTACCACACGCATTAAATCAAGAATGTCTGCCGTGTACGCAGGTATCAAAACCGGCAATACCCGCTTAAATGTGGCTATTGGTAATATCAGAAGCATTAAAGTAATCCTAACCGGCGAAGTTATTACGCCAGGCACGTATACCCTATCCTCCTTGGCTACGGTGTTTAATGCACTGTACTCATCCGGCGGACCGACGCAAAACGGATCTTTTAGAGCCATTGAATTGATACGTTCAGGCAAGAAAATTGCCGTTTTAGATATCTATGAATTTTTAATGAAGGGCGAAATAGCCACTAACTATAAATTACAAGATCAAGATGTGATACGTATTCCCGTGTACCAATCGCGCATCGAGCTAGTTGGCGAAGTAAAAAGACCAGGTATTTATGAGTTGAAAGCTGGCGAAACATACAGCAATCTCCTCAATTATGCCGGTGGCTTTACCGAAAATGCCTATCAGGCACGAGTGAAAGTATTGAAAAATACCGATACCGAGCGTAAGATTTCCAATATCTCTAAAGAGCAATTTACAAGCTACCTGCCTACCAGTGGCGATAAATACTTTGTAGAACGCGTGCTAGAGCGCTTCGAAAATCGCGTACAAATTGAAGGGGCGGTATTCAGACCGGGAGCTTATGAATTAGAAACGGGAATGAAGCTTTCTCAATTGATACAAAAAGCCGACGGACTGAAAGAAGACGCCTTTATGCCGAGGGGCTATTTGACCAGATTAAAAGTAGATAATCAAACACAGTTGATTTCCTTTGATGTGGCCGCAATTATTTCAGGTAAAACACCAGACATCAGCCTGCAGCGTGAAGACCTCATCAGCATCTCCTCCATATTCGACCTTCAAGAAGAATTTAAGGTAAGCATTGATGGGGAAGTAAGAGGCCCCGGAACCTATAAGTACGCACAAAACATGACCCTCGAAGAATTAATCATTCAGGCAGGTGGATTCTCCGAAAGTGCAAGCCCGCAGCGTATTGAAATCTCCAGACGAGTTAAATCCTCTGATCAAAACTCTGAAGCGGCTAAAACTGCTGAGGTTTTCCAAATAAACATTGAAAAGGACCTCAACCTTTCTGTCCCTAAATTTGAACTCCAGCCCTTTGATATCGTTTCGGTACGTAGTTCCATAGGTTATGAGATACAAAAGCAAGTAAAAATTGAAGGTGAAGTACTATACCCGGGTATGTATAGCATCAGCAATAAGAATGAACGGGTTTCCGACTTGGTAGAACGTGCCGGTGGTTTAACAGCCTTGGCTTATACCAAGGGGGCTTCTTTAAAGCGTGAAGGATTAAGTAAATTGAGAGGATTGAATAAAAATGATGCGAAAGCGCAAGAAGAATTGGCCGAAGAAGAGAAGGCTAAATTAAATCAATTGAAGCGTTTGCAAGCCAATGCTGCAGACTCAAGCTTAGCAGTTAAGGAAGATGAAATATTAAATAATGTATATGTGGGGATTAACTTGGAGAAAATCCTAGCAGCGCCAAAATCTTCTGCCGACTTGATTTTAGAGGAAGGTGATGTATTGCGTATCCCTAAAGAATTGCAAACCGTAAAGGTTAATGGCGCGGTGCTCTACCCGGTAACTACCAGCTTCAGTCAAGGAAGATCTTTTAAATATTATGTGTCACAGGGTGGTGGATTTTCAGAAAAATCGACAAGAAAACGTTCTTATGTCATTTATGCCAATGGCTCGGTGCGAAGTACAAGAAAGGTATTTCTATTTAATAATTACCCAAGTATAGAACCTGGAGCAGAGGTATTTGTGCCGAAAAAGGATGCCAGGAAAGCAGTATCTGCAGGCGAAATTGTAGGTATCTCTAGTGCTTTAGCGTCTATGGCAATCATTATTTTAAATTTGGTGAAGTAAGATGAACACGAATAATCTGCAAAAGGAACCGAATCAAATTTCAGCTGCTAATATAGATTCAGATGAAATTTCATTAAAGGAGCTGATCATAAAGCTGCAAGAATGGTGGAGCTATTTATTGGGCCAATGGAAATTAATCATCTTGGTTGCTTTTATAGGTAGTTTATTGGGATTGGGCTATGCTTTTACACAAAAGCCTATTTATAAAGCGGAATTTAGCTTTGTGCTAGAAGATGAAAAATCTGGTGGTGGCTTAGGTGGTGCTTTAGGTTTAGCGAGTCAATTTGGCTTAGACCTAGGTGGCGGCGGTGGCGGCGGAATATTTGCCGGCGATAATTTACTGGAATTGATGAAATCCAGATCTATGGTGCAAAAAGCACTTTTGAGTCCGATTAGTGTTAATGGCAAAAGCCAAAGCTTAGGCGATTATTATATTTTATTTAGAGAAATGCGCGATGATTGGGAAGATAAGCCTCAATTAGAAAATTTAGGCTTTGCTATTCTTGCAGATCCATCTAAATTTAATAGAGCGCAAGACAGTATTCTAATGGAAATCCATGAAGAGATTATTAAAAATTTCTTAACGGTGGCCAAAATTGACAAAAAGCTAAGCATTTTAAAGGTTTCTGTCCAAACAGAAAGTGAAAGTTTTTCAAAAGCATTTACTGAAGCTTTAGTGAGCGAGGTATCTCAATTTTATGTAGAAACCAAGACTAAAAAATCGACCACAAATGTGGCTATTCTTCAACATCAAACGGATTCGGTACGTAATCAATTGAACCGTGCCATTTCGGGTGTGGCGCAATCAAATGATGCTATACCTAATTTAAATGCTTCAAGACAAATTTTACGCAGCTCGGGCCAACAAAGACAAATTGATGTGCAAGCGAATACAGCTATTCTTACCGAATTGGTAAAGAATTTGGAACTTTCTAAATTATCATTACGTAAAGAAACTCCGCTAATCCAAGTTATTGATAAACCGATATTGCCTTTACCGGTGGAGAAATTTGGGAAATCAAAGGGTATACTATTGGGAGGATTTCTAGCTGGGTTTTTAGTAGTAATAGGACTTATTGGTAGACGGGTATTTCAGGCCTTAACAGAGTAATATTGGCGAGGGTTTAGGTTCTAGAAATTTGAAAGACTTATTGAGATCTTGTCGAAATGTTCTCGAAACCTCCTACCTTACTAATAAGTAGGAATCTTGAACAATTTATAACTATAAATTTTGTGGGCCAGACCAACAAAGCACAATTACAGATATATCTAAATCACTAATTTATTGATTTAAAGCAATAAATAGATTTATA
>NZ_JBIILQ010000328.1:0-4201 GCF_044232565.1 Daejeonella sp. | reverse complement strand
TCTTATCCAGCTTAAATTAAACTATTAATAGTTCTAAATTTTCTTTAATCCATCTTCAAGATCCTGAAGAAGGTCATCTACCGATTCAATTCCAACAGAATAACGTATTAAACTCTCAGGAATACCCAAAAGAGCCCTTTGTGCTTCGGTTAATTCAACGTGGCTTGTTGTACGCGGCGGACCGGCCAAGGTACTCACAGAACCTAGGCTTGCCGCTAAATGAACAAGTTTTAAGGATGGGAGAAATTTTTCTACTAAATCATAACCACCATTAAGGGCAAAACTTAGCATCCCACCAAAACCACGCATCTGTGATTTAGCAATTTCATGTCCTTTATGTGTTTCCAATCCCGGATAGAATACATCACTCACTTTAGCGTGAGCCTTCAGATATCGTGCAATTTTTAAAGCAGATTCATTTTGGCGCGACACCCTTAATTCCAGAGTTTTCATTCCCCTAGCAATCATATAGGCGGGATCAGCCTGCAAACTAGCACCATTAATTTCTCTGAAATGAAATACTTTCTGTACGAGATCTTTACTACCGGCCAATAAGCCGCCCATGGCATCCGAATGACCGCAAAGGTATTTAGTAGCGCTATGAAGCACTAAATCAGCACCAAGTGCCAATGGGTTTTGATTAATTGGTGTAGCGAAGGTATTATCTACAACCACAATTGCACCCACTTTCTTAGCTGCCAAAGCCATACGTTTAATGTCCACTATTTTTAGTGTAGGATTGGTAGGAGTTTCTAGGTAAACTAAATCGCAACCCTTGGCAATTTCCAATTCCATTTCCTCATGATTGCCAGTCTCACATAATTTAACCTCCACCTGATACTCAGGAAAAAAATCTAAAAACAACTTGCTAGTCCCGCCATAAGTATCTTTCATTGACACCACTCGCTTGCCCGGCTTCAAAAAAGTAAACAAGGTATTGCTGATGGCTGCCATGCCTGTTGCAAAAGCGGTTGCCGATTCCGCCCCTTCCAGCACTCTGATTTTTTCTTCAAGAGCTGCAACGGTTGGATTAGTATTTCGGCTATAAATAAAACCATCTTGCTTACCCACAGAAATATCATACCATTCATTCAAATCGTTGTAGGCAAAAGCAACGCTATTCACAATTGGAGTAGTTACTGCTTCCTTAAAATAAGGATTATTCTCTCCAGCCCAAACAGCCTCGGTAGCTTTATTGTATTTTTTATTTTCCATTTATTAGTGCAATATTAACATTTATGAACCCAGGTTTTTTAAAAAAACAGATTGAAAACCTTTGATTACAAATGTAATTAAGTATATGCCAATTAACCCATCTTAAGAAAATGAGTGATTAATTTTACAGACACCATCATTTTAAAATCAAAACTGGTAAAAAAAGAATATCCGGCAACAATAATCATATTAAAAATTAATTTATGATTATTGAAAAACCGGATACACTAGAATTAGGTAGAAAGGAACTAATCTGTTTTTTTGTTTAGATCTAGCTTATTATTACCTATTAATATTTTTAGATTTTCACTTTAGTATCACCACCTTTTTCAAGAGTGATATCATGTGGCTGATTCTTTTTCCAAGCGCCACGGGTAAAATCAGGAATATCAACTGAGTTTGAGCGGTTATTGACCGACCATTCGCTTAATGGCCAGATTGAGCTCCACGCTGCTGCATCATACACATCTTGATCAAGAGGCAAACCATTACGCAAGCAATCAATTAGTCGCCAGTTCATAAGGAAATCCATACCACCATGACCGCCTACTTTTTTTGCAAGATCACCTACTTTTTTGACAATATTGGGGGTAAATTGCGCTTCGAGTGCTTTAAATTCTTCGTCCTTAAGCCAACCTGAATGGCCATTAGAAATTCTTGGTGTTGGATATTTTAACGCAGTACCTTTTGTTCCACTAACAAGATGAATACGAGAATATGGACGGGGAGATGTTACATCATGCTGAATCATAATGGTTTTACCCTTAGCGGTACGAATTGTGGTGGTATTCATATTGCCTTTAAAATCCTTACCTACAAATTCTTTGTACAAATCATTCTTTTCAGCCTCAACTTTGGCACGCTCAGCCATCATAAAATCATTGGATGAAACAGAAACCAAATAATCCATTTTATCACCGCGATTCACATTTAAAACTTGGCAAACCGGACCTAAGCCATGAGTTGGGTATAAGCTTCCTTCACGAGTAGCGTTTTCCCTTAATCGCCACATATTTTGGTAGCCCTTATCACTAAAATTAAGGTCTATTAAATTGTGAATATAAGCTCCTTCAGTATGAATAATCTCACCGAAATAGCCTTGTCTTGCCATGTTTAATGTCAATAATTCAAAAAAGTCGTAGCAGCAATTTTCGAGCATCATACAATGTTTGCGCGTACGCTCAGAAGTTTCAACAAGTTGCCAGCACTCCTCTAATGAAACAGTTGCGGGCACTTCAATGGCAACATGTTTGCCCTGTTCCATTGCATAAAGTGCCATCGGGGTATGCAAATGCCAAGGAGTACAAATGTAAATTAGATCAATATCCTTTTGTTCACATAATTTTTTCCACTCATCCTCAGACCCAGAATAAAGTTTAGGATTATGGCTAGTACCTTCAAGCTTTTTTTTGGCTTTATTGACACTATTGGGACGCAAATCGCATAAAGCTTTAATTTCTGTACCCTCGATTTTAGAAATCTCATTTAAATGCGAGGGACCACGTTGGCCTAAACCAATAAAACCAACACGAACAGTTTCGAGCTTGGGTGCCGCATAACCTGTCATGTTAAACGTTTGAATACTGGATTTTGCAATCCACGGACCTTTTCTCTCTTCAGAAGCAAATCCATTTAATACTGTTGCACCTGCAAGTCCTAATCCGGCAAGGCTACTTTTCTTTAAAAAATCTCTACGGTTATTTTTCATTATTTCTATGTTTTCTATAGTGAATTAGTTGGTTTAGATCCCTGGGAAATACTTTTCAGCATTTGTTCTATAAATTTTATCGATAACACTCTTAGGTAATTTGAGTCCCTGAAGCTTTTCATCAAAATCAGAAACATTCATTTCATCATCAGATACAAAATATCTCCAATCGCTAAGCCTTCTTTCATGAATACGAATTTTATATTTCGCAGGATCTGCTCCTTTTGCAACCGAATTATCTGTTGCATAAATAAGTCGATCTTGATATTTAACCATGAAATCGTATACTTTTTGTCTGTTTTTAACCGTCTGATATTGAAGATGACAAATTCGTTCGGCCATATCAACAGCCATATTTGGAAATTTATCGAGTCTTTTTGCCAATTCATCCACATCCCATTCAAGGCTACCCAAGTGAACACCAACGAAACGGATTGCAGGATGTTTTTCAAGCATTTTATCCCGTGCATCTATTTGGTCTTGATAAGAAGGATATTCAGGATGAAGGAACATATGATACTTAGGATTTTTAGAAAAGTATGATTTATCTCCTGAAACAGTCATTTTTTCAACGGGAAGCCATGCATTTTTAGGCTCACCTAAATGTCCAATTAGGGTAACATTATTTTTTTCGATAAAGTCAAGAACAGGGTCGAGCCTCGCATCATTAACCATCACAAATTTTCCATCCTTGTCTTTAAGCTCCATTCCAATATTTTTCCAAATTTTAACACCAATTGCACCCTTGCTAAATGAATTTTTAAGATAAGCAAGAGTTTGAGGCAGCCAAAGATCTGTACCCCAATCTTTCATGGTAAAAGTAGTTGCATAGGCTACTTGTTCGGGGAAATTATTTATAAGCGATAGGGCAACATTTTCTTGATTATCTACCGATGGATAAGTTGAAGGATTAACATTTACCGTTAACAATTTAAAATTATCCTCTTTAGCTAAATTAATGAAAGCGGTATCGTAGGTATTGATATGCACGTGGGTATCATATTTTTCTACCAACTTAAAGTCTTGCATAAAGTAAAACTGAGAAGAAGACTTAGCTACTTTAGATGGTTTGCTCTGAGCTTGTGAAGCGCCATGAAAAAGCATGGAAATCATACATAAATAAAGAAATTTCGTTTTCATAAACTATGAGATTTTTTTTAAAAAATGAAATCAAATCTTAATAAATATTTTTTTCTTAAACATCCAATATAAAATCAACCACTCAAACAATAGAACTAGTCCGCCGCTTATTAAAGTAGCATAAGCGGAACCAAATAC
>NZ_JBIILQ010000001.1:0-48162 GCF_044232565.1 Daejeonella sp. | reverse complement strand
ATTAAATTATTTTTTTTACTTTTATTTACATCTAAATTTATTCAATTTTATTTTCAGAATATGAGTCAGGCTTTACTGGAAGAATACATAGAAACTGACAATGCAATAAAACTAATTTCACTTTTAGATGAGCAACCACATCTTTGCACGCTAAAAACAAGCCAAAATGTTTCCCCAATAATGCTAAGCTCCTACTATGGGAAAAACGAAATTGCTGAGATTTTATTCAGATATGCGCCTTCCATAACTATTTTTGAGGCCATTGCCCTCAGAAAATTAGATTTCATTTCAGAAACCCTTGATTTAAATCCAACAATAATTGATGCAGTCTCGGAAGATGGCTTTTCCCCACTTTACCTTTCTACCTATTTTGGAAATGAGGAAAGCACACACTTGCTACTTTTAAAAGGAGCTGATCCAAACATCCCTTCCAATAATGAATATCTTATTTATCCTTTGCATACAGCAGTTTCTACTAATTTTACAATGATTGCTAAAATGTTAATTGAAGGAGGAGCAGATTGCAATGTTGTTCAGTTATCTGGAGCTTCCCCCTTACATCTGGCGGCAAAAAATGGAAATATAGATTTGTTAATCGTCCTTCTTGAAGCTGGAGCAAATGTAAATGCAAAAATGGATGATGGTAAAAGTCCGGCAGATCTGGCATATGAAAACGGTTTTAACGAGATTTCGAAAATACTTTCTTGATCCCTATCTTATTTCAAGCAGAAAATAAAAAGCTAGCTACATTAAAAAAATCCTAACTAAAAATCCCATACCCTGGCTCTGATACGTTTTACATAATTACGAATATCAAGTACGAAGGCAGCAAAAAAATAGAAAATCAGGGGAAACCCTACTGCTAAAAAGGAAGAATAAATAAAAAACAATCTAATTTTTGATATGGAAATATTAAAACGCTCACCAAGGAATGCACAAACACCAAAAGATCGTTTTTCAAAATATGTCAGAAACTGTTGTAGCATTATTTTTAGCTAATATTTTAATTCCAATTCCACAAGATAAACATTTCTTTTGATCGCAATAAGTTTTTTTTAATTGGAGTAGCGCCTGACTTTGAGCAGCATTTTCAGGAATCCAGTTTATTTGTATAAATCTCTTAATGTGAGCATTGTCTTCTGGTCCCATTTTCTCTAATAGGTTTATCCCTTTATTTACATGGTCTTTATTGCCATGAGTTAATCCAAATGCGAATGAAAACACTGCCACGCTATTAATTAATATGTTCTTTATCGATTCATCCCCTAAACTAGAAACTGTTTGATTGCATTTTTTACCAAATCGAAAATGTGTATCCCAATAGCTGTTTAAAGGTATATCTCTGAAAAGTTTAAATATATTCTGAATATCGTTTTCATCGTTTATTCTTGAAAAAAGATGATTAGACTTCCATATCAATGCTGCAAACTGAGCGAGCCGCAAGCTTGGGAAATTACGTGGCCTCAGCCTCATATATTTCCAGAGGTATCTATCGATTGATTTTAAGCCATGTTTTTTCTTTAAAAACCGATACTCCTGCATAATTATATTAGGATAGGATTCAGTAAACATTTCATTTAAAAAACCTGCTTGCCCAAAAATCAAGGCTTCAATTTGACTAGAACTGTTTTTATACTTAGCTAATAATTGCCTTGGCAAAGAACGGGCTAGCATTTCAAAAGGGACTGCATTAGTCTTAAAACCGAAGTTACGAGCCAGCATAATGTAAAAAGCATCATCCCAGCTACCTTTATATTCTTTCAATAGCTCATTTACTTGAACGGATTTTTCTTCTAATCGCTCAATTAGAACTCGTGAAAGCCAATTTTTGAGAAAAAATGGCTCGATGCTTGATAAATGCTTCTCGCAGGGTATCCAACTCATATTTGCCATCAAACTAGCGTAGTTTTGAGCAATTTCTTTGGGAATTAAATCTTTAATCTCAAAGACTGGGATTTCTGTGCCATCCTTCCGAAAAACAGACTCGTCATGAACAGAAACTACGTGTAAAATTACGTTTTCATAGGCTAGGTCAAACTGGTGCTGATGTCGATTCCAATCAGATGATCGTATATGAATTTCCACATTTCCCACCCATAATGTGCCTCCAATCCTAATTTTAGAACTTTCAAAATCAGGACCAGCATTCATATTATGCAAGCCAACACTTATAATATCTAATGATTCGCCGGCAACAGTTTTATAATCCTGTTTGTTGAATAAACAGAATTTCCATAAATAATGAATAAATTCTTCTGGGAATGACATTTTTGAAACTAGCACTAAAGAAAGCAGCTTCAAAAAAATATGATTAAACGGTAGATGTTAGTCCGTTAAAGGTAAAATGCCTAATTAATTAAGTCAATACCCTTTAATAGAACCTCCATTTCAGATTGAAGTATTATAGCTTCTTCTCTAGCACGTTCAGCAAAATCTTGTCCCGAAGAAGCATAAATAATTGCTCTAGATGAGTTGATTAGGAGTCCGCAACTTGCCGATAAGCCATATTTACAAACCTCATGTAGGCTTCCACCTTGTGCCCCTACTCCCGGAACTAGCAAAAAATGATCAGGAGCATATTTACGAATTGCTAAAAACTCTTCTGCTCTAGTTGCACCTACAACATACATCATTCTGTCGTTTGTGGACCATGAATTAGCTTTTTGAATTACATTTTCAAATAAACGACCATGATCAGTTTCTATGAATTGAAAATCTTTACCTCCTTCATTTGAAGTTAGAGCCAATAAAATAACCCATTTATCCTTAAAGGCAAGAAATGGCTTGACTGAATCACTTCCCATATAGGGGGCGATAGTGATGGCATCGAAGCTCATCCCAGATGAAGCATAATCAAAAAAAGCTTGAGCATACATACTAGAGGTATTTCCAATATCACCTCGTTTTGCATCAATAATACCTAAACACGTTTTGGGAATATGATTAGATGTTCCAATTAAACTCTTCCAACCAGCAATACCTCTACTTTCATAAAAGGCACTATTGGGCTTGTATGCAACACAAAGATCATGAGTAGCGTCAATAATGCGCTTATTAAACTCCAAAACTGGATCCTCAAAATCGAGTAAGAAATCAGGAATAAGATTAATATCTGTATCAAGGCCTATACATAGGAAAGATTTCTTGATTTTTATTTGCTCAATAAGCTGTTCTCTATTCATTTTAATAGCGGAATTTGGACGAATTTAAAAAAAGATGCATTCTTAAAATAAAAAAAGAATTAAAATTTTGATTTTTTATTTTTATTGCATAAAATTGTGGTGTTATCTCATTTTATACCTGAATTCAGGAAATCACATTAATTTTTTGTATCTTTATAGTCCAAATATTCTTGTGTTGTCAATCTCCAGGATAAATTTATTGAAAAAAATCCCAAAAAACATAAACCATATTTAATGCTGGACAGTAATAAATTGAACGATAAGCTCGTTTCTGAGCTACGTGAAATTGCTCAAAACCTTGGTGTAGTAGATACTGATACGCTACGTAAACAGGATCTAATAAGCAAAATTCTTGAACAAACAGACATGCCACCTATGGAAGCTAGTACTGAAAGTGCTGTTTCTGATTCAAAAGATGTGGCACTAAAGCCACGTAAACGACTTCGTACTACGAAATCGGCAGGTGACAATAATCAGCATAAAGAGGTTCACTTAGACAATACTAGAACATTTGACTTCCCTGAGGTTGATGAGGAACCTTCAATACCCGAAGTTGTAGAACCTCTAATTGAATCTTCTATGCCAGATAGTCCAGTTGCTGAGGCAAATCCAATGCTTGCTGAAACAAAAAAAGTGGAACCAATTGATGCTAAGAAATTCGAGCGTAGGCCTAATCCTAACAATCCTAAACAAAATCCTAGAAACCAAGATAGCCCTGCTATAAATATGGATTTTGATAATGTGATTGTTAATGAGGGTATTTTAGAAATCATGCCTGATGGCTATGGCTTTTTAAGGTCCTCAGATTATAATTACCTTTCATCTCCTGATGATATTTATGTATCTCAATCGCAAATAAAATTATTTGGTTTAAAAACTGGAGACACTGTAAGAGGAAGTATTCGCCCACCAAAAGAAGGTGAAAAATATTTTCCACTTGTGCGTGTTGAAGCAATTAATGGCCGTATTCCTGCCGAAGTTCGCGACAGAGTTCCATTTGACTATCTGACACCACTTTTCCCAACAGAAAAATTAAACCTTTTTGTTGATACCGCAAATCATTCTACACGAATCATTGATTTGTTCACCCCAATTGGTAAAGGTCAGCGTGGATTAATAGTGGCACAACCCAAAACAGGTAAAACCATGCTTCTAAAAGATGTGGCTAATGCAATTGCAAAAAACCACCCCGAAGTATACTTAATTATTCTATTGATTGATGAGCGTCCTGAAGAGGTTACGGATATGGCTAGAAGTGTTCGTGCAGAGGTTGTTTCATCCACCTTTGATGAGCCTGCAGAACGTCACGTTAAAATTGCAAATATTGTTCTTGAAAAAGCCAAAAGAATGGTTGAATGCGGACATGATGTGGTTATTTTACTTGATTCAATTACCCGTTTAGCACGTGCTTACAATACTGTTGCACCGGCATCCGGCAAAATTTTATCTGGAGGTGTTGATGCCAATGCATTACACAAACCCAAGCGATTCTTTGGTGCTGCAAGAAATATTGAAGATGGTGGTTCATTAACAATTTTAGCTACAGCCTTAACAGAAACAGGATCCAAAATGGACGAGGTTATCTTTGAAGAATTTAAAGGTACTGGTAATATGGAATTACAATTAGATAGAAAATTATCTAATAAGCGTATATTCCCTGCTATTGATCTTACCGCTTCAAGCACTCGTCGCGACGACCTATTATTAGATAAAGATACCTTACAGCGTATTTGGATTCTGAGAAACCATTTGGCAGATATGAATTCACAAGAATCTATGGAATTCTTACAATCCCAAATGCGTGGAACAAAAACAAATGAAGAATTTCTGATATCGATGAATTCCTAATATTTATCAAGAAATAAATAATTTTTGAAACATCAATAATATTCTGATGAAACAACATATCCCCAATGCAGTTACTTGCTTAAACCTGTTTAGCGGCTGCCTGGGGATTGTTTTTGCATTCAATGGTGAATTAGTTTTAGCAAGCTATGCAATCCTAATTGCTGCAACACTCGATTTCCTTGATGGCATGCTCGCAAGATTGTTAAAAGCATATTCAGAGCTTGGAAAGCAATTAGATTCACTTGCAGACATGGTAAGCTTTGGTGTTTTACCATCAGTAATCATATTTCAACTTTTTTTAATTTCTACATCCATTCCTTCCCTAAACTGGATAAGTTACTCCGCATTTATCATTGCTGTTTTTTCAGGATTAAGGTTAGCAAAATTCAATATTGATACACGTCAATCTGAAAATTTCATCGGGCTTCCAACGCCGGCAAATGCCTTATTGATAGCAGCTTTCCCAATTCTGCTGGAAGAAAAAAATATAGTGTTCATGAATTACTTTATGAATCCATATTCCCTATTAGTTTTTAGTGTTTTTATGAGCTTCTTACTAATCTCGGAGATCCCTTTAATTTCATTAAAGTTCAAAACGACTAATTTTTCAGAAAATATACTCCGTTATATATTAATATGCAGCTCATTGGTCCTGATTATATTATTCCAATTTGCCGCAAGCCCCATCATTCTGATGCTATACCTTTTGATTTCAATTGTACATTTCAAGCAAAAAACCACTCTTTAAAATCAGAATGGAGGATTAAAGTATAAATTATTTTGTTTCTTTAATTCTTAATTTATAAATGATAGCTCTAGGAAAAAATCAATATATAGTCCTTTAAAGCAAATTAACGTTATTAAAGCCCACGATACTTTTAAGAGATTTTTAATATCTAAGCCCTATTCGCCATAACTAGTTGAATTCATGATAGATATGGAGTGAAAGCAACATTAATATTGGATGATTAGTCAGATATATTTTAGAAAGAGAATTAAAAATCAATCTTATTAACTGAAAGATCATCATCCAACTCTTCTAGTAATTGACTAACACTTCTCAATAAAATAGGATGTATTAATTTAGGGGCAATTTCACTCAAAGGCATCAACGTAAACCTTCTGACATGTAAAAATGGATGAGGAATAATTAAATCAAGTTCATTAATTATCTGATTATCAAAAAATAAAATATCAATATCAATTGTTCTTGCACCCCATTTTTGGAGGCGTTCTCGACCAAGTTTTTTTTCTATTTCTAGGATATACTTTAATAAAAGTGCCGGACTTAATTTAGTTTTCACCTCAATAACTTGATTTATAAATTCAGGCTGATCACGTTTTCCCCATGCTTCAGTTTGATATAAGGCAGATTTTGCTTGAACCACGCCAATCTCCCTTTCTATTTCAACAATGGCATTTGAAATATATTTTTTGCTATCGCCGAGATTACTCCCTAGAAGTATATATGTATTGAACATTTTATTTTACACAATTATGTAACAAATAGCCAAAAACAAAATCTGTATATTTGTAATATTACATAGATAATGTATTTAACAATCATATGAAAGATTTTTTCAAATTTGTTTTTGCCTCTATGATAGGATTTATCTTATCGTTTTTAGTGGTTTTTTTGCTCTTAATTGCAATTATTACTGCCATGGTTTCCTCTGCAGGGAATGATAGTAAAGTGAGTATCGCATCAAACAGTGTACTCCATGTAAGTCTTGATTATCCAATTAAAGAGAGAACAGATAAAAATCCATTTGCTGACTTAAGTCTGCTCGGACTTGAAAGCAAAAAAACCTTAGGCCTTAATGAAATTTTGGCAAATATTGAAGATGCTAAATCTGATGATCGCATAAAAGGAATTTATCTTGATGTTTCTTCTTTAACTTCTGGAATGGCAACTATTGAAGAAATTCGAAGTGCTTTACTTGATTTTAAAAAAAGCGGAAAATTTATAATTGCTTACAGTGAAGTTTATTCACAAGGAGCTTATTATTTAGCCACTGTAGCTGATAAAATTTATCTTAATCCTGAGGGAATGATTGATTTTCGAGGTTTAAGCTCTGAGATCATGTTTTTCAAGGGTGCACTAGAAAAGTTGGATATTGAAGCTCAAATTATTAAGGTTGGTACTTATAAGAGTGCTGTTGAGCCCTTTATTCTTGATAAAATGAGTGAACCTAATAAGCAACAGGTTACCTCATTTTTAGGATCAATGTATAATCACATCCTTTCAGAAATTTCCAAAAGCAGAAAAATTTCAAAAGAAAGCTTATTTTCAATGGCCGATAGCGCCAAGATTAGAGCTCCCGAAGATGCTTTATCATTTAAAATGGTGGATGGACTTAAATATAAAGACGAGGTTTTAGACGAGCTGAAAAAACTAACAAAAACGGATCAAAAGAAAGATATTAAATCAGTTAGCTTAGAAGAATACACAGCAAATGAAGAAATAAAAGAAGAATCTTCTAAAAATAGAATTGCTGTCATTTATGCTAATGGCGAAATTATGAGTGGTGAAGGGGATGATGAAACCATTGGTTCTGAAAGAATTTCAAGGGCTATTAGGAAAGCCCGTACTGATGATAAAGTTAAGGCAATTGTTCTGCGCATAAATTCTCCAGGAGGTAGCGCCTTAGCATCTGATGTAATTTGGCGTGAAACAGTTCTCGCAAAAAAATCTAAACCGGTAATTGTATCTATGGGTGATTTAGCAGCTTCAGGTGGATATTATATTGCTTGTGCTGCCGACTCAATATTTGCACAACCAAATACAATCACAGGATCAATTGGGGTATTTGGAATTATCCCTAACATGCAAAAATTCTTTAATAACAAACTTGGAATTACATTTGATGGGGTTAAAACAGGTCAATTTGCCGATTTAGGCTCAATTAGCAGACCATTAACTGATGGTGAGAAAATGATTATCCAATTAGAGGTTAATAAAACTTACGATACTTTCACCAAAAAGGTAGCTGATGGAAGAAAAAAGTCTCAAGATTACATTAATAGCATAGGTCAGGGAAGAGTTTGGAGTGGTACAGAAGCACTTAAAATAGGGCTCGTTGATAGAATAGGAAGTATCGATGATGCCATTGCATCTGCGGCTAAAAAAGCGAAAATAAAAGATTTTAAAATTGTTGATTACCCAGCGCAAGTAGATCCAATCTCTGCGTTATTCGATAAATCAGGAGATAAAGTTAAATCCTATTTTGTAAAACATGAATTAGGCGATAATTTCATTTATTATGAGCAAATGAAATCAGCTTTAAACCTATCTGGAGTTCAGGCGCGTATACCTTATAATATTCAAATTAGATAATTCAAAAAAATATTTTTGTTAAAAAAAAAGAAACCCTTCCCTTTTCAGGGAAGGGTTATTTATTTTTGTGGATATGGAAAACAAAATCATTGCAAGAACATTAAAATTCTTAAGCTCTTTGTTAGAATTACACAATGAAAACCCATTTAAGGTACGTTCTGTTGCTAATGCCGCATTTAAAATAGATAAACTCCCCTATCCTATTTGCACCAAAAGCTTATCAGAAATGGAGAAAATTGAGGGCCTAGGTAAAAGCATTGCTGCAAAAGTCCATGAATTCGTTCATACAAATGCTATTGAAGAATTGACCGAATTATTGAGTAAAACCCCTGAAGGAATTATTGAAATGATGCAAATCAAGGGTATCGGTCCTAAAAAAATCCTTACTATTTGGAAAGAACTAGGCATTGATACCGTAGGTGAATTATATTATGCTTGCAATGAAAACCGGTTAATTGAAGCTAAAGGCTTTGGTTTGAAAACCCAGGAAGAGATCAAAAAAAATATTGAATTTAACATCGCTAGCAATGGACGTTTTCTATATGCAAAAATTGAAAATTTTGCTGAGGAGCTTTTAAAATCCTTAAAAAAAGAGTTAAATACTGAACAAATTCATATCACAGGTCAATACCGTCGTAAATGCGAGATCATCGATCAGCTTGACTTTCTAATTGTTGGGCAAAACAATGTTTTGCTTTTAGAAAAATTAGATGTCTTGGGATTTGAAAAAACCAACATTGGTGATGAGGAGGTAAAATGCAAAACTGAATCGGGTTTAAAAATGGAATATTCATTTTGTAATATCGAGGATTTTGGCAAAGAGTTAATCCAAAAAACTGGCAATGAAATACATGTAGAAAATCTATTTGCTTTACTTCAAGGACAAAATTTAAAGAATCAATCAGAAGAGCAAATTTATAAATTAGCAGGCTTAGAATTTATTGTTCCTGAACTACGTGAAGGCACAAATGAAATTGACCTAGCAAAAACTAAAAAACTACCTGATTTAATTCAATTCAGCGACTTGAAGGGAAGTTTACACAATCATAGCACCTGGAGCGATGGTATTCATACTCTTGAAGAAATGGCAATTTATTGTAAAAATGAGCTAAAACTCGAATACTTTGGAATTTGCGATCATTCAAAATCTGCTTTTTATGCTAATGGTTTAAATGAAATACGTGTAGCGGCTCAGCAACGAGAAATAGATGAATTGAATAAAAAACTTGCTCCATTCTATATATTTAAAGGTATTGAGTCTGATATACTATATGATGGCTCACTTGATTATTCGGATGAAGTGCTATCTAGTTTTGATTTTGTTGTTGCTTCAGTGCATTCAATTTTAAACATGAATGAAGAAAAAGCAACAGACAGATTATTAAAAGCTATTGAAAACCCATACACAACAATTTTAGGGCATCCAACCGGAAGATTATTATTAAGTAGAAGTGGCTATCCAATCGATCATAAAAAGATAATAGATGCCTGCGCAGCAAATAATGTTATCATTGAGATTAATGCTAACCCGCTAAGGCTTGACCTTGATTGGCGTTGGCATCAATATGCGATATCAAAAGGTGTACTTTTATCTATAAACCCAGATGCACATCGTGTAGAAGGCAATTTAGACATGAAATATGGTACATTAATCGCTAGAAAAGGTGGATTAAGCATGTCAAATTGCCTCAATGCTATGTCTCTTGAGCAGATCAGCAAAATTTTTGAACAACAAAAAAACAAGCTTCATCTTGAAAAATAATAAACTTAAAATTCTAATCATTCGATTTAGCTCAATCGGTGATATCGTGCTAACAAGCCCTGTTTTAAGATGTTTGAAAGAGCAAATCGAGGGACTAGAGCTTCACTATTTAACTAAAAAATCATTTGAGCCAGTATTATCGGCTAACCCACATATAGACAAATTGCATTTTTTTGAAAATTCACTTACAGATTGTATTTCTGAACTTAAAAAGGAGAATTTTGACCATATAATCGACCTTCATAACAATTTAAGGACATTAATTATCAAAACTAGCTTAGGTGTAAATTCCAGTTCATTCGATAAGCTAAATTGGCAAAAATGGATATTAGTAAATTTTAAAAAAAATATACTTCCTAAAGTTCATATAGTCGACAGGTACCTTCAAACTGTCTCATTTCTTGGGGTAAAAAATGATGACAAAGGTCTGGATTACTATTTAAATGGCACTTATCAATTAGAAAAGCTATTACCCTCTTCACATCTAAAATATACATCGGTAGTAATTGGTGCTCAACATGGAACAAAACGTCTCCCTGTAGAGCGATTGATTGACTTATGTAGCAAAATAAATCAGCAGGTAGTTCTACTAGGTGGACCAGAAGATGCTGAGCGAGGAGAATTTATTGCAAAATCAGCAGGAAAACATGTATTTAATGCCTGTGGAAAACTCAAACTTGACCAAAGTGCATTCCTCATAAAAATGTCGGAAAAAGTAATAAGCCACGATACTGGTCTGATGCATATCGCTGCAGCCTTTAATAAGCCTATTTTTTCAGTTTGGGGAAATACAATTCCTGAATTTGGAATGTATCCTTATCAAGTAGATCAATCCTATATATTTCAAGTTTCGGACTTAACTTGTAGACCCTGCTCCAAAATCGGTCATGAAGCTTGTCCCAAAGGCCACTTTAAATGCATGAATAACCTAAATTTAACGGCGATAATTGAAAAAGTGAATGGCTAAACATTTAATGTTAATCAGACATGCAAAATCCAATAGGGATGATTTATTATTAGCAGATTTTCAAAGACCTTTAAATGAAAGAGGGCATAATAATGCAGTCGAAATGGCTACCAGAATCATAAAAAAAGAATTAATCCCTAAACAGCTAATTAGCAGTCCCGCAAAAAGAGCATTAACAACCGCAAAGCTTTTTGCTTCAGAATTCAAAATTCAACAATCAGAAATCATTCAAAAAGAAGAAATATATGAGGCACCATCCCAAATATTATTGAATATTGTAAACAATCTTGATGAATCATCCAACTTTACAGCTATTTTTGGACATAACCCAGGATTAAGCAGTATAGCCAATTATCTTTGCGAAGAAGCCGCATTTAATCTCCCTACTTGCGGAATAATTCTATTAAAATTCCAATTCGAAAAATGGCAAATGTTGAGTAGAGGCACAGGTGAGCTAATTCTTTTCGATTACCCTAAAAATATATCTCCCTTGATTTAATATCTTATACTAACCTATAAACCTTTCCAGGTAAGGAAATTAAAACGCCCTGAATTTCCATACCTAAAAGAATATGAACCAGTTTACTTTGCTGGAAACTGGTTAAATAAGATAAATCATCAAATGCTAAGCTTCCATGGTTTGTAAGCACATTAGAAATTATTTTTTCATCATCGGTTAAATTTATTGGAAGACTCAATTGAGGTTTTTGAACCTTACCTACTTCACTACTCCACCCCATGATGTATTCGATATCAGCAGATTTTGTGATTAGATTGGCCCGATTGGTTTTAATTAAATGATTGCAGCCGAGACTAAATTCATCGTTTAACCTGCCTGGAAAAGCAAACACATCTCTATTATATGAATTAGCTAATTCAGCGGTAATCAAAGCACCACCTTTTATACTTGCTTCCACAACAATGGTAACATCGCATAAACCGGCAATAATGCGATTTCTCTTTGGAAAATTTTCACGATCTGGGATTGTGCCCGACATAAATTCAGTTAGTAAACCACCACATTCAAGCATCTTTTCAGCCATAGCTCGATGTTGAGCAGGATAAATACGATCCAAGCCATGCCCAAGTACTCCAATTGATGGAATACCCAATTTATGTGCTTCTTTATGAGCAGCAAAATCAATTCCATAAGCCAACCCACTAACTATCAATGGATTATGAACTTTTAGATCTGCCATCAAATTTTTGCAAATATCCTTGCCATAATCAGTCGCATTGCGGGTTCCCACAACACTAATAATTTTGTTGCTATTCAAATCTGCATTACCCTTAAAATAAAGCAATATGGGTGCATCAGCACAATTTTTAAGTCGCTTTGGGTAATCTAAATCCGTAAGAAAATAGGGCTTAATCTTGTACTTTTCAATGAATTCAAGCTCAACTTCAGCAAACTTAAATACTTTATGATTAATAATAAGTTCCCTTGTTTTGGGACCAATTCCTGGCACTTTGCTAAGATGCTTTCTTTTAGCGTTAAAAACTTCTTCCTCATTTCCGAAAAAGCTTAAAAGATTACGGGCGAGAACAGATCCAATGCCTGGAAGGCATGAAAGGGCAATTTGATGAAATAGGGACATCCGAAAATAATGTTAAAAATTAAACCTTTTTAAGCTAACTGTTAACAGCATTTGGGGTGCCGTAAATTAAATAAACTATTATTGTGGAATATAAACCACGTATTTTGTATCGAAATATTCTTCTTTAAAATAATTAGGCAGGGGGATTAGTTCAACTTTCAATCCAGACTCTTCTATTTCCTGTTGAAGATCTCCACCCTTAAGGTACAATATACCATTTTGAAGTTTGTTAAACGATTTTTTGTCAAATTTTCCTTTAATCCAAGGGTAAAAATCAGATAATCTAGTTACAGCCCTTGAAACAATAAAATTAAATTTTTCGTCTATCTGTTCAGCTCTTGCATGAGTTGCCTTAACATTTTTTAAACCCAATGCTAATGAAACCTCCTGCACTACCTTTATTTTCTTACCAATAGAATCCACCAAATGAAAATTGGTTTCAGGGAACATAATAGCTAAAGGAATTCCAGGGAAACCTCCACCGGTACCCACATCAAGTACTTTTTCGCCGGGAAGAAAAGAGATAACCTTTGCTATAGCCAGCGAATGAAGAATATGATGCAAATAAAGCATGTCAATATCCTTTCTTGAAACAAGATTAATTCGAGCATTCCAAAAACGATAAAGCTCATCAAGGGCATCAAATTGATCCTTTTGAGTCTGACTTAAGTCAGGAAAATATTGGTTGATTATTTCAGAAGTCACTTCTTAAATTTTTCTTTTTACGATTTAAAATATTAGCCATTAAATCTCTGGCGCGAAAAAGTTGAGCTTTAACAGTCCCAAGTGGTATATCAATTTGTTGTGCTATTTCCTCATACGATAGCTCATCATAATATCTCAATATAATTAATGTGCGGTATCTTAAAGGCAATTGCTCAACCATATTCTTTAATTTCTCACTTTCCTGCTTTCGAATGGAAATTTCCTCTGGGTTTAACCCTTCCGCACGAACCTGCAAATATTTATCATCTCCTTCTTCTTCAAATAGGGTATCAAGAGAAATAACATTAAGCCTTTTTTTTCTTATGAAGTCAATACTATTATTGGTTGCAATTCTAAATAGCCAGGTACTGAATGCATATTCAGGGTTATATTTATCTAAATTTTCAAATGATTTTGCAAAGGTATCAACAGTAAGATCCATTGCATCATCCTTATTATTGACCATTTTCAAGGCCATAAAATAAATGGAATCCTTATAGCGCTGCATTATTTCTGCATAGGCTTTTTGGTCTCCTTCCTTTGCTTTGGCAACAAGATTAAAATCGTTTCTGGCATTTGCCGAGAAATTAGGATTTACTTCCATTCAACTTTCTTCCTAAATATGGATATTAAGCTTAATAGCATGATAAAAATATAGTAAATGAAATCAAAAAGCGGCATCCACCAAATAAGGTCAATGTATTTTAATTTCTTTAATAAGGGAATATAAACAAATATTTGGGAAAGCATCCGAATAAAAAACACAGAAGCAATTATCCACCATGGACCATTTACAACTATAAATGCGATAAGAGAAAGGTAAAATAATACCCCAGAAAGCACTTGAAAGGTCAACATTTTTTTATGCTTACTTTTATATGCTTTTCCAGCTCCCTGGTGCCTCAATTTCTGGGAAAAATATGAAGAAAACGTTTTTTTAGGCACGGTCCAAACGTGTGAATTAGGATGTATCTCAATCTTCGTATTTTTTTTATTTGCATTTTGATTTACAAACAAATCATCATCACCAGATAAAATATGCATGTGAGAGGCAAAACCTTTGCCTTTAAAAAAAAGCGACTTTTTGTAGGCCATGTTGCGCCCAACACCCATGTAAGGAATCCCACGCAAAGCGTAAGAAAGGTAATTTATTGCCGTGAAAAAAGTCTCAAAGCGAATAAACATATTTAATACGCCACCCTTAATCTCATAGGGTGAATATCCAAGAACAATATCTGTCTGATTGCTAAAATTACGCTGCATGAGGCTTAGCCAGTCCACAGAAGTTGGATAACAATCAGCATCCGTAAAGATTAAATTTTCATTCTTTGCAGCTTTAATCCCAAGGGATACAGCAAATTTTTTACCATGCTTAAATCGCGGATGATCATTTATAGTAACAATTTTTAGGTTTTTATGTTCTAAAGATAGATCACGCAAAAACCACTCGGTTCCATCATTTGAGCAATCATTTACTACAATAAGTTCGAAATCAGGATAGTTTTGATTGAGTATTAAAGGTAGATTTTTCTTTAGATTTCGAACTTCATTTTTAGCACAAATAATCACAGATAGCGGTAAATTTAACGGTGATTCTAATTCTGGAACCTTAAAAATGGCCAATTTTCGATAAACTACTAAAACATAATACAGTTGAAGTAATAAACAAATGTGCAGAGAAACAATAATAGAAATATTCAGATAATCCACGCCCTAAATCATAATTTAAATCTTGTAAATTTCTGATTTTTCAATGAACTATTGGCATTAATTATAAAATAAAAGAAATAAACTCTTCTAAATTCAAGCTTAGATCGGGAGCAGTTTATATTTTGCTATTTTTGCCCCAATTATTAATTTGTAAATGAAATTTAAACTAGAGGCAGAAGATAAAAATTCTAAGGCACGTGCAGGTGAAATTACAACTGCTCATGGGGTAATAAAAACTCCAATTTTCATGCCTGTAGGTACAGCTGGGTCAGTAAAAGCAGTCCATCAACGTGAATTAGCAAACGATATTAAAGCCCAAATTATACTTGGGAATACGTATCATTTATATTTACGTCCGGGACTTGAGACCTTACAATTGGCGGGAGGATTACATAAATTTAATGGATGGGACCGACCACTACTCACAGATAGTGGTGGCTATCAGGTTTATTCTTTATCAGGGGTCCGTAAAATAAAGGAAGAAGGCGTCACCTTTCGATCACATATTGATGGATCAAAACATTTATTCACGCCCGAATCGGTAATGGATACGCAGCGTATTATTGGTGCTGATATTATAATGGCATTTGATGAATGCACTCCCTATCCTTGCGAATATGGCTATGCAAGAAGATCGATAGAGATGACACACCGTTGGTTGAAACGCTGCTGCGATCGATTTGACACTACTGAACCCATTTATGGATTTGATCAGACATTATTCCCTATTGTACAAGGTTCAGTTTATAAAGACCTTAGAAAACAATCGGCCGAAGTAATTGCATCATTTGAACGTGAAGGTAATGCAATTGGTGGCCTATCTGTTGGAGAACCTGCAGAAGACATGTATGAAATGACTGAGATTGTTTGCGATATCCTTCCTAAAGATAAGCCGCGTTACCTTATGGGTGTGGGCACTCCAATCAATTTATTAGAAAATATTGCACTTGGTATTGATATGTTTGATTGTGTTATGCCAACCCGGAACGCAAGAAATGGCATGCTCTTTACCAAAAATGGGATCATAAACATCAAAAATGAACGCTGGAAGAATGATTTCTCTCCCATTGAGGAAGATTCTGATCTTTTTGCCGATAGAAACTATACAAAGGCTTATCTTAGACATCTAGCTCATTCTAAAGAGATTTTGGGCGCCCAAATTGCTACTTTACACAACTTGAACTTTTATTTATGGTTGGTAAATGAAGCTAGAACAAAGATTATTTCAGGAGAATTTACTGAATGGAAAAATAAAATGGTCGTAACATTAGCGCAACGTTTGTAAGATATGATCAAAATAATTGACTGGTACATCATAAAAAAATACCTGGGTACATTTTCATTTACTCTGGCAATTTTCACGGTGATTATCGTCATTTTTGATGTGTCCGAGAAACTTGACGATTTTTTACGGCATCAGGCTCCAGTTTCTGAAATAATTTTCAGCTATTACGCCGGCTTTATTCCATTTTATCTAAATTTTCTTTCCCCACTTATAAATTTCATAGCTGTAATATTTTTTACAGCTAAAATGGCCGACCAGACAGAAATAGTGCCTATATTAAGCAGTGGAGTAAGTTTTAAACGATTTCTCCGCCCCTATGTAATTTCCTCAACAGTGATATTTTTAGTTACCCTAATATTTAATCTTTTTATTATTCCTGAAACGAATCAGTTAAAAATTGATTTTGAAAACACGTATATCAATCCTAAATCAGATAACTCGAAAATGTTTACACATATGCAAATCGATAAGGATAGCTATGTTTACATTGAAAATTTCGATAATAATCAGAGAGTTGGTTATAAATTTATTTTGGAAAAATTTTCAGGTGATAATTTAAAAGAAAAGTTAATAGCAGATAAAATCACATGGGATTCGCTAAAATCAAAGTGGAAGATTGATAATTATTCGATTAGAAAGATAGATGGTCTAAAAGAAAGTATGACTTCTGGTATCACTAAAGATACTACTCTCGATATGCGTCCTAAGGATTTTGAAATTTATGACAATATTTATCAGGCGATGAACATGAATGAGTTAAATGACCGCATCGAGAAAGAAGAAACAAGAGGAACTGGTGTGATGGTAGACCTTCAATTAGAAAAATATAAACGATTTGTTTATCCATTATCGGCCTACATTTTAACACTCATGGGGGTTTCTTTATCATCCAGAAAGGTACGTGGAGGAATTGGACTACCCCTTGGAATCGGTATATTTTTAAGTTTCGCTTACATCATATTTATTCAGTTTGCCAATATGTTTGCGCTAAAAGGCGGACTACCTCCACTAATTGCAGTCTTTATTCCAAACATTATTTTTGGGATTCTTGGCGTTTATCTCTTAATTAAAGCACCAAAATAATCCAATATGCCTTCAATAAACACCCCAATTAGCCGAAACCTCATCATTTTACATATTACCGTCTTTATTTGGGGCTTTACCGGTATACTTGGAGCTGTCATCTCAATCGAAGCAAGTTACCTCGTATGGTATCGCGTACTCATCGCCTTTGTAAGTTTATATGCCTATTTTTTATATAAAAAAACCACAATAAAGGTTTCAAAAGAAACCTTTATAAAACTCTTTTTTACTGGTGCTATCGTAGCAATACATTGGATTTTATTTTTCCAATCTATTAAATCCTCTACCGTATCAGTTGCGCTAGTGAGCCTATCCTCGCTAACTTTATTCACTGCTATTTTAGAACCACTCTTAAAAAAACAGAAAATTTCAAAAGTTGAAATCTTAACTGGAGTCCTAATCATATTTGGGATTTTCATGATTTTTAAGTTTGAATCAAAGTATACCTTCGGAATAGTTTGCGGTTTATTAAGTGCTTTTTTTGCTAGTATTTTCTCTATTATAAATTCCAAGCAAATACAAAATCGCTCTGCAGCCATTATAAGCTTCTATGAGCTCATTGGCGCATGGGTATGGGTTTCTATCTATTTATTAATTACAGAGGGTTTTAAGGCTCCTGTGAGCCTCAATCCTACTGATTTTGCATTTTTATTCATCTTAGGGACTGTTTGTACATCGGTTGCCTACGTTTCAGGAGTTGCAGTCATGAAAGAGTTATCGGCCTTTAGAGTTGCACTTATTACTAATCTGGAGCCGGTTTATGGCATTATTTTAGCCTTTCTTTTCTTTGGAAAAAGAGAACAAATGACTCTAGGGTTTTATGCCGGAGCTTTATTAATACTTGGTACAATATTCATATTTCCCTACATAAAAAATATAAAAGGAAGAAAAATATCAAAACAATCCAAGGAGTAGGTAAGATAAAAAAACAAGAATTCTATAAAATTTCTAAAGGAATTATCACTATAACATTAAATTAGAGAGGTCAATTTTGCCTGAAATCAAGCATGCCGCATCCTCTTTTTCGTGATTAATATTAATTTTAAGCACCCGATTCAACCCGAAATTTGTAGAAAAAGAACAAATAAATCAGTAGATTATTATTAAAAATGAGATATAAAAACCTATTCTAACATGGGTAAATTTTTAATAAAGGGAATGGATTTTTAGCAAAATAATTAGACTTATGTCCATATTTTTAAAACCAAATGGCTCGATTAATCTAGAAATTAATTAAAAATACAATTGATAATTCAAGAAGAAATACTGCAAAAACCATAAATAATTTCTCTCGTTTTGCACCTTAATTTTCGTACATCCAAAAAATATTAGTGGATTTAATAGAACAAATTCTCTCGAAAATTTTGTTATATTAGAATTATCAAAATCTCTTAAAAAATTCAATTTTCAGTAGAAATTAGGTTTTTCATCCTTAATTCATTTAAATTTATAATTTTATTACTAATTGTAAATCAGTACTTTACAAATTTTATATAAAATTTAAAATAATGTAAATTATTGAAAGAAGAACTAGTCGGACTAAAATATTTAGCAATTTGGTTTTATCATGAAAAAATACATATTTAAACTATTAATTATCAGCACTTTATGTATAATTATATTAAGCTTTAATTCAACAAAGGTTTTTTCACAGATTTTTAGTGCCGAACAAAACCCTCCAAGTATAAAATGGTCACAAATCAATAGTTCGAATTTTCAGATCATCTACCCTACTCAACTTGAAGATGAAGCACAGCGAATGGCAAATACTCTGGAGCACATTATTGGCGGAGTTAGCAAATCTTTAAATATTAAGCCAAGAAAGATTTCCATTATTTTACAAAACCAATCAGTTATTTCGAATGGCTTTGTTCAACTTGCACCTCGTCGTTCTGAGTTTTTTACGACCCCTCCTCAAAATATCGATTTTCAAGATTGGCTTAACAGCTTGGCCGTTCACGAACTACGGCATGTGGTACAATTCGATAAATTAATACCCAACCTAAAAGCTCCCTTTTTTGAGGAATTAGCACTCGCAATCTTTGGCATCTCCCTCCCACCCTGGTTCTATGAAGGAGATGCTGTAGGAATTGAAACAGCTTTAAGCCATGCAGGTCGCGGAAGAGTCCCGGAATGGGAATTATTTTTCAAAACAAATTCGCTTGGCTCAAAAAGCTATTCCTATTCTAAAAATTATTTTGGATCCTTTAAAGACCGAACACCTGGTTATTATCAATTAGGTTATTTCATGACAAGCAAGCTTCGCAGAGATTTCGGAGAGGGAATTATGGACAGCATTTTAACACGCATTTCAAGAAACCCATTACGTCCTTATAACCTAAGCAATTCGATTAAAAAGTACACTGGACTAAACAGCAGTAAGCTTCATGACTCAACGCTTAGTGAAATTAAGAACCTCTGGCAAAAACAGCTTGATCAAGTTCAGCCCCGAACCTATTCCAAATTGAACAAAAGAAAAGATTCATTGCCTAGCGACTACCTATTACCGATTCGGATTTCTAACAATCAAATCCTAGCCTTAAAGCAAAATGTTAAAGAAACTCCAAGTCTTATTTTAATTGATGACAATGGAAATGAAAAAACAGTCAAAAAAATCGGATATCAAACTGAACCCAATTTCAACTATGCAGCAGGGAAAATTGTTTGGGACGAATTGAGATTTGATAAAAGATATTTCAAACGATCCTACAACGTGATTAATATTCTTGATCTAGAGAGCGGTGCATTTAAACAAATCACCCATAAAAGCAGACTCTTTTCTCCAGCACTTTCGGCAGATGGAAAAAAAGTGGTGGCAATAATGATAAGAGAAGACAATAAGAACCTCCTGGTTGAATTAAAATCTGAGACAGGTGAACTTATCAAGGAATATCTACCCAAGGTCGGCCAAGGGCTTCAAATGCCCTCTTACAACAAAACCGGCGACAGGGTTATATGCACTGCAAGTAGCAAAGATGGTTCTTCACTTTTGGAATTCTCTTTATTAGACGGCAGTCAGAAATTATTATTACCATTTGCCAGACAGCAAATTAGTCGCGCGATATATGCCGCCAATACTATTATTTTCCGTGCCCACTACAACGGAATAAACAATATTTATAGTCTAGAGCCAGGCACAAACAGAATCAAAACAATAAGTAATGTTAAATTTGGTGCTTCCAATCCTTCCTTTCATTCAGAAAGCAACACTATAATTTTTAATAATTATCAAGAATCTGGGTACGATATTTCGTCCGTTCCTTTTGAAATCGAAACAGAAATAAGCGCGTTTCATAAAGACACTTTTATTGACTTTTCAGCACCATTAGTTTTACAAGAGTCTAATACCGCATTGCTTGATAGCATTCCCAAAACAGAATTTTTGAGCAGGCCATACAAAGAATCTAAAAACCTCTTCTACTTTCACAGTTTATCACCTATTATGGAAGATGGTAATGACAATAATGAGCTCAAAATTGGTTTAAAATTAAAATCCAATAATAAGTTGAACACTTTTGATTTTTATACAGGATACCTATTTAATTCCGGATTGAAAAGAAATGAGTATTTGGTCGGAATAAGCTATAAACGATTTTACCCAATATTCAATTTAAAATATGTTAACCGAGCCCAAGTGGTTAATTTCAGACAAAAAAACAGCATAATTCCAATTAATTGGCGTGAAAGCTTTATTGAAATGGAGATGAATATACCTTTCACTTTTAATAGGTTGAACAAAACCTTTAACATGGGCATTTTTAGCTCTAGCAGTTTTACTTCGCGCTATGACATTCAGAATAAACCAGTAAATTTTATTGAAAAACTAAGATTTCCATTGAAGCATACCGCCTATTTTAGAAGAAACACACAAAAAAGCTTGAGAGATCTTGCACCTAAATGGGGCCAAAATTTTACAGCAACTTATTTTCACCTTCCTTTCGAAACACAGCTAAATGGCAGCTTATTTGCTTTTAAAAGCATGTTTTACAGTCCCGGGGTTTTAAAAAACCACTCTTTTCAAGCCAGCTTTAACTATCAAAAAAGCGATGGTGCTTATTCTTTCAATATTGAGATACCAAGAGTAAGTGGTTATAATAATTTAAATCCTATCTCCAAACTAAGAAACACCCTTCTATTAGACTACAAGTTTCCCCTATTTTACCCAGATGCAGAGATTGGTCCCATAGCTTATGTCAAGAGAGTTAAGGGTGGCCTATTCACAGATTTTGAAAATATAGGCAAAGGCTCAAAGTTTCAAGCTCGGAGTTACGGTATTGAATTGAGTAGCGACATGAACTTAATGCGATTTTTTCTTCCAGAATTTGAACTTGCGGGTAAATTGATATTTTCAAACGAGCTTAGTAGAAACAAGCCTATTTTCGAAATAGGACTTACCTACAAAATAGAATAGTTGAGGTGAATTTCTTCGACAATTATCTTGCAATATTTTTAATTATTATCGTATTATTAGATCAAAATCCGATATTCGGAATTACAAAATAGAATCTATGTCATTCAAAACAATCTTTATCATAATCGTTTCTGTACTGGTTACCATTATTCTAATGAACAATACAGATGAAATTCAATTCTGGATCTTTGGAAATGCAAAAATCCCAAAATTGGCTGTTTTAGGGTTCATGTTCGGACTTGGAGCTATTGTTGGATATATTGCCGGTAGACCAGGGAAAAGAACAAATAATGACAATGATGTAGAGGATAATGATAAAGAACCTATTGAACGAGGCAACAATAAAGAAAATCAGCTAAGTGATGAGGATCGAGAATATATCAGTTAAAAATAGGCAAATCAATAATTATACCCCATAAAATACCTGACTATCCTTTTCCATTTCAGGCAATTGAATTTTTTCTTTAAAAATTCCAAAAACAGAAGAACCACTACCACTCATTGAGGCATATAAAGCTCCAGACTGGTAAAGCTTTGATTTTATGTCTCCAATAATTGGATATTGATCAAAAACAGAAACTTCAAAATCATTTTTAATGAATATTTTCCATTCTTCAATAGGTAGTTTTATTAAATCAACTAATGGATTTGAAGTTGCCCGAGGAATTACACCACGATAAGCTTCTGCAGTAGAAACCTGCACATGAGGCATAACTAAAACCATATAAAAACCACTTAGATCTATTTCTATGTTTTGCAATTCATCGCCCTTTCCAAAAGCAATGGCAGGCTTATTCTGAACAAAAAAAGCACAATCCGAACCTAACTGTGAAGCATATCCTTCCATTTTAGAAATTTCGAGCCCCAATTCAAATTTATCATTCATTAATTTGATAAAAAATGAAGCATCGGAAGAGCCACCCCCTAATCCTGCACCAATTGGTATGTGTTTATGCAGATGAATGTGGACAGGTGGTAGTTTATGATTTTTAGACAAAAGATGATAAGCCTTCAAGCAAAGGTTATTCATTGGATCTCCAGGTATATCCAAGCCAGATGAAGTAAACATTAGGTGCTCCGATTCAACTACCTCTAGCGCATCCTTAAGCCCTATTGGATAGAATATAGTTTCCAAATCATGATATCCATCTTCTCTTTTGCTGAGAACATTTAAACCAATGTTTATTTTTGCATTTGGGAACATGATCATATTCTAAAGATCGCTACTTTTATAAAAAATTTAGGATAGCAAAAATACATTAATATTTTATTTGCTGATATTTGATTTTTGTAGCAAACAAATGCATTAAAAAAAACAAACTAACATCTATATTCATACATGAAACAATACCTTGATCTGATGCAGCATGTACTGCAAAATGGCACTCAAAAGCATGATCGAACCGGTACGGGCACCATCAGTGTTTTTGGATATCAAATGCGTTTTAATCTGCAGGAGGGTTTCCCACTGGTAACTACTAAAAAAGTTCACCTGCGATCCATCATACATGAATTAATCTGGTTCTTAAAAGGTGAAACCAATATTCGTTATCTCAAAGAGAATGGAGTAAGTATTTGGGATGAATGGGCGGATGAAAATGGAGAACTCGGCCCGGTTTATGGTTCGCAATGGAGGTCTTGGCCAACACCAAATGGAGGTCACATAGATCAAATTAGTCAGGTTATTAATCAAATTAAGTCGAATCCTGATTCCAGAAGACTAATTGTATCCGCATGGAATGTAGCAGAGATTGAAAACATGGCACTTCCACCATGCCACAGTTTTTTTCAGTTTTATGTTGCAGATGGAAAATTAAGTTGCCAGCTTTACCAAAGAAGTGCGGATATATTTTTAGGTGTTCCCTTTAATATTGCATCTTATGCCCTACTTACAATGATGGTTGCCCAGGTTTGCAATCTTCAGGTTGGCGATTTTATTCATACCTTAGGGGATGCGCATCTGTATAATAATCACCTGGAACAAACTAAACTTCAGTTAAGCCGTGATTGTCGTCCGCTACCGCAAATGAAACTGAATCTGGAGGTTAACTCTATTTTTGATTTCAAATTCGAAGATTTTAGTCTTGAAAATTATGACCCACATCCGCACATAAAGGGAGCAGTAGCAATTTAAACGCATGAAAATAAGCCTAATTGTAGCAGTAGACAAAAATAATGGAATTGGAAAAGACAATCAATTGCCTTGGCATTTACCCGCCGACCTTCTTCATTTTAAAAAAATAACTACCGGATTTCCAATAATTATGGGAAGAAAAACCTTCGATTCTATTGGTAAACCACTACCAAACCGAAGAAATATTGTCGTTAGCCGACAGGCAAGTCTTGAAATTTTCGGCACAGAGGTGTGCAGTTCACTCCAAAGCGCACTTTCATTATGTGAAAATGAGAGCGAAGTCTTTATAATTGGTGGTGCTCAGATATTTGAGCAATCACTAAACTTAGCTGATACACTCTATTTTACAGTTATTCAAAATAATTTCGATGCAGATACTTTTTTTCCTGAATTGGATAAAAATCAATGGCAAGAAACGTCAAATGAAGCACATGAGCCAGATGAAAAGAATATTTATTCCTATAATTTCATAAGATATGATAAGATTTAACATATCTTTTCATTTCTCTTTTAAAGAATTATTCCAAAAAACAAAAATTTAATTAGCTTTGGCGTCTTAACCAAAATAGGCTTAAATCAACATTAACAGACAATTTAAATAAAATGCAAGGTAAAGGATTAATAAAATTCGCAGCAATAGCGCTCACAATCGCGTGTTTGTATTCTCTTTCGTTCACATGGATAGCGAATAAGGTTGAAAAAGAAGCCAAGGAATTATCAAAAGGAGATGCTACAAAAGAAAAGAGTTATCTTGATTCTGTAGCCTCATTGCCAGTATTTGGTAGCTTAGATTATATCACCTATCAATATGCCAAAGAGCGCGAAATTCCACTAGGGCTCGACTTAAAAGGTGGTATGAACGTAACCATGGAAATTTCACTAAGTGAAATGGTACGTAACCTCGCTAACAATAGTACAGATGCAAATTTCAATGCTGCTATCAAAAATGCTGAAAAAGCAATAGCTGAAGGCAATAAAGATTTCATATCTGCTTTTGGTAGCGAATTCGAAAAGCTAAGCCCCAACACTAGACTTGCAACCATTTTTGCAACTAAAGAAAATTCAGCTAACCTGAAAATTGATGCAGACAATAAAGCTGTCTTAGACTTTTTAAGAAAGTCGGCAGATGGAGCAATTGATCTTTCGTTCAATATTCTTCGTACTCGTATTGATAAATTTGGTGTAACATCACCTAATATTCAGAAGCAGCAAGGTACTAATCGTATTTTGATCGAATTACCAGGAGTTACTGATCCTGATCGTGTCCGTAAATTATTACAAGGTTCAGCAAAACTTGAATTCTGGGAAACCTATGATAATTCGGAAATTTTCGGTTTACTTCAAAATGTGAATAGCATTTTAGCGAGTTCTGTAAAAACTACAGATTCAACAAGTACTACCGCTGCCCAAGACACTGCAAAGAGCAAGCTTGCTGCTTTAGGTAAAAAAGATAGTAAAGCTACCGACAGCACTGCTATAAAAAATAAATTACAAGCAGAGCAGGCCAAACAAAATCCATTGTTTGCTTTATTAAATCCTGCCACTTTCCAGGGACAAGATGGCCAAACAAATTTACAGCCTGGTCCTGTAGTTGGATATGCAGCGTTAAAAGACACTGCTAAAGTTAATTCTTATCTTTCTTCTACTGCAGTTAGAGCAGTAATTCCACAGAACATCAAATTATATTGGGGAGTTAAACCAGTTTCTGAAGAAAGTAAAGTATTTGAACTTTATGCATTAAAAACTAGCAACATAGCTGGTGGTCCGGCTCTAGAGGGCGATGTTATTTCTGATGCACGTTCTGATTACGATCAGCGCGGAAATCCAGAAGTAGTGATGGTCATGAATACTGACGGAGCACGTGCATGGCGTTCAATTACTGCAGCAGCGTCCGCTAATCCAAATAATAAAAGAAGTGTAGCTATTGTTTTAGATAATCTTGTTTACTCTGCCCCTACCGTTCAAGGTGAAATACCGAATGGAATTTCATCTATCAGCGGAAGCTTTAAAATTGAAGATACTCAGGATCTTGCAAACGTATTAAAGGCAGGTAGATTACCAGCACCAGCTAAAATTGTAAGTGATTATGTAGTTGGACCATCTTTAGGTGCTGCTTCAATTTCTGCAGGTTTACTCTCAACCATTGCGGGAATTATTTTCATCCTGATTTTCATGGGCTTGTATTATAGCACTGCAGGTGTTGTAGCTAATATTGCTTTAATAGTTAACTTATTCTTCTTAATGGGTGTTCTTGCATCTTTAGGAGCCGTTTTAACATTGCCTGGTATTGCTGGTATCGTACTTTCATTAGGTATGTCGGTAGATGCTAACGTACTAATTTATGAGCGTATTCGAGAAGAGATTGCGGAAGGAAAATCTGTACGATTAGCCATAACAGAAGGCTTTAGAAAAGCAATGCCATCAATTTTAGACTCAAACATCACCACCTTCTTAACTGGTGTTATTCTATACATTTTTGGACAAGGCCCAATAGTAGGTTTCGCAACCACCTTGATGATTGGTATTGTAACCTCTTTATTCGCAGCTATATTCATCTCACGTTTAGTTTTCGAATGGTTACTTGATGGCAAAAAAGCGATTCACTTTTCTATCAAAGCAACTCAAAACTTGTTTAAAGACTCTAAATTTGATTTCATAACAGGTCGTAAGCGTTTCTACTTTCTATCCGCTGCAATCATTGTTGCAGGTATTATCTCTGCATTTACGCAAGGATTTAGCTTAGGAGTTGATTTTCAAGGAGGCAGAGCGTATTTTGTAGCTTTTGACAAACCGGTTGAAGTTGAGAATGTACGTTCAGTTTTAATTGATGAATTCGGCACAGCTGTTGAAGTAAAAACATTTGGTTCATCAAATCAAGTTAAAATCACTACAGCATACCTTATTAATGATAATTCTGATCAAGCAAATGATCAAGTAAGTGAGAAATTGGCTTCCGGATTGAAAAAAATCAATCCAATATATGAAATCAAGGATTCGCAGAAGGTTACGCCTACCATTGCCGACGACATCAAAACCTCGGCTATTTGGGCAGTATTTTTCTCAATTCTTGTAATCTTCCTGTACATCTTAGCCCGATTCAAAAGAATGGCCTTTGGTTTTGCAGCGATCCTGGCATTGGTACATGATGTGCTTGTTTTACTCGCTATATTTACCATATTTAATGGCTGGTTGCCCTTCTCATTAGATATTGACCAAGCATTTGTTGCAGCGATATTAACAGTAATGGGTTATTCAATTAACGATACGGTTGTTGTATTTGACCGTGTTCGTGAATATATTGGTCAGCACCACTCTAAAAACGAAGATTTACCATCTGTTATTAATAATGCACTTAACAGCACTTTAAGTAGAACGGTAATTACTGGTATTTGTACTATTGCCGTACTTCTTATCATCTTCATCTTCGGTGGAGAGATTTTAAGAGGATTCTCTTTTGCGATGTTAATCGGTGTTATTTTCGGTACTTACTCATCTTTATTTGTGGCAACACCATTTGTTGTTGAATTCATTAAAGAAAAAGAGAAAGCCTAATTCTTAGAATAATTTTCCAAACAATATGAAAAGCATCCGTAAAAACGGATGCTTTTTTGTTTTATGATAAATTTATGTAGATATTTGTTGTACGAACAATAAGTATGGCAACAGAAAAATTTAGCACCTATTCTTATTTGCTGGATCGCACGGCAAGAAAAGTGAAGCAATATGCTCAACGACGCTTCAATACAGAAAATTACGACATCACGGTTGATCAATGGTTGATTTTAAAAAACCTGAGCAGCGAAAATGATTTAAATCAGAGTCAGCTGGCAGAAATAACTGAAAAAGATCACCCTACCTTAACTCGAATCATTGATCTTCTATGCAGAAAAGGTCTGACAGAGCGAAAAATTCACCCTCTCGACAGAAGATCATTCCATATTCACCTCACAGATTTAGGAAAAAATCGAGTAACTGAATGGAGTCCTAAAATGTCTGAAATACGAATGAAAGCTTGGGAAAACCTTACTGAAGACGATTATTTAAATCTAAAAAGAATTTTGGATACCATTTACAATAATCTAGATGAAGAAAATGAATAATCTAAACGATATAAAAATAAATAAGCGCATAAAATGATCTCAACTGACCTTTGTATAATTGGAGCCGGCCCTGTCGGACTTTTTGCTGTATTTGAAGCAGGTTTACTTAAGATGAGATGCCACCTAATTGATACATTACCACAGGTTGGCGGACAATTATCAGAAATTTATCCACAAAAGCCCATTTACGACATCCCCGGATACCCTGAAATAAAAGCCCAGGAGCTAGTTGAAAGGTTAATGGAGCAAATAGCACCCTTTAATCCTGGATTTACTCTTGGAGAAAGAGTAGAAGCATTAGTTAGGCAAGATGATGGTTCAATAATTGTAGAAACCAATGATGGTACAAAAATTCATTGCCAAGTAGTTGTAATTGCTGGTGGATTAGGATGTTTTGAACCACGTAAACCAGAAATAAAAGGTCTCCTTGATTTTGAAGGCAAGGGAGTTGAATATATGGTTAAGAATCCCGAACACTTTAGAAATAAACGAGTGATTTTAGCTGGCGGAGGTGATTCAGCACTCGATTGGACTATTTTCCTCGCTGACATTGCTGAAAAAGTAACCTTAATACATCGTGGTGACACCTTTCGTGGTGCCCCCGACTCTGCTGAAAAAGTCCATCAATTAGCTAGTGTCGGAAAAATTGATTTAATCCTTCAATCTAACCTCTTGAGTGTTTCAGGAGCGGATCATCTTGAAGAAGTCCGATATATTGGTAGAGATCAAGTAGAAAAGAAAATTGAAACCGATTTTTTAATTCCACTATTCGGCTTGAGTCCAAAATTAGGTCCGATTGCTGAATGGGGCTTGAACATTGAAAAATCTGCAATTGAAGTAAACACTTTAGATTATTCGACAAATGTGGAGCGGGTTTATGCAATTGGTGATATCAATACCTACCCCGGAAAACTTAAACTTATTTTATGTGGTTTCCATGAAGCCGCTTTAATGGTACAGAGTGCATTCAAATATGTGTACCCTGATCAAAAATTAAGTTTTAAGTACACCACTGTTTATGGAGTAAATACCTTTTAATATGATCAATATAACTATTGAAGATAGAAACGGTGAGCAAAAGTCCGTTGAAATACCTGAAGAAATAAGCCTTAGCCTAATGGAAGTACTGAAGGCTTCAGACTATAACATATTAGCTACCTGTGGTGGCATGGCACTTTGTGCTACCTGTCATGTGCAGGTATTAAAAGGTCTGGAAGATTTACCAGCAGCCGGGAATGATGAGATGGACATGCTCGACACCTTGCCTGATGCAGGTTTCGATAGCAGATTGGCTTGTCAAATTCGCATGAGTGAAAACCTGAATGGCATGGTTTTCAGGATTAGAGGTGATGAACAATAGCAATAATGATTGAAATCATAAATGAAATTGATAAGCAGATGACAAAATTAATTGAATGCCCTAGAGATGCGATGCAGGGGCTGCACGCATTTATCCCAACTGAAATTAAAGCAGAATACATTAATCTCTTACTGCAAGTTGGCTTTGACACTCTTGATTTTGGAAGTTTTGTTTCGCCAAAAGCTATTCCACAGCTCAGAGATACAGCTGAAGTACTTGATAAACTGGACCTTAAAGAGAATGGCACAAAATTATTAGCCATTGTTGCCAATAATAAAGGCATTACTGAAGCTATAAAACACCCACAAATAAACTATCTAGGCTTTCCTTTTTCTGTTTCTGAAACTTTTCAACAAAAAAATACAAATTCAGGAATTGAAAAATCATTGCTTACGGTTGAAGAATTAATAAACCAATGCAGCAAAACAAATAAGGAGGCTGTTATTTATTTATCTATGGGATTCGGAAATCCTTACGGTGATGAATGGAGCGATGAAATTGTTGCGCATTGGGCAAGCGAACTTACCAAGCGAGGTGCTAAAATCTTATCCCTGGCAGATACAACGGGCGTATCAAATCCGGAGAAAATTAATTACCTCTTCCCTCACCTTGTAAAGACCTTTCCGAATGTTGAATTTGGAGTACACTTACATAGTAATCCTACTAATTGGCTCGAAAAAATAGAGGCAAGCTGGAATAGCGGATGCAGACGCTTCGATAGCGCCCTCAGAGGATTCGGAGGTTGCCCAATGGCAGAAGATGGTCTCACAGGAAATATCGCAACAGAGAGCCTTATTTCATTCCTGGAAGCAAAGGGAGAAGTCCTAGGCCTAGATATGGAAAAATGGAATGAGGCGATGAGGTATTCGGGAAGGGTGTTTGGTTAGTTGTTGTCGGAGGTCGGAGGTATGAGGTCGGAGGTCTGAGGACGGAGGTATGAGGACGGAGGTATGAGGTATGAGGTCGGACAACTGACAACTGAGGTCTGAGGTCTGAGAACCGATAATTGTTAACTGTTAACCGATAACCAATATTACTTACAGTGGATTCAAAACCATTTTAAAATGCTGTATTCCAGCTTCTTCAAATTGATCGCCCGACTTTTCAAATCCAAATTTAGCATACAGAGGCATTGCTGTTAGTTGCGCATGAAGATAAACATAAGACGCATCTTCTGGAAGATCTTTGATTACTGTTTCAACGAGTGCTTGCCCCAAACCTATCCCCCTGTACTCCTTTAAAACTGCAAAACGCTCTAATTTATATCCCTTCTCAGTTTTACGCCATCTTGATGCACCTGCAGGAATACCGTTGGCAGTCCCAATAAAGTGGATAGACTCCTCTTCATATTCCCATTCAAGTTCTGGGGGGCAATTTTGCTCTTCAACAAACACGATTCGGCGGATAGCGAAAACCTGTTCCAGTTCTTCATTATTACTAACTTTTTTAACTTCAATTGAATGATTCATATTGAAAAAAAATATTATTTGTGGTAATCATTTATGTGTAAACTCTAAATTTTATTAAAAAAGGGCCATTTAGGCCCTTTTTTAATAAAATAGAAGTATTAAAGTTTATCGTTTACATTCAAGCAATTAAGATCATCAAATGCTTGCGCCAATCGCTTAACAAATGTTTCTTCACCCTTACGTAACCAAACGCGTGGATCATAGTATTTTTTATTGGGTGAATCTTCGCCATCGGGACTTCCAATTTGGCTTTGAAGAAAAAGTTCTTTAGACTTATAATAATCTTTGATACCTTCCCAGAAAGCCCATTGCATGTCAGTATCAATATTCATTTTGATTGCTCCATAAGAAAGGGCTTCTCTAATTTCTTCTTTTGAAGAACCGGAACCACCATGAAATACAAAATTTATTGGTTTTTCAGGGCTAAGATTAAATTCCTTACGAATAAAGTCCTGTGAGTTTTTAAGAATAATCGGTTGTAATTTCACATTACCAGGCTTATAAACCCCATGCACATTACCAAATGCAGCGGCAATGGTAAATTTCTCACTTACCTTACTTAATTCTTTGTACGCATAAGCAACCTCTGAAGGCTGAGTATATAATTTTGAGCTATCTACATCTGTATTATCAACGCCATCTTCTTCACCCCCAGTAACGCCTAACTCAATTTCAAGAGTCATGCCCATCTTTTTCATGCGTTCTAGGTATTTTTTACTAATCTCAATATTTTCTTCAATGGATTCTTCCGATAGATCAATCATGTGCGAAGAAAAAAGAGGCTTGCCATGAAGAGCGAAGAATTTTTCGCCATGATCTAGCAATCCGTCAATCCAAGGTAAAAGCTTTTTCGCAGCATGATCTGTATGCAAGATAACCGCCACACCATAATGTTCAGCAAGAAGATGAACATGCTGTGCTGCTGACACTCCGCCAAGAATGCAAGCATTTAAATTATCGTTATTTAAGGATTTACCGGCGTAAAACTGAGCTCCACCATTTGATAACTGAATGATTACAGGAGAATTAACAGATTTAGCTGTTTCCATCACTGCATTGATTGAGTTTGTTCCAATTACATTGACTGCAGGCAATGCAAACTGATGTTTTTTGGCTATTTCAAATAATTCCTGAACTGCATCACCATGCAAAACACCTTTAAATCCTTTTAAATTCATTTTATTTTCAATTTGTTTAACAGCCTCTAATTTAAGAAAAAATGCCTTAATTTCAATTTTAAAAGCCTACAAATGCCTACAAATCGTATAATATAATTCAATATTCAGGTGAAAGCATTGCTTTCTTATTTTTTTTGTTTCTTTGTACGTTATACAAATATCCAAAATGGCCTGGTTTAAGAGAGAAAATAAGGGGATTATTACTTCCACTGAGGAGAAAAAAGAAACACCTGATGGGATGTGGAATAAGTGCCCGTCCTGTAAAAAACCTTTGCATTACGCAGAGCAAGTAGAAAATAAATACGTTTGTCAATATTGTGCTTATCATTTACGAATTGGGTCTAAAGAATATTTTGAAATTCTTTTCGATAAAAATGAGTTTACCGAACTTTTTGCAAATCTACGTTCAGGAGATCCTTTGAATTTTACGGATTCCAAAAAATATACTGAGCGCCTAGAAGAAAGTTATGTAAAAACGGGACTAAATGATGCCATTCGTTCTGGAACAGGAAAACTAGCAGGCCAAGACCTGGTAATTGCTTGTATGGATTTTAATTTTATTGGGGGCTCAATGGGATCTGTAGTTGGTGAAAAAATTGCTCGCTCCATAGATTATAGCATCGAGCACAAAATCCCGTTCATGATGATTTCCAAATCAGGAGGTGCCAGAATGATGGAAGCAGCCTTTTCACTAATGCAAATGGCCAAAACATCCGCAAAATTAGCCCTTTTAAGCAGAGCAAAAATCCCATACATCTCATTGCTTACCGACCCTACAACAGGCGGCGTAACTGCCTCCTATGCGATGCTAGGTGATATAAATATATCAGAACCGGGTTCACTAATCGGATTTGCAGGCCCTAGGGTTATAAAAGAAACAATCAAAAGAGATCTACCAAAAGGTTTCCAAACTTCAGAATTCGTATTGGAACATGGATTTCTAGATTTTATTGTCGACAGGCGTCAGATGAAAGAAAAACTAGGATCATTCCTAAAAATGATATCTTAATAAGATTCAGGAGTGATAAAATGAATTATCACTCCTGAAAAATTGAAAAAAAACCGTAAACTTATTTGGTCAACTCCTGTAAAGCTGCCGTTAAACTCCTTTCAATGCCTTGCCCCTGATATTCTTCTGCACCTGGAATACGCTCAGCTTTCAATATTTCTTCTTTCGTTTTACCTGCCTTGATCTCCGCCTTCACAAAAAGCAGAAGCTTTTCAAGATAATTCTGCATAGCCTTTAAATCCTCTTTATTGCCAGTAACTTTTTCAGGATCCAATGAGTGACCAAAAATAAACAGCGTATCATTATCGTATTTAGCGATTGCTTTCTCCAGCACTTCGGTCCAACTTTGAATATTTGCTCCCGCATTCTTATCAATAAAAGGATACCGTCTATTAAACACCAAATCACCCATGTGTGCAATATTTGCATTCTCAAAATGAACAATTATATCACCATTGGTATGAGCTGCACCCAAATAATTTGCCTGTATTTGTTCAGCGCCTACTTTTGCCTTCCATTGATCTTTAAAAACGGTGTCAGCAAACAATTGTTTATCCTCCGACTTCTGTGCAGCAGCAGTTTTTTGATGGTTTTCAAGGCAATTAACATGTCCAACTATTTTTTCGGCAAAGCCTTTAAAAGCGATATTTCCACCGGTATGATCTCCATGATGATGAGTATTAATTAAATACTGAAGCGGCTTTTCTGATGCTTTTTTTAATTCGGCAATTAAATTCATTGCAGGATTTTGAAATTGGCTATCCACAACCACCATACCGGCGCTATTTGATAGCCAGGCAATGGTTCCACCTTGCTCTGTAAATATCCCGACATTGTTCCTCAATAGCTTAAATTGATATTTTTGCTGCGTTAAAATATCTGCAAAAGATTTATTGTAAGCTAAGGCAATCATACCTAAGGAAAGCCCTGTATTTTGTATGAATTTTCTACGTTTCATTGTATATAATTTTCTACTAAATATAAAAAAAATCCCGTTAAACGGGATTTTAAATTACAAAGTACCTGGTTCATGATTAAACCCTATCGAGTGATTATTAACTCGACCATGGGAATGATGAGTAAAGCTAAACCCAGAACGCAGACCATGATAATGATGTTTATAGATGATTTTTTCTTTCTGTTCATCTTTGGTAACATCTTTCTTTTCAGACTTTAAAACATGTTTTTTAGCCATGACTCCCTCCTATTCTTAGACTGGTATTAATTTACGAAATACCTAGGACAATGAAAAGAAAAATCTACAAGCAGAATTTCTGAAATCTTTTTAGGAAACTTGAAATAATTCCTTCACCTTTTGGATTACATAATCAATTTCTTCTTTGGTATTCAATTTACTGAAAGAAAATCTAACTGCAGGCCTATTGGGGTTTGCTTGTATGCCATTTAAAACATGTGAGCCTATATTTGTCCCGGAGCTACATGCACTTCCTCCTGAGGCTGATATTCCGGCAATATCTAAACTAAAAAGTAACATTTCTGCCATTTCCATCTCAGGGAAAGAAACATTTAATACGGTATAGAGGCTATTTTCTGGGTCAGTCTCGCCATTAAATTGTATTCCAGGCACCTGTTCCATAAGCTGCTCCTTCATATAAGTTTTCAAGCCTTGAATATGCTTTTGATGAGAATCCATCCTTTCATAGGCCATTTCTAAGGCTTTACCTAAACCAATAATACCATATACATTTTCAGTCCCGCCGCGCATATTTCTTTCTTGTGAACCTCCAAAAATCATCGGATTGATCTTGATTGCATGATTGATATAAAGAAAACCAACACCTTTTGGGCCATGAAGTTTATGGGCCGCACAAACCAAAAAATGTACTTTTAACTTACTTAAATCATGTGGGTAATGGCCCATCGTTTGAACCGTATCGGAATGAAAAATAGCATTGTATTGCTCGCATAAATCACCAACTAACCCTAAATCAGTAAGTGTTCCCAATTCATTATTTGCATGCATTAAAGAAACAAAACTGCGCTCATTAATCCGCAATAGTTCTTCCAAATGCTTATAATCAACAGAACCTTTTGAATCTATGTTCACATAACTAAGTTTGATAACACCGTTTTTTTCTAGTGCCTGAAGGGTGTGAAGCACTGCATGATGTTCAATTGCAGTGGTAATGGCATGTGTTATTCCATAATCAACAATTCCACAACGAATAGCCATATTATCTGCCTCCGTCCCCCCCGAAGTAAAGAAAAATTCGGAAGGAGATGCATGCAATAGTGCTGCGACAGTTTTACGTGATTTTTCAATTAGAGTCCGAACCTCCCTTCCATGTGCATGAATAGAGGATGGATTACCATATTGACTTTCCATAACCTCAACCATTGTATTCAAAACTTCTTTATCAAGTGGTGTTGTTGCAGCATTATCTAGATATACACGCATTTTTTTTATTTTTAATAAGGGATAATTATCTGAATTAGCTATTGGTGAAAAAGCATACAGTATTTAAGGTATTTACCGCAGCAAAATTAGCGATATTATTTTGCGACTATTCAGTCAGTCTTAATATTTCTTTAATATCTGATATTATTTTTTGAGCTAGATTATCAGCTAAAATTTCTGAACTTGCTTCAGAATAGATTCTGATAATTGGCTCTGTATTAGACCTTCGTAAGTGTACCCATTGCTTATCAAATTCAATTTTCAATCCATCGATGGTGCTATGAGGTTGATTTTGATAACGCTTTTCAACTTCAGACAATAACGAATCAATATCCATTTCGGGCGTTAGCGTAATTTTATTTTTCGAGATAAAATATTGCGGATAAGAGGCTCTTAACGCAGAAACAGCCTGACCTTTATTAGCTAAGTGGGTTAAAAACAAAGCAATTCCAACCAAGGCATCACGTCCATAATGTGATTTAGGATAAATAATGCCCCCATTTCCTTCACCACCAATTATAGCATTAGTCTCTTTCATGGCATTTACCACATTAACCTCACCCACAGCAGATGCTGTATATTTGCAAGAGGCGGCTTCAGTAACATCTCTTAAAGCACGTGTTGAAGATAAGTTCGATACCGTATTTCCCGGAGTATGGCTCAGTACATAGTCGGCAACAGCAACAAGCGTATACTCCTCACCAAACATAGAGCCATCCTCACAAACAAAACATAAACGATCCACATCCGGATCAACGGCAATACCCAAATCAGCCTTTTTAGCAAGCACTTCACGTGATAAATCAACTAGATTCTCAGGCAATGGCTCCGGATTATGAGGAAATTCACCATTGGGTTCGCAATAAAGTTCATGAATTGTATCAACTCCTAATGCTTTTAGCAGGGCTGGAATAAATATCCCACCAGAAGAGTTAACACAATCAATAACAACCTTAAAATTTGCTTTACGGATAGCATTAACATCTACAAGAGGCAATGCCAATACTTTATCAATATGCTTTTGCAAATAACTATCATCATAAACAACAGACCCTAGGTTATCAACATCAGAATAGTCCAAATCAGTCTTTTCAGCTTGCGTTAAAACCCATTGACCTTCAGAGTCAGAGATAAATTCTCCCTTCTCATTTAGCAGTTTTAAAGCATTCCATTGTTTGGGATTATGACTCGCGGTAAGAATTATACCACCTCCTGCATTTTCATCCGGTACAGCAAGCTCAACAGTTGGAGTTGTTGAAAGTCCGAGGTCTACCACATCAATACCGATACTTTGAAGCGTCCCTACGACTAAGTTCCTGACCATTTCACCAGAAATTCTGGCATCTCTACCAACCACAATTTTCTTTTTTCCAGTATTTTCAATAACCCACTGACCATAGGCTGCAGTAAATTTTATAATGTCGGGAGGTGTTAAGCCATAGCCTGCTAGTCCACCGATTGTACCCCTGATTCCTGAAATTGATTTAATTAAAGCCACATTTTTATTTTAAAAGACAAAAATAACAAATCCGTTGAATACACTATTGTAAAAAGGTAAATGTATATATTTGTATTCTAATTCTGTAAGCTTCATATGCCAAAAAAATGGTTTCAAAACTGGTTTAATTCACCCTATTATCACATCTTATATCATCGTCGAAATGATGAAGAGGCTGAATTTTTTATTGATAATTTATGTGCATTTTTAAAACCAAAGCCAGAAGTAAAATTACTTGATATCGCATGTGGACGAGGCAGGCATTCGGTTTACCTTAATAAAAAAGGCTATGATGTTACTGGAATTGACTTATCGAACACAAACATAAAATTTGCACAACAGTTTGAAAAAGAGAGCCTTCAGTTTTACATTCATGACATGAGGAATTCTTTTTACATCAACTATTTTGATATTGCTTTCAACCTTTTTACAAGTTTTGGATACTTCGAGACAGAGAAAGACCATTTAAAGGCATTACGGGCTTTTAATAAATCGCTTAAAAAAACAGGAATATTAGTACTCGATTATTTCAATAGTGAAAAAATTATTCGCCATTTATCACATCAAGAAGTAATACATGTAGACGGTATTGACTTTCATATAAGCAAGAAAGTTGAAAACGGAAAAATCATAAAAAATATAGCTTTTGAGCATAAAAACAAAAGCTTTTCATTTAATGAGGAAGTAAAAGCCTTCAAAAAAAATGATTTTGAGGCGATGTTTTTAAAAAGTGGATTTGAAGTTCTTAGCCATTTTGGCGATTATTCATTAAATCCATTCGATGAAGAAAAATCTGATCGCCTAATATTTATTTGCAAAAAAAATAATGATTGATCAATTAATCCAATTTGACCGGGATCTATTCTTTGCAATAAATCATGGCTTAAGTAACAGCTTTTTTGATTGGCTAATGCCGATTCTTAGAGACCGCTATACTTGGGTTCTCCTCTACCTATTCATTATTGTGTATTCGATCAAAAATTATGGAAAACAGGGCATTATATTGCTCTTAGGTTTAGTTATGACCTTTGGCATTTGTGATTTTTTTTCCTCAACAATAATCAAACCAAGTGTTCAGAGATTGCGACCATGCAATGAACCAGAAATAAACTCCGAAGTTAATAATATCGTTGATTGTGGCACCGGATATAGTTTTCCATCTTCACATGCAACAAATCATTTCGGAATAGCTGTATTTTTAATTATGATGTTTTATCATAGATGGAAGATTATTTTACCTATTGGATTGCTTTGGGCAGCATCCATTAGTTTTGCACAAATTTATGTTGGAGTGCATTACCCAATTGATATTTTAACAGGAAGCCTACTTGGAAGTAGTATTGGTTTAGGGATGAGTAAAATTTTATTATCAAACAAAACGTTCAAAACATGGAAATCTGGGAACTGATTTTACTATTTAGCAGTTCTTTATTGGGGGGAATTGCAATTTTTATATTCAAAAAAGACAATTCAAACCGTTTGAAATTGGTTTTATCTTTCAGTGGAGCCTATTTATTTGCTATAACCGTTTTGCATTTAATGCCTGACGTTTACTCTTCAAATAATCCACAAATTGGTCTTTTTATTCTTGGGGGTTTTCTTCTTCAAATTTTCATGGAACAATTTTCTGAGGGAATTGAACATGGCCATATTCATAAACATAGTCACCAACATGTCGTATTCCCATTTGGAATAATGATCAGTTTGTGTTTACATGCCTTCCTTGAAGGTATGCCTTTAGCACAAGGACAACATCAAGAGCTTGTTTATGGCATAGCCTTACATCACATTCCAGCAGCATTCGCATTAGGAAGCGTTTTACTAGAAAATAAACTAAGTAAGAGAAGTGTTTCTGGCCTTCTTGTATTGTTCGCCCTAATGAGCCCTTTGGGCTATTGGTTAAGCTTCGAAATGGGACAAGGATCTATTGGAAACATAGAAGTCTATTTTGATCAAATTATGGCAGTTGTAATTGGTATTTTCCTGCACATTTCTACTACTATCCTCTTCGAATCAAGTGTAGACCATAAATTCAATTTAAAAAAGGCGATCGCTGTTTTGATTGGAATCGGAATCGCCTTATTGGGATTTTTCTTAAACTAGCTATTGTTAGTTGAGAGAAGCTATATCTTGTCTGATTAATAGATTATTATAATTTGGTTTAAAACTAAGCCCTCATTTTATCAAGCAAATCACTCATCATACCGGCATCCAGATTATTAAAATCTTTTCCAAGAATTTTATCAAATAATAATTCAGTGTCTAATTTAACCAAGATATCGAGTCCCTTTTTGGTGATAAGAATATCTACAGAGCGTCGATCATTCGTATTTATAGTTCGACCAACCAATTCCTTATGAACTAAGCGTTCAACAATCCTGGAAGCATCAGACATTTTATCTAGCATGCGCACTTTAATTAAATTAATAGTTGCAGGATTAGGATGCTGGCCACGCAAAATACGCATGACATTATATTGCTGAAGGGTTATATCATATTTATTGAGCTTTTCTCCAAGTAAATTTGTTATCCAGCCGTAGGTATAAATAAGATTAACAATCGACTTTTGGTGATTATTTTCAAACTTATGATTATCAATTTCTTTTCCTATTTCCATTTTAATTTCTAGTTGTTTAGAAATGCATTAAAGCCCAACAAACAAAAGTTTTAATATTAATTAATTTCCCCTTCTGGTTGTTTTGTTTGACCGTATTTCCAGGGGCAGTGCTTGCATTTGTTTTTACAACAAGTCCCTCTTTTTGAATGATAGGCTTCTGTAAATACAAGGTTCCCTTCCTCGTCTAAGTAATAATCAATGTTTTCAATGAGCATGGTTTAACAATTTTACTAATAATTTATCTTTAAAATGCTCTTTTAAATAAGTTCCATCACCATGAAGGGTCCAAACTTGCTTTGGTTCAACTTCCTTTAACATCAAAATAATGTCGTTCCAGTCTACATGATCAGAAATCAATAATTGGAGGTCATTATTTCTTTGAAGTCGCATCCAGCCTGAAGCAAAAACCCTAACTACATTTTTCGCCCTGATATAGCTGTTGAAAGTCAGCGGGGGCACCATATAGACTAAATTCTGATCAGGCTGTTTCATTGATTTTCTATTATAAAGCTCGTATGTGCCAACGTTAAATCCGAAGGACTCATAAAGTTTATTGAGACTAAAAATAGAATGATGGACAAACGTGCTACGTTGCGGACAATGATCTGTTAGCAGTCGCGTGAGCCTTTGAGCTTTACCTAAAGAATACGCACCCAATAAAATATTATGATTCATCTGACCGAACTTTTTAATCTCATCAATAGCGTTTGGATGCTGAACTGAAGGATCAGCAAAGGTAGTTTCAGTGATTAATACATCTGCCTTCACAAATTCAATTCCCTCACAGGTTGGATCATCCTGCAACTTATAATCACCAGTATACAAATATCTTACCCCAGCATATTCCATTAAAATTTGTGCAGAACCTAAAATATGCCCTGCAGGAATAAAGCTGATTAGAACACCATTTAATTCAAAAGTTTCCAACCAAGAATGAATGAAAAAAACTTTTCCTGCTTGTTTATGGTATCGGTGTTGCATGATGGCGGCAGTAGCAGCCGTACAATAGACATTTTCATTGCCCCTAACCGCATGATCACCATGTGCGTGTGATATTATTGCCTGATTCACGGGACTCTTAGGGTCGAGGTAAAAATTACCATGGCGGCAATATAACCCGATTTCGTTAAGAATTAGAAAATCCTCAATAATCATGATTGCTACTAATTTTAAGAAATTGCTGATGCAGCGATAATATTTGAGGAATTAATAAACAATTTTCATCATTTATAAGCACCTGGTCTGCCAATTTCATTTTTTGCTCATCTGTAAACTGACGTTTCATTCTTAGCACAATTTCCTCTTTACTGATATGATCTCTAGCTATAACCCGACGAATACGAATAGCATCAGGAGAAATTACCAAAATTGAAAGATCACACATTTTATAGGATTCACTTTCAAACAAAAGAGCAGCCTCTTTAAGAATATAGGGAGCACCGCTTTGATTGACGATCCATTGATCGAAAGCCCTAAAAACAGCTGGATGAACGATAGAATTTAATCTTTTCAACTGCAATTCATCTTTAAAAACGATAGATGAAATATAGGATCTATTTAGCAAGCCATCGATCGAATAAGATTGAGGTCCGAATGCACTAAGGATTTCATTTTTCAATTGAAGATCAGTCTGCATGATTGATTTTGCGACATTATCAGCATAAAAAACTGGAATTCCTAGTAATTCAAAAACCTTACATACGGTTGTTTTACCGCTACCTATCCCGCCTGTAATTCCTATTTTAAGCATCATTTTTGAATAATAAAATCTAAATTTTGAGGCTCGATTTTCACTAATTCACAATATTCCGGAAATTTACTAATCAGCACAGGCAGTTGTTTATAGCCTTTTAATTTCCATTTGTCTAAATCGGCAGTCAGCTCAAAATTACCTCGGTCAATCTTTTTATAATTACTCAATGCAGTCAAAAAAGTAATTTTAACTTTATCTGGAAGCAATTTCACATTTCTAAATTCATTATTGTTAATTAATTTAACAGGCACCTCAACCACCTTTTCAGTGTATTCATCAACAATAATTTTAAGGTCTACCGCACGGGGATAAATACTAATATTAGCTTTCAACGGACTATTAAGTGATATTCTAGTACTAATATTAGTATTGATATTTTTTAACATTAAGGAATCTGTATACCAATAATCAAGTTTATCTAACTCATTTTGAGGACCTGAGACAGTAACAAAGGAAGGAGAAATTTCAATTTTATCGGAGATGCCAAAATTATTTTGAAAGCGAATATTAGAATTTACACGAATTGGTATTTTTTTTAACGCTCGAGATGAAAAGTCAAAATAAAGTGTATCGGGACGGATTCCAATCACTTTCTGATTGGATTGAAACTGTTGGTTAATGGCAAAAAGTTGAGTTGAAAGATCAACAAATGATTGCTTTTTAAGCTTCTCTAGATCAACATCTACTGATTGAGGATTAATCCTCAATTTAGAGAACAACAGTTGCCAGCCGGTACCTTCAACTCGAAGATCTAGGGTATCCGATTGCAAGGGGTTGAATGCCTTATTATCAGGGATATTAACAAAACGAACTATTGTTTGAACTTGATAAATATAGCTATTTGAAAGTGCAATGAATATCCATGCTCCAACTGCGAAAATAAAGCAGACGAAGAAAATTGAAATTCGGCGACGTTCGAGTGGACTAAACTTTATAAATGGCATGTATAATATCCTTATTCAAATTTAGCTAAAATAAAAACGCCGCTTCAATAGAAGCGGCGATCCTTAAATTTTTTAATTAATTACTTGGCTGAAGTTTGATTAAGAGCTTGAGATGCCTCTAAAGAAACTGCAGATTTTTCAAAACGAATTTTAGTACCGCTCTCCACTTCAATTAGGAAAGTAGTATCGTTTAAGTCGACAATTTTACCATGGATTCCTGATAAAGTAATCACTTTATCACCTTTTTTTAAGTCTGCAACAAACTTTTTATGATCTTTTGCCTTTTTCATTTGTGGGCGAATCATAAAAAAGTAAAACACCACAATAATTAGCAGCATAGGTAAAAACTGCCCGATTTGTTCCATATTCATATTCTATTTTATTTTTGGTTTTTATTATTCTTTAGACAAAACATTACCTAATATATTCAGTTCAGTAAGTGTAGGGTTTGTATTTGCGGTTATGCTTACAATCTTGTTTTGCATACCAGGTTTACCGCTACTATTAAAAACTACTCGAATAACTCCCTCCGCACCCGGCGCAAGTGGCTCTGAAGGGTATTCCGGGATTGTACAACCACAAGTAGCTGTTGCACTGCTAATTATTAGAGGTGCATTTCCAATATTTTTAAATTTAAAATCGTAGCTAACCTTCTCTCCTTCTTTAATCTCTCCAAAATCAAAAACCTCTTTTTCAAATTTAAAGGCTGGTAAATTTGAATTATCAACTGAATCAGTAGCAGTCAATGGATTTTGATCTACAGTTTTTGAGACCGTTGGTGTTTGATTGGTGCAGGCCGCTAAAAACGACAATAAAACTAGGAAACTCAAGATTTTTTTCATATATTCTTATTCTAATAAGCCTCTTCCAGTCTTTTTAACTTTACCAGACGACTTCAAATCTGCTAAAATTTTATCTAAAATACCGTTTATAAATGAATTGCTTTTAGGTGTACTGAATTCTTTCGATAATTCAATGTACTCATTCATAGTTACTTTGATTGGAATTGTAGAAAAATGAATCAACTCTGTAATGGCCATTCGCATCAACAAAGTATCCATTAAAGCAATTCGTTCAGAGTCCCAATTTTTTGTTTTTTGTGCAATTAATTCCTGATATTCTTTCTCAAAGGCAATTACCTTTTTGAATAATTCAATTAAAAAAAGGCGGTCTTCATCCCAATTAGGGCATATTTCGGCTAACTTATTTTCTTCGGGTTTGGTACTTGAGAAATTCTTAAATGTTTTGGCAACTAGGGCTTGAAGTACATCCTTATCAACAGACCAGTTAATAAATTTCTCATCAAATATCTGCTCAATGCCTGGAGATTTAAGGATTAATTTTTTGAAAATATACTTAATGATATCCTTGTCTTTTTGAATAGTATGATCTGTAAGATTAAGGAAAGATTGATACTCTTCGGAAGCCTTCAACGTAATAAAAATGGATTTACACACTTCAGGATCAAAATCCCATGAAATCTTATATTTTTTTACTGCAGCAAGGTATTCGGGGTTTTGCTTCAAAGAAACAATAAATAAATTATTTTGAATTTTAACGCTTGCATTAAGGTCTTCCTCTGAAGGTAAATGCTTGTTTGCACGCTCTTCAGCATCAATTATACTGTAATCAGCTACTTCAATCAATAATGACAAAAGTAAAATGTACATTTCAAATACCTTATCAACACTTTGAAGCAAAGCCTTTTCATAGGGTAATATTTCTTTAACCTGCGATTGCTGATAGGAATATAATACCTGCAACGCTTTAACCCTCAGATGCCTTCTGTTTAACATGTATAAGAACGATTTTATGTTTAATAGATCCTAAAAAAAATTAATAGGATGATTTTATTTTTTTAATATCCTCAATTCGTTTTTCAGCAATTTTATTTGCTGCTTCATAAGTTGGAATATTTTCAAGTTTTGATTTCTGTATAACTCTTCTGGTAGCATCGTAAATGTTCTCCGTTAATTGAAGAGTTTTTTTCTTACTAAAGCCAGCAATTTCAGAATAACAATTGATTAGTCCGCCGGCATTAATCAAATAATCTGGAGCATACATAATACCTTTCTTCAATAATAAATTACCATGTACCACCTCATCAGCAAGCTGATTGTTTGCTGAACCAGCAATAATTGAACATTTTAAGCGGTTGATTGTTTCCGTATTTACCGTCGCTCCAAGCGCACAAGGAGAATAAACATCAATATCAAGGTCGAAAATACTATTGTTTGAGACGGCAGTTGCTCCATATTTTTGAGCAACCTGTGCTAATCGTTCTTCATTAATATCACTGATATAAACCTTAGCATTTTCATTTCTAAGTAAACTTATCAGATTTTCACCGACCTGCCCTGTACCTTGAACGGCAATTGATTTACCTGCAAGGCTATCATTGCCAAAATGCTCCTTTAAACATGCTTTTATTCCCATAAAAACACCTTTAGCAGTCACAGGTGATGGATCTCCACTACCCCCAATTGACTCGGGAATTCCAGTAACATGCTTCGTTTCCATACGAATATATTCCATGTCTCGAGGATTAGTACCTACATCTTCAGCCGTAATAAAAGAGCCATTTAGGTTTTCGATGAAACGACCAAAGCGGCGCATCAGAGCTTCCGATTTGTGCAAACGACTGTCTCCAATGATTACTGCTTTTCCGCCACCCAAATTCAACCCTGTAATTGCAGCTTTATAAGTCATGCTTCGCGACAAACGTAAAACATCCTGCAAAGCCTCGGCTTCAGATTTATACGGCTGCATTCGAGTTCCACCCAATGCTGGGCCTAAAGTGGTATCATGAATAGCGATAATTGCCTTTAATCCGGTACTGGGATCACTACAATAAATTACTTTTTGATGGCTGAAAGCATCAAGCTGACTAAAAACTGAATGTTCATCAAATTGGGATAATATCATATTAGCTTGCTCTCTTTACGTCACAAAAGTAGTAAAATTTCCAAACTATGCCCCAATTCAACACGCTAAATCAATTAAATTTAAAATAACATCAATTTTTACTCGTAAAAAACAACTGAATCCTAAAAAAAACAAAAAGATAAAAAATAAATCGAACTATTCATAAACTAGAAGACTCATTGTCAAATACTTATAAAATTTAAAATTTGATGCTTTAAAAACTTATACTGAGATTATTTTAATTCCTAAAAAACACTGCTATTGTAATCCTTTAGCTAAAACATAAATTCCTATTTTTGTTGGATAGCTAAAGCATGAAAGAACTAGCCTATCTCAATAAATTTTTCTACAAATATCGCTGGCGATTTTTGCCAGGAATTCTATTCGTGATTATTTCGAATCTATTTGCAGTATTACCAGCTCAAGTAATTCGCATTGCTTTCGACTTAGTAAACGAAAATATTGCCATATATAAACTTTTTAATGGTTTTGAAAAACAAGATATGATTGCCATGGTTTTTGGGCAAAGTTTATTGTTTTTCGGACTTACTGTTCTTGCGCTCGCTTTATTTAGAGGTATTTTCCTCTTTTTTATGAGGCAAACAATTATCCTCATGTCTCGACATATCGAATACGACCTCAAAAATGAGATTTATCAGCATTATCAAAAACTTTCGATGGCATTTTATCGACGTAATAATACGGGCGATCTAATGAATCGAGTTACGGAAGATGTAAGTAGGGTAAGAATGTATTTGGGTCCGGCAATAATGTACACCATTAACACCGCAGTGCTGTTTATTTTAATAATTGTGGCCATGTTTAATGTTAATGCCCGACTAACCATATTTTCACTCTTGCCTTTGCCATTACTTGCGGTAACTATTTATTATGTACACACGATAATTAATAAAAGAAGTGAAAAAATACAGGAGCAATTATCTTCGATGTCGAGTTTCGTTCAAGAAAGTTTTTCTGGCATTAGAGTAGTTAAATCCTATGTACGTGAGGATGATATCCGCAAAAAGTTTAATCAGGAAAGTGAAGATTATAAAACACATTCAATGAGCCTGGTTCAAGTACAAGCCTTATTTTATCCAATAATGCTATTACTAGTAGGATTAAGCACTATTGCTACCGTGTATATTGGAGGTGTTGAAGTAATGAATGGTAACATTTCATCAGGTAATATCGCAGAGTTTATCGTGTATGTGAGTCAGTTAACCTTTCCAGTTACCTCCTTAGGATGGGTAACATCACTCATTCAGAGAGCTTCTGCATCCCAAAAAAGGATTAATGAATTTTTGAAAACAGCACCTGAAATAAGATCCGTTTCGAATAAGAAGATAAATTTAACTGGATCGATAGAATTTAAAGATGTCAGCTTTAGGTATCCGGACACCGGTATCGAAGCAATTAAAAATATATCCTTTAAAGTTGATAGAGGTCAGTTTTTAGCAATAATTGGGCGAACAGGCTCTGGTAAATCAACCATCGCCAATCTCTTGATGCGTATGTATGATGTCGACCAAGGTGATATTTTATTTGACAAACAAGTAATTAAGGATTTAGATTTGACTCATTTTCGTGATCAAATTGGCTTTGTTCCACAAGAAGTTTTCTTGTTTTCAGACACCATCTACAATAACATAGCTTTTGGTTTATCTGTTGCTGAGGATAGCCAAGTAGAACAAGCGGCAAAAGATGCAGCACTGTATGAAAATATTATAGGCTTTGAAAAGGGATTTAAAACGATGATTGGGGAGCGTGGAATAAGTCTTTCTGGCGGACAAAAACAAAGACTCTCTATAGCTAGAGCTATAATTAAAGCACCAAAGCTTCTTATTTTCGACGATTGTTTATCGGCAATTGACACTCATACAGAAGAGCAAATATTAAACAATTTAAGTTGTTTAATGAAAGATAAAACGAGCATTTTAATTGCACACAGAGTATCTAGTATTAAAAATGCCGACAATATTTTGGTAATGGATGAAGGAAAAATTATTGAGCAAGGTACGCATGAGGCCTTAATTACCTTGAAAGGAAGTTATTTCGACTTATATGAAAAGCAGTTATTAGAAGAACAAAAACCCTAACAATCAGTTATTTAATAGCAAAAACCAAAGAATAATTCATCCCAAATTAGACACGAAAAGATTTGTTTCTGAACTATTGTTAATTCAGAAAGAAAAATCAATTTGTTACTTTCCGAATATCTATTATATTTACCCATAAAAATAAATAAATCAATGGGAGATTTCGACAACAAAGAAAGAGAAGAAGTTTTTTCGAAGAAGGTAAGAGCTGGGAAACGCACCTACTTTTTTGATGTTAAAGCTACGCGTTCAAATGATTACTATGTTACCGTAACTGAAAGTAAAAAACGTTTGGAAGATGGTGTTTTTATAAAACATAAGATTTTTCTTTACAAAGAAGATTTCGAAAAATTTGCTGAAGGTTTAAAAGAAACCATTGATTACATAAAGGCTAATCAAGAAGTTGTTGAAAAACGATACGAATATTCGGAAAATCATAATGAGCAATCAAAGGCTGATGATGATTTTTCATTTGAGATCTAATACCAAAAAATCAGATCTTAATTTAATATTAACCCCCAATTCAATTATTTTGAATTGGGGGTTTTTATTTAGGGTATAATCTTAACGAAGCAATAAAGATAGGCTCTAAAAACAGGAATTTCAAATGCATTATAATCTCCGAGAAAAACTCAAAACATAATTTCTATCTTTGCGGCAAATAGAGAAAATACGGCAAAATTCATTAGAATATTAGCTTAGTCTATTATTTTAAATATTTATACAAATTACAATTCATTCAAATGGCGTTACAATGCGGTATAGTTGG
>NZ_JBIILQ010000233.1:0-4242 GCF_044232565.1 Daejeonella sp. | reverse complement strand
GATTATATCTGCACTTTCATTTTTTATTTCATAATTCGTTTGTCCTTGATGTGCATCATCTGGCGAACTCACCTTTGAGCCTTTTGGTAAATTTACGATGTGAATTGTTGCTTGATTAACGATGCCCGAAAGTTTGAACATGAAGGGCCTGGGAGATAATTTCGTTGTTTTATTGAGATAAGCTTCCAGTTGTTGTAAGGTTATGATTGTATTCGGCAATGACTTTTCCGTCCATTTATTGATATTTGCCGAAGCAAAAAATGGAGCTTTGATGGCGAAGGTCTCTTTAACCTCCATTTTTGTTTCTGAAATAACGCGTGATTGATATGATTTGCCGTCGATAATTAAGATTTCTCCAGCTAAATACTCAAGAGGCCCGAATCCGTATAAATTCCTTTTTTCAGAAATCGTATCCAGGTTTATGTTTCCCGATAGTTGTCCTTTCCACATCACATTTCTCATCTCACCAATAATTTTTACGGCATTGCTACTTTGTTGCGCGGAGGCAGAGTATGTGAACATGAAAATACTAAAAAGACTAAAAATTGCTTTTAATTGCATTCCTATTGTTTAAATGAGACTATTTCCTAGTGAATATCTTTTTCATTCATTACGAAACGTAAAGGTATAATTATTATCTTTTTTATTCACTCATCTGGCTTTGTGTATTGCCATGTGGTTTTTTGCGATTGCTGATAAATGTACCAGTTTTTGCGTTGGTGGCACATTTGTTTCAACAATTCTTACCCGATAAATTTTAGTATAGGTGCAAAATTTCATAAAGCTTGCCAATTAAATTTCTACTGCTAAAATTTGAAGCTTAATAGCACTTTCCGCCCACTAAGGCAATTAGCCAGTGTTAGTTGATTATTTATTTAACGAATTCATTGTCTACGGCTACTTCCCAGTATTGTTGAATGTTATATGGGTTTATCGAGAATTCACCGGCAATATTTTTCGAGATATGTTTATTATCAATATCAAACTCAATTCTGATATAACCATTTCTATGAGGTTTAGTACTTGGGCGAATTATATATTCTATGGACCCACCTTTATTTAAGTTATTTACTTTAAGGGTGTCTGAGTTTTCAAAAATACTTCCTTCGCCATATATTAAAATATTATTTGGGATAAAGTCAGATTGATTAATAACATTTACTGTGATTTTTGTTCTAGCATATCCGCTTATTTTCGTGTAGATAAGTCCAAGGGGAATAAAACCGACTATTAAAATTAATGTTATCACTATTGTCTTTTTTTGACCATTCTCTCTTTGTCTGTTAAATAGCTCTGAGATTAGTAGTATCAAACTTGTGATCCAAATTACAATTCCTAGCATTATTAATGGAAAAGTTAAAATGCTCAAACCTTTTAATGGTGAAATTACGGCTAAAAAAATAAATGTAACTATAACGATAGAAATTATCGCGAGCTTTTTTGAAAGCATGATGTTTTTCATGATGTTTTGTTTTTAATATTTTATTAACATCTTGACGCTTGGCGAAGAAGCAACTCTGGAAGCACCAAAGGGTAAAGCCATCACAAAATTTGATAGGAGCCAGGAGAGTTAATTAAACACTGAATGTGTTTTTCTTCCAAATGCTTGCTATCGTATAGGCCTCCTGATCATCCGAATGTTTTACTCTTGTTGAAGAGTAGAGGCTATCAATTTTTAAAATTTACTCCAAAGCTATCCAATCAATAAGTAGTTTGAAATCTTCTTCTTGTTTGTTGGCGATCAAAAAGCTCAATTGTTCAATGCTTTTAAAATTGAAATTAGGTCTGTTTAATTTACGCCCAAAAAATTGAGGGTAAAATTCACTTAATGGTAACTTGATATTTTCCCATTCTCCGGAAGTAGTAAATTGGTGCACGTAAGACTCAGACTGCGAAATTTCGCCTTTTAAACGAAATTCATAGGCCTTACCATCTCCTTTTACACGCAAAACAATAAACTTATTTTCATCCCTTAGTTTAATTGTTTTATTCAATTGTATTGAGGCAAATCCTCCATTGTTTGCCAATGAAACCTGACCCGCAAATTGCCCATGTCCGGAATCGCTAAGCAGCAAAGAGCTTTTTGATATACCACCCATCACGCCATCGTTAACAATACGCCATTCATTAACTTTTGTTTGAGTTGTAAATCTATAAATCTCTTTCATGTTTGTTTGAGCGAATAAGCTGAGGCTTAGTAAAACCAGAAGGTATTTCATATTTCATATTTATTTAAACCATTAAATGCTTTCTATGACACAATTTATGGAGTTATGTTTGTTTTATCAATGTTCCGATATCATTATATTCATCGCCAATTTTCACTAATTTTTTTTTAGGCTACCACTAAGGGTTTGCAGAATTGCGATGGGCGGCATTTTTAGCATAAATGTTGATGCGGAGAGCTGAACGTGAACCCTTCAAAAACTGTTGTGGAATAACTGAACCCACCATTATGCATAATCCTTGCTAGCTGTATTTTTTCCGTTAAATTCTTTCTTTATCATTCCCTGCACTGCATTAAGCTCTCCTTTTCAAAATTATCGTTTTAGATATTTTCTCAAATATTTTGATCATTCTGTTGTTGAAGTCAAACGTTAATTGTTTTATGCACCAAATTTTATGCTCGAGACTTCAATTTAATATATTTTTATCTGATTACTTTTTCAAAACAGATACTATTTTCAACTTCTGCATATTGTCCATAGTTCTTGATAATGATAAAATCATTTTTCTTGTATAAACGTATTGCTTCTGGTTGGTTAAACCCTGTTTCTAAAATACATTTTTTATAATTTAATTCCTTTGTCCAATTTTCCAATTCCTTCAATACAATAGAAGCAATTCCTTTGCCCCTTTTTTCAAGGGGTACAAAAATTCGCTTTATTTCCATTACATTTTGGTCATATTCTTTGATTGCGCCACAACCAACAGCTATTTCATTTTCATATATGACTACTACATATTTAATTTCAGAAATTTTATTGAATTGTGCAAAAAACAAATGTTCTTCGCCATCTCTTATTGCCAAATCTTTGTCAAGCTCAACAACTAATTTTTGGAAATCTAAATCGTCTGAATTTGTTCTTTTAAGGTTATACATTTCTACGTTATTCTTTTATTTATGGGTCTCTCCAAAATTATTACGTAATGGTTTGCGGTTTGGCGCAGGCGGTGATTTTTAGCACAAAGGTTCAATAGAATTAATCTATTGAACCTTGTAAATGTATCATAGAAGCACTTCAGTGGCCATATTACCAAACCGATGTTATGCGTTCGTTCTTCTCCTTATTTCATCAAATTAATATTAAACTTTGTCTAACATTTTTCGTGAAACCATTAAAACCAAAGCTCTTGGTATAAATCTAATAGAGTTAGACATTATATAATTCATAATTCCGTGTATTGCAACCGTCTTTCCTTTTATCATGGAATTATAACCATAATCTGCAACTTGTTTAGCTGTTGGCAATTTTTTTTCTTTGAAAAGCTTACTCTCATCCATTCCTCCGGCAGCTTGGAAACCAGTTTCGGTAGCACCCGGACAAAGAGCAGTTATCGTAATTCCTTGATTACTCACTTCATTACTAAGCGCTTCTGTAAAACTTAATACATAAGCTTTTGTTGCACAATAAACCGCCATTGTTGGGCCAGATTGGAAAGCAGCCGTTGAAGCAACATTCATTATTTTTCCACTTTTGCGTTTTACCATATCTTGTAAATACAGTTTGGTAAATTGTGTCAAAGTTGTAATGTTCAGGTTTATCATTTCTAACTCTTTGTTCCAATCTCTTTCTGCAAACATTCCAAAGTCGCCAAAACCTGCGTTGTTAATTAAGTAGTCAATTTGAATGTTTTGCTTAATTATTTCGTCATACACTTCTTGGGCAGAGTTAATGGCTGAAAGGTCTTTACCAATCGTATAAACAGAAACACCAAATTGTTTTTCCAATTCCGATTTAAGTTCATCTAATTTAGATTTGCTTCGCGCTACCAAAACTAAATCGCCTCCTTTTGAGGCATGAATTTTAGCCAGTTCTAATCCAATACCGTTAGATGCCCCTGTTATCAATGCTGTAGTCTTCATCTTGAAATTTATTAATTTAGCTTTCAATTTTCGGAGCTTTAGCTTCCTTTATACCTGATTCGAATTGTACATCTAAGCCATGAGATACTGTTTTAGTGTCTTCATGGACATCAAACTTAACTACTTTACCAAATTTTATAGTTATAAAATGAACA
>NZ_JBIILQ010000232.1:0-4265 GCF_044232565.1 Daejeonella sp. | reverse complement strand
TGCGGTATATATCCCCGGAGTCTCGTAGATAACAAACTTATCATGATTTGGTTCTGTAGAATTTAATCCTATTTTAAATATTCTTCTATGTGCGATAGAATCCGCAAAGGAATAAACCATTTTAATTCCATTTATGTGCAAATTAGGCATTGATTGGATTAATTTTTCAATTAAATTAGATGTTTCCATCGGCAAAATCAAGAAAATGCAGCCATTTTCAGTTAGTTTACTGGCGGATTGAATTAATAAATTCTCAAAAAAACCTTTAGTAGTGTGTCTAGCTATTTCTTTAATACTATTTTCAGACTTTAAGGAGTTAATAAAGAATGGCGGATTTGAAATAATCAGGTCATATAATTCATTGTCTTTTATAAAGAATTCTTCAATTGAAGAATGAAAGGATTTAAGTCTATTTGAAAAAGGTGATTCCGAAAAATTTTTTTCTGCTCTTTTTGAAGCATTTTCATCAATTTCTACAGCATTTATGGTAGCATTTACAAATCTTTGGGCAAGCATTAGTGCAATTAATCCGGTACCCGTTCCAATATCAAGTATTTTTTCGGGGTTTTCTGATTGTGCAAGTGCAGCAAGGAGTACTCCATCCGTATTAACTTTCATGGCACAATCGGATTGATTGACTTGGAACTCCTTAAAATGAAAAATATTATTCATTGTTTATATGTGTGTATAAAGGAATCCCCCAGTGGATTAAGCAACAAACACAAATCAAAAAGCCCTTTATTTATCAAAATCTAAATATTGAAATAATTAAATTTCGGAAGAAAATTCAATCCCTCATTATTTAAATAATAAAATCAAGTAACTAATAATCTCAAAGCTTTTTACGCTAAGAAAAATAATCTCAAAAGCCTTTCAAGAATTGAGAATAATTAAATCTGATATTTGCTTTGTCAGGCAATTTTAGTGTTAATTAATACCTGTCTAATCTATAAAATTCTTGTAAGATTTATTAATAGAGTAATTAGCCTAAAAAATATTTTAATACCTAGAAATCATTAATATTAGTACCAATTAACTGACAATTTTAATTTATTTAGCTATAATTTTAAAAATATTGTAATTTATTTCATTATTATTCCGATTTTTTACCAATTTAATAAAAATATGGTGAATAAATAGAAATAAATACTTTTTATAGGTAGCAAAGAGTATTTATCATTTGAATAAAGATTGGAGCACTTTAATTCTTTCTCCTTTAAAAAAAAATCATGTTCCCTATAAAATCAAAGTTAATTCTATTAAAAGATTTAATTAAATAGATATAACGAATATTTGAGTTTCTTTTAAATAAAAAATAGAAATTATAGCCGATTCGATTACCTTTTTAATAATTTTGTCTGTTAACAAGATAAATATTGATCATAAATCACATTATTTTTGATATTTAATCGAAAAATGATTTAATTAAGTTCATTTTTATTCATAAATGCTTAAATAAAATAAAATATTAATATTTTTTTGATATTTTTATTGAAATTTTAATCAAATTATTTATTTTTAATACAAATAAATCTAAAAACCTAAATAATGTCATCTCTAAGATTCCAAGCACTAAACTCAGTACTATCTAGGACAATTCCTGAAGTACAAATGCCTTCATCAAAACTTTCAGATTTTTATGGTTGCAATGTCTTCGATCAGAAGAAAATGAAAGATAGTTTATCTAAAGAAGCTTTCAACAGTATTGTAGAGTCTATTAATTCTGGAACTCCGATAGATAGAGGCATTTCAGAACAAGTAGCTTCGGCAATGAAATCTTGGGCAATGTCTAAAGGTGCAAGCCATTACACGCATTGGTTTCAACCTTTAACAGGAACTACTGCAGAGAAACATGATTCTTTTTTTGAGCCTGGTTCTGACGGACAAGGATTAGAGAAATTTTCAGGTGAAGCCTTATCACAACAAGAGCCTGATGCATCAAGTTTTCCAAACGGAGGTATTAGAAGCACATTTGAGGCGAGAGGTTATACTGCATGGGATCCATCATCACCTGCTTTTATCATTGGCTCTACATTATGTATCCCAACTGTATTTGTATCCTATACAGGTGAAGCATTAGATTACAAGGCTCCCCTTTTAAAGACTATAAGCTTAATGGACAAAGCAGCTGTTGCTGTTGCACAGTACTTTGACAAAAATATTGATAAGATTAATAGCTCGCTGGGTATCGAACAGGAATATTTCTTGGTTGATTTAGCTTTATTCAATGCTAGACCCGATTTGTATCTTACAGGAAGAGCTCTTTTCGGACATATGTCTGCTAAAAACCAACAATTAGATGATCATTATTTTGGATCTATCCCCGAGCGTGTTTTAGCTTATATGCAAGATTTTGAAACTGAAGCAATCAAGCTCGGCATACCATTAAAAACACGCCATAATGAGGTGGCTCCTTCTCAATTTGAATGCGCTCCATTATATGAAGAAATGAATCTTGCCATCGACCATAATTCATTATTAATGGATTTAATGGATAAGGTAGCTCGAAGACATAATTTCAAAGTACTTTTACATGAGAAACCTTATGCCGGAATTAATGGATCAGGAAAACATAATAACTGGTCGCTGATAACTAATACAGGCAAAAACTTACTTTCCCCTGGTAAGACCCCGAAAAACAATTTAATGTTTCTTACCTTCTTTGTAAATACAATCAGAGCTGTTTTCGAATATTCAGATTTACTTAGAGCCTCCATTGCATCTGTAAATAATGATCATCGTTTGGGGGCAAATGAGGCTCCTCCCGCCATTATCTCAATGTTCTTAGGATCTCAATTAAATGATTTACTTGATGAGATCGAATCTTCAAGGGTAACAAATAAAATGAAGCAAGAGCCATCATTGTGGACAAATATTCCTAAAATACCACAAATCTTATTGGATAATACTGATCGTAATCGTACATCACCTTTAGCTTTTACAGGAAACAAGTTTGAATTGCGTGCAGTGGGTTCCTCAGCAAATTCTGCGAATCCAATGACCATTTTAAATACCATTGTTGCGAATCAATTAAATAAATTCAAAGCTGAAGTTGATAAATTGATCAAAAAGGGAGAAAAAAAGGATGTGGCTATAATGACAGTCATCAAACGTTATATCAAAGAATCTAAGGCAATTCGTTTTGAAGGTAATGGCTATAGCGATGAATGGGCAGAAGAAGCCAAAAAAAGAGGTTTGTCAAATATCAAAACCACTCCTAAAGCACTTGATGTTTTATTAGATCCCAAAACAGATAAATTATTTGAAGAAACTGGAATATTCAGTAAACGTGAGTCGCATGCACGTCATGAAATTCTTTTAGAAAGCTATTTCAAAAAACTTCAAATTGAAGCAAGAGTAATGGGCGATTTAGTTGACAACGTAATTATCCCTACGGCTATTAATTACCAAACAACTCTTATTGATAATGTAAAAGGCTTAAAAGAGATTGGATTAGGCGAAGAAACGTATGCCGCTCAGCTTGAAATTATTAAGAAAATTTCAGGACATGTTAATTTTATCAGAACAGCGAACCTAGAAATGGTAAATGAACGTAAAAAGGCAAATAATATTGAAGATATTAGAGATAAGTCTATCGCTTACGATGAAAAAGTTAAATCTTTCTTTGATCCAATTAGATACCATGTTGATAAATTAGAACAATTAGTTGACGACTCAAAATGGCCATTGCCAAAGTTTAGAGAATTATTATTCCTAAAATAGTATTTCAGTTAACTGATTATTATAAACACCAGAAACAATAAGAAAGTCCTCAATTTGAGGACTTTCTTATTTTATTATAATCATAGTTTATAATTATTGAAAATTAACTTAGATAATACCTTAACTAAGCTATGAAAAGCTAAATTTGCCAAAGCTCAGTTTTATACTAATTACTATTATTATTTTTGCGTTAATGTCAGATCTTAAATATAACCAGCGCGGCGTTTCAGCTGATAAAGAGGATGTGCACAATGCCATCAAAAACATCGATAAAGGGATTTATCCAAAAGCATTTTGTAAAATCATTCCTGATATTCTAGGTTCCGATGAAGCTTATTGCAATATTATGCATGCAGATGGCGCTGGAACAAAATCATCTTTGGCATACATTTATTGGAAAGAAACAGGTGATCTGTCTGTCTGGAAAGGAATAGCTCAAGATGCCATTATTATGAATCTTGATGATTTATTATGTGTTGGTGCTACAGATAACATTCTACTCTCCTCAACTATTGGTCGCAATAAAAACTTAATACCGGGTG
>NZ_JBIILQ010000047.1:0-14127 GCF_044232565.1 Daejeonella sp. | reverse complement strand
GCCGCACCAGCCAAGTCGGAAGAAAGGTTAACGGAGGGTCAGTGAACGGATGATTTTTGTTTCCCGCAGATGTCGCAGAATTCCGCAGATTGTTTCTGCGCTGATCGGCGTTAATCTGCGGGAGATTATTTTTGTGCGTTTTGCAGATTTTAATATCTGCTGTCAAATGAACTGGGTGACTTGTCCTGAATTAGGTTTATACAAAAAGTAAACAAATGAAAGAAGAATTAAACTCATTTTAGGACAAGAAAGGGTGCTAAGAGCTAGGATTTTCTCTTAAAACTCCATCTTCAAAAACCTTCCAGTATGGCTTTTTTCAACCTTTATCAATTGCTCTGGAGTACCTTCAAAGAGGATTTGACCGCCACCTGAACCACCCTCGGGACCAAGATCAATTACCCAATCAGATACTTTTACAACATCTAGGTTGTGCTCAATAACCAAAATGGTATTACCTTGATCTACCAATCTATTTAAAACGCCTAAAAGGACATTAATATCTTCAAAATGAAGTCCCGTTGTGGGTTCATCAAGGATGTAAAAAGTATTTCCTGTATCCTTTTTGGATAGTTCGGTTGCTAATTTGACACGTTGTGCCTCGCCGCCCGATAAGGTCGTAGATGCTTGTCCGAGGCGAATATAACCTAGTCCGACCTCTTGCAAGGTTTTAATTTTCCGGTAAATGGCTGGAATGGGTTCGAAAAATGCAACAGCCTCCTCAATGCTCATGTCCAGCACATCGCTAATCGACTTCCCACGGTATCGCACTTCAAGTGTCTCTCGATTATAGCGTTTTCCACTACATTCCTCACATGGAACCTGAACATCAGGCAAGAAATTCATTTCGATGAGCTTCATTCCGGCGCCTTGACAGGTTTCACAACGTCCGCCCTTTACATTGAAGGAGAAGCGACCGGGTTTATAGCCTCTAATTTTTGCTTCAGGAAGCATGACATAGAGGTTTCTGATATCTGAAAATACGCCGGTATAAGTGGAAGGGTTCGATCTCGGTGTTCTTCCGATTGGTGTTTGATCAATCTCAATAACCTTATCAATATGTTCCAACCCCTCAATTTTTTTGTAAGGCATAGGCTTTTTCTTAGCCCTAAAAAAGTGATGATTAAGAATTGGGTAAAGAGTTTCGGCAATCAATGTGGATTTACCACTTCCGGAAACCCCGCTAACACAGATTAACTTCCCTAAAGGGAATTCTACTGAAACGTTCTGCAGATTATTGCCTGTTGCATTTTTAAGTATTAATGAGTGGCCATTGCCTTTTCTCCTTTGCTTTGGAATAGCGATTTCTCGTCTTCCGCTAATGTAGTCGTTTGTAAGAGTTTGCGCCTTTGCAAATTCGGCAGGAGTTCCTTGCCCCACAACCCGTCCACCATGCTCACCCGCAGCAGGTCCCATATCAATTACATGGTCTGCATTCATGATCATGTCCTTATCATGCTCCACAACCAGCACTGAATTTCCGATGTCACGCAAGTTTTTTAGGGCCGAAATCAATCGTGCATTATCCCTCTGATGAAGTCCGATACTCGGCTCATCAAGAATGTAAAGCACATTAACCAATTGGGACCCGATTTGTGTAGCTAGGCGGATACGTTGAGCTTCGCCGCCCGACAATGTTTTGGCAGTTCGATTGAGAGTAAGATAGTTTAGCCCCACATCTAATAAAAACCCTATTCTAGATCGTATCTCTTTTAAAATCTCTTTAGCAATGGTATTTTGGCGCTCTGTTAAGCGATTTTCAAGATCGACGAACCACTCGCTAAGCTTGGAAATATCCATGCAAGCAAGTTCATAAATATTCTTGTTGTCCACTTTTATATGAAGCGACTCCTTTTTAAGTCTGGCACCCAAGCATTCTGGGCAACTTTTTAGTATCCTATAGTTCTCCAGATCTTCGCCAATATCATCACCACGGCGTTCCGTTTGTTCTTCCAGCATTTTTATAATGCCATCGAATTCAATCTGATAATTTTGAACATTCCATTTATTGTATTCTACTGGAACACTAATAATATCTTCAGAGCCATTTAGTATTATCTCAATAAGCTCTTCTGGAATTTTTTCAATTGGGGTGGATAAGGAAAAGTTATATTTTTTAGCTAAAGCTTTTAAAATCTGAAACACCCAAGTCTCGCGATACTCACCAAGCGGTGCTAGCCCACCCTGTAAAATGCTCAATTTCGGATTTGGAATCACGGAGTTTCTATCCACCTCGAAAATGTAACCTAATCCGCTGCAGCGCTCGCAAGCCCCATAAGGCGAATTAAATGAGAAGGTATTTGGTTGCGGTTCATCGTAAGATATCCCTGAAATGGGATCCATCAGGTACTTACTGTAGAAAAATTCTTTATTTTCTTTATCGCTGATTTTGATGATACCTTTTGAGACTTTTAAAGCCGATTGTATTGAATCGTAAAGTCTTTTTTTATCCTCGTCGCTTACAAGTAGGCGATCGATAACCATCTCAATATCATGTATTTTATATCGGTCAATCTGCATTTTGGGGGAGAGGTCTAGAATTTCACCGTCGACCCTCACTTTTAAATAACCTTGCTTGCGGATTTGCTCAAAAAGTTCACGATAATGCCCCTTACGACCTTTTACTACAGGGGCGAGTATATTTATCGCTTGGCCATTAAATTTCTCAATGATGCTTTTTAGAATCTGATCCTCGGTCATGCGCTCCATTTTTAGTCCGCTGACATAGGAATACGCTTCCCCAGTACGGGCATATAAAAGGCGCATAAAATCATAGATTTCGGTAATTGTGCCGACTGTTGAACGAGGGTTTTTGCTGGTAGTTTTTTGTTCGATTGCAATTACGGGGCTCAATCCTGAAATTTTATCAACATCTGGGCGCTCCATGCCACCCAAAAACTGTCGGGAATAAGCACTGAAGGTTTCCATGTACCTACGCTGTCCTTCAGCATAAATAGTATCGAATGCCAATGACGATTTTCCGCTGCCGCTCAGACCGGTTATTACAACCAGTTTATTGCGTGGAAAGGAAACATCAATATTTTTTAAGTTGTGAACCCTAGCACCAAATACTTCTACTTCACTTTGTTCGCCAAGATCGGGATTAGATTTATTCATAAATTGAATACTCGCTCTAAATTTTTGCAAAGATGCGATTTTTTAAGGTAGGGATTCTTTTTTCGCGCGAAAAATAGCTGTATAATTCTAAAATTTTACCTGATTATGCTTAAATTAAAATGGTTTAAGGGAAACAATTGGACAAAATAAGGCCATAAAAAAAAGGCTAAAGAAATTTAGCCTTTTTAAATTTGGTTTATACCCTTTAGTTTATCAAAATCTGTGGTGTTGTTGAGGCCATTACGCCTTCAAATAGAAATTGTTTTTGGAGTTTTGTGTTCTCTTGCGCTAAAAGTGTGCTCACTCTGCTGGTATAGCCATGGCGCGTTGGATTTTCAATAATCTCTTTCACAGCAATTAATTTGTAGACGTAAGATGCGGTCTCCCTATTGAATTTTATCTTAAAATAATTGTCTTGTTTTTGATGCTTCATCTGCTTTCTTAAACCACCTTCGCCAATATTATAGGCAGCTGCGGCGAGTGTCCAGCTTCCAAATTCACGGTACAGAGACTTTAAATATTTCGCTGCGGCAATGGTTGATTTTTCAATGTCTTGTCGCTCATCAACAGCAGCATTAACCTTTAATCCAAAATCGCGGGCAGTATTTGGCATAAATTGCCAGTAACCTTTAGCTCCTTTTGGGGAAGTTCCAGATTTGAGACCGCTCTCCACTAGAGGCATATATTTAAAGTCGGCAGGAATACCATGCTTTTTCAAAATAGGCTCAATTATAGGAAACCATTTATTTGCCAGACGGTGTAGCTGAGATGTTTGTAGTTTTTGAAAGGAATGCGCCCTAAGTGAAGCTTCCATTTTTTTCAAAACGTAGTGATTATTCATGGGGAACTTCTCCTCTGCAAAGTTTAATTGTTGCAGATAAGGGTCCTTAGTGATTTCAATTTTTGAGTATTCAGAACCGACATTAACGAAGGTGCTGAGATTGTCTGGCTTACTAAATATAAACAATTTGGCAATTAAAAGTAAGCCCAGCATTCCTGAACACGTAATTAGGTGTTTCTTTATCATTCGAACCTTTCTTTTATAATTAGGTATCAATAATGTGCAAAGATACCAACATTTATCTAATTATCAAATAGTTATGAAATGAAGCCTGAGATTAGACTAAGTTTTTTAGCTTAAAAAGCTTGTTTTTTTTAACCGTAATTCTCATTGGTTCAGCTCTTTTCGGTATTTTTAACTATCTTTGTTGTTCTCTCTTAAAGGTATAAACATTAATCATGCCATTCAAAAGCAAAAGGAACAGTCGGGACGACAAATCCGAAAATTCAAAACGTACGTCAAGCTCATCATCAAAAGGTAATTCTTTTAAATCTGACAGATCTGATAGCTCAAGCAGTACCAAAAAGAAATTGTTTTCGGATACATCTAAAAAACCATTTAAAGCCGGTTTTAAAAAGACAGAAGATAGGCCAGGATCGAGCTTTTCCTCCGATAAAAGGAGTCCCAAAAGCTTTGGTCGCTCCGGTGGAGCAGAGGAAAGACCTTCAGGAGAGCGTTCTTATGGTAGAAAGCCTCAGGGAGAAAGTTCATTTGGCGATCGTCCACAAGGAGCTAGACCACAAGGTGATAAACCTTATGGAAATAGGCCTAGTGGTGAAAAAAGAGCATTTGGCGATCGGCCACAAGGAGCGAAACCATTTGGCAACAGACCTAGTGGCGAGAAAAGACCGTTTACAAAAAGTTCGACAGGTGAAAAGCCATTTGCCCCTCGTGAAAATAAATATTCAGACAAAAATGCGCCCGTTAAGCGCTTCAACGATAAGCCATTCAAATCACGTGTAAAAGAAGAATACTCTTCATCCGATAGCCCAACGTTTAGGTCAGAGGATAAAAAGTGGACTTCTGAGGAGCGCTTTGTTAATAAACGCAGTAAAAAGCCGGCAGCGCCTAAAAGTGATGACGGACTAATTCGTTTAAATCGTTTTATCGCCAATGCAGGAATTTGTTCAAGGCGTAAAGCAGATGAGCTTATTGCGGCAGGGGTAGTTTCTGTGAATGGGGAGCCAGTTACAGAACTTGGCTTCAAGGTAGATCCTGCAAAAGATTCGGTTCGCTATAATGGTGAGTCGCTCAAGCGTGAAAAGAACGTATATGTGCTTTTAAATAAGCCAAAAGATTATATCACCACAACAGATGATCCGCAAGAGCGTAAAACTGTCATGAGTTTGGTTGAAAAAGCATCTCGTGAACGTATTTATCCTGTTGGTAGGCTAGATCGTAATACCACAGGTCTATTATTAATGACCAATGATGGGGATTTGGCAGAGAAATTGTCGCATCCACGAAATAGTATCACTAAACTTTATCAAGTAGAGTTAAACAAGAGTTTATCTCAAGGTGATATGAATAAAATCGCCTTCGGCATTGAGCTAGAAGATGGTTTAATTAAGCCTGATGCGGTGAGTTATGTAGCTGGTGGAAGTAAAAAAGAAGTTGGAATCCAAATCCATAGCGGTAAAAATAGGGTAGTTCGTCGGATTTTTGAAAGCCTTGGCTACGAAGTGGTGAAACTAGACCGTGTAGTTTATTCACATCTTACCAAAAAGGATCTTCCTAGAGGCAGATGGAGATATCTTGAAGAAAAGGAAATTATTCAGTTGAAACACTTGATTAAATAAGATTACATGCCTTCAGCGAAAACTGAGGGCATTTTTGTTAATTTGCATCATGATCTTAACCGATACACATACACATTTATATTACGAAAGGGATCTGGAATTACGGGCTGCGCTCATGGCTAGGTGTCTTGAAAACAAGGTTAGTCGACTTTTCCTACCTAACGTAGATTCGGTGTCTATCCCTTTGGTGTTTAGTCTGGCGGAGCAATACCCAGCCCATTGTTTCCCGATGTTGGGGCTTCATCCATGTGATGTGAAGGCCAATTACAAAGATGAATTGGCCACTATTGAGCGGGAAATTGCTCAAAGAAAGGTTTATGCTATTGGCGAGATCGGAATTGACTTACATTGGGATAAAACCACCTTGAGTATACAAAAAGAAGCTTTCCGAACTCAAATTGCTTGGGCAAAGCAATTAGATTTACCCATTGTTATTCATTGTAGAGAAGCTTTTGACGAGATTTTTGAAATTCTTTGCGAATTAAAGGACGAAAAGTTGAGAGGGATATTTCATTGTTTTTCCGGGACTTTAGAGCAAGCGGAGAAGGTAATTAAGTTGGGCTTTTACCTTGGAATAGGTGGGGTATTGACGTATAAAAATTCAGGTTTAGACCAAGTTGTTGCGAAAATCCCTTTAGAACATATTGTTCTTGAAACCGATTCGCCTTATTTAACGCCAGTTCCTTTTCGAGGGAAGCCCAATGAAAGCAGTTATTTAGTATATGTGGCTCAGAAACTGGCAGATATTAAACAAATTAGCATCGAAGATATAGCTGAAATTACTACACAAAACTCTAGATTAGTGTTTGGAATTTAAAATATAGCTTAATTCTATTTTTTTTAACCTGAAAATGAGTTCATTTGTGCAATTTTATAATTCATTATTAATATAGGAATCCATGACTAATGTTCTGATTATCTATACCGGAGGAACAATCGGTATGATTAATGATCCAAATTCGGGGGTGCTTGTTCCCTTTAATTTTGAGCAAATTACAGATCATGTACCCGAATTAAAAAGATTAAAATATAAGTTTAAAGTCCATTCTTTCGATCCGCTCATCGACTCCTCCAATATGAGTCCGGAGGTGTACAAAGAACTCGCCCAACTCATTGAACTTGAATATAACAATTACGATGGTTTTGTAGTACTTCATGGTTCAGATACGATGTCATACACGGCATCAGCCTTGAGCTTCATGATTGAAAATCTTGCAAAGCCAGTAATTTTTACTGGTTCGCAGCTGCCTGTTAATGGTATCCGAACGGATGCCAAAGAAAATTTAATTACCGCCCTAGAGATTGCCGCAGAAAAGCGCAAGGGGAAGGCAATGGTTCCGGAAGTATGTATTTATTTTGATTACAAACTTTTTAGAGCAAACCGCTCATTCAAATATAATTCAGAGAAGTTTGAGGCTTTTCGATCGCCAAACTACCCAGTTCTTGCCGAAGCAGGTGTTTACCTTAAATTTAATAAAAACGTTATTTTAAAGCCAAGTGGGGAGCCGGTAAAATTCCATACGAAGCTAGATAGTGCCATAGGAATTCTAAAATTATACCCAGGTATTAGTCCGGCGATTGTAAAAGCAGCCCTCTCAGCAGAATGTAAGGCCGTGATCATGGAAACCTTCGGATCAGGAAATACATCCACACAAGAGTGGTTCCTTAATCAATTGAGAGATGCAATTAAGGCGGGCAAATTGATTTTAAATATTTCCCAATGCAAGGTTGGAACAGTGGAGCTTGGACGTTATGAAACCAGTAGAGAGCTTCTAGAAATGGGTGTAGTAAGTGGTTACGACATGACTTTTGAAGCTGCGGTTACCAAGCTCATGTACCTTTTAGGAAATGTAAAAAGCAATAAAAAAATTGCTGAATACCTTGAAACGGATTTGCGTGGGGAGCTTACGGGCTATTAAAAACACATTGCTTTTTAACTAAATACCTTGTTTTAGGGATTTTAATATTTTAACACCATCTTTTGCTGCATCCGCGAATTTCTTTTTGCCATCCAATTTCATAGACACTTTAGATAAATTATTGCAAAATTTTTAATAGGTTTAATTATTCAACCTGTTAAGATTATGCAAACACCTGACTATATCGTCTTCTTTATTTATTTCATTATTGTAAGCACCTATGGATGGTATGTTTACAAGAAAAAGAAGCATGAAGATTCCAAAGACTATTTTTTAGCAAAAGATTCACTCACTTGGTGGGCCATTGGTGCTTCTCTAATTGCATCTAACATATCTGCGGAGCAATTTATAGGGATGAGTGGCTCTGGATTTACCATGGGACTTGCTATTGCGGCTTATGAATGGCTTGCGGCAGTAACCCTGATTATTGTGGCGGTTTTTTTCATTCCTATTTATCTCAAGAACAAAATTTATACCATGCCTCAGTTTTTAAAAACGAGGTATAATGATACGGTGGCCATGATCATGGCGGTATTCTGGCTGCTTTTATATGTAGTTGTCAATCTAACTTCCATTCTTTTCTTGGGGGCTCTGGCTATTAGTAGTATTTCGGGTTTAGATTTCGGACTTTGCATGATGGCTTTGGCGGTATTTGCCGTCGTAATTACCCTTGGGGGGATGAATGTAATTGGTTATACCGACGTTATTCAAGTAGTATTTTTGATTTTGGGAGGTTTAGTGACTACTTATCTTGCTCTAGATCTTGTGGCTGAGCATTATGGTTCGTCGGGGGCATTAAATGGATTTAATTTTATTACAGAGAATTCTGCAGATCATTTTAAAATGATTTTCAAGAAAGAAGATCCTTATTATATGGATTTACCGGGATTAGCGGTGCTAGTTGGTGGTATGTGGATTGTAAACTTAAATTATTGGGGTTGTAATCAATACATTACGCAGAGGGCATTGGGCGCAGATTTGCAAACTGCCCGTAGCGGAATTTTATTTGCTGCATTTCTTAAATTATTAATGCCTGTAATTGTTGTTTTGCCAGGTATTGCCGCATTTGTGCTATATAAAGAAGGAGTATTCACTACAGAAATGACTTTGAATGGAGAGGTGGTAGCAGATCGTGCCTATCCGGTATTATTGAATTTATTGCCTGTGGGGCTCAAGGGACTATCGTTTGCGGCTTTAACAGCTGCTGTAGTGGCTTCATTGGCCGGAAAAGCAAATAGCATTGCTACCATTTTTACTTTGGATATTTATAAGAAGAAAATAAATCCAGCGGCAAGTGAAGAGAAACAAGTGCAAGTGGGGCGTTTGGTTATCATTCTCTCGATGATTATAGCTGTAGCGATTGCCCCGTATTTGGGAATCGATAAAAAAGGAGGATTTCAATACATTCAGGAATATACCGGCTTTGTTTCACCTGGAATTTTTGCCATGTTCATATTAGGTTTCTTTTGGAAGAAAACCACTTCAAATGCCGCTTTATTTGCAACTATTGGTGGTTTTATCTTGTCGGTACTCTTTAAAATTTCACCCAATTATATTGATCTAGAATTCCTCTATGCTTCAGGTTATGCCATACCAAATGCGGAGGGAGTGTATGAAATTCCTTTTATTGACCGCATGGGTTTTGTTTTTGTGATTTGTGTGGTGCTGATGTTTTTTATCAGTATGTATGAAAATAGGAATGGAGATAAAGCTGTTGGATTAGAAGTGGATAGCAGCATGTTTAAGCCTACAGCAGCATTTACAGTCGGTGCTTTAATTGTAATTGGCTTTGTAGCAGCCATGTACGGTATTTATTGGTAGTGTAAATGAACAAACACTCTTTTTTAGTCCGAAGCTTCTAATAAAGCTCACTATAGATTGGCAAATTAAATAGAGTTTTCAGACTTCTTCAATTCGCAATGGTTTTTGCTGTAATGAGTTTTTTAATTTATGCTATGCAGTTTAACTGGCCTTAAAGATCCTCGCAGATTTACCCCAGGGCCTGTGTAGGGGTGTGTTGTTGGTGGATTAGGAGAAATGATAAGCGCAAAAATTTCTACAAAATCAACTTTGAGGTAATTTCCTAAATTTTAAAAAAATTATGAAGAGAGAATGGAAAATAAGCTTCAGTCAAGAGGGTCTGATTAAGAAAATATTCGTGCAAAATGATTCTCAAGATGACTCCGCATGGCATTTCTGAAGGCCTCAGCATCTCTAGATTCAATCACATCCACCAATTCCTTATGTGATGCATATTTTTTATTAGTCATGGGTTTCTTTAGCAAACCACTCAAATGCACATAATTAAAAACAGGAAGTAAGAGCTTTTGGAATTTCTTTAAAGTTTTATTTTTTGTGATTTCGTAAAGCTTACCGTGGAATTTTATCTCTTGTTCAATAAGAAATAAGGTATCAAATGATCGTGGTGGGTCGTTTGCAACAATTTCTCTGAGTTCTTTAATATCCTCTTCTGTTACACGCTCCACAATAAAATCGGCCATTCCTATTTCAAGCGATAAGCGCATTTCGAAAATTTCTTTTAAGGTTTCATCATCTAAAAGCCTAGGGTCCATGCTTTTACCGATGATTGAAATTAAATCGGGACTAGTAATAACAGATCCTTTTTTCTTCTTGGATTCAAGTAATCCGATCATGCGGAGGCGCGATAATGCTTCCCGAATAACCGTGCGACTTACACCAAGTGCTGCTGATAGCTCAAGCTCCTTCGGTATTGAATCGCCAACTTTAAGGTTCTTTTCGGTTAAAAATTCTATGATTTTCTTCTCAACACGATCAACCAGTGAGGTGTTATCAATCTTTTGAAGCTCGTTATCGCTATTAATATTTTTCATTTTGTGACGCAATTTATTAAAAATCATGGTCTTATAAAACCATTTTATTTTTCCAAGCAATAAAAAAAACTGATATAAAATTTGGAAATGTAAAATTAAAAAAACAAGTTTGTATTATGTCATACATAATACAAACTTAATTAAAGAATTATGAAATCAAAAAATACCTTATTAAGGTGTTTGTTTTCAGTAATGGCCATCTTGCTTTTTACTGTTGCACAAGCTCAAACCGGTAAAATTACAGGCCGTGTCATTTCAGATGACGATAAGCTGTCGCTACCCGGTGTAACTATTCAAGTGAAAGGGAAAACTGTAAGTACTCAAAGTGATGCCAATGGAGATTACTCTATTGATGCAACCAATGGCGATATTTTAGTTTTTCGTTTTGTAGGGTTTTTAAACCTAGAGATTCCAGTTGGCTCTTCTAGCGTGGTAAATGCTTCCCTTAAAATGGATGTATCTCAATTAGATGAGATCATTGTTATGGGTTATGGTACTCAAAAGAGATCCACCATTACAGGTTCAGTATCGAAATTAGATCCTAAAGTATTGGAAACAGGTATTCGTTCCAATCCAGCTTCTGCTTTGGCAGGAACTATTCCGGGCTTAAGAGTTCAACAAACATCTGGTAGACCAGGAGCTGTGCCGAACATTGTTTTACGTGGTGGTACTTCTTACGGTGGCGGTGGTTCTCCATTGGTTATCGTTGATGGTTTACTTCGTGGTGGTTTCAGTGATATTAATCAAGATGATATCGAATCTATTGAGGTTTTAAAAGATGCCTCTGCAACTGCTATTTATGGTGCAAGAGCGAATAATGGTGTTATTTTAATTACCACTAAAACAGGTAAGGATGGTGTTTCCAACATTTCCTTCAAGGGTAAAACAGGTGTGAATAAGTTAAATATCCCATTCAATTTCTTAAATGGTAGAGATTATTTGTACTGGTCAAGAAAGGCTGTTCAAAACTCTGGTGTTTATGAGCCTGGTCGTTTAACGCAATTAACTTCAACTGGTCCTTTTGGAACGGGTAACTTATTTAAAGATGCTGCTGGTAATTTCTTGGATGGAAATGTTACAGGTAATGCCGTATGGAGCACTATGTTTTTAGATGATGTAAACAGGATAAAATTACAAGATGGCTGGGAAACAATGACTGATCCGATAACAGGTAGAGAATTGATTTTCAATAATTTTAGTTATAAAGACTATGCTTTACGTGATCAAGCATTGACTCAAGATTATAATGTTTCGATGACAGGTGGTAACAAAAATGGAAGCTATTACGCTGGTTTAGGTGCTTATGATGAAGCAGGTATGCCAATAAACACTTTCTATAAGCGTTTAACTTTCGTTTTTAATGGCGAGTATAAAGTAAAGCCTTGGTTAACATCTACATCTAATTTAAACTTTGCGGATGCAAAATGGCGTGATCCAGTAACTTCTGGTGAAGGCAATTATTTAACCCGCGCATTGGGTGCTCCTCCAACTATGAGAGGCGTAAATGAAAAAGGTGATTTATTAATTGGGCGTGATCTTGGTGATGGTAACCCAGCAGTAAATGATGCTCAATTTATTAGAAGAAATAACACGAATAAATTTACTTTGTCGCAAGCTTTTAAAGTTAATTTTCTTCCAAACTTAAGCTTTAGAGCGAGTGGAAACTTTTACTATGATGAAGGTTTCAATGAAGCATTTAACAAAGATTACTTAAATAATCCTGGAAATATTAACGTAACTCGTTCAAGCAGTGCTTCATTTGGTCGTACGCTAAATCAAACATTTAATGGTGTTTTGAATTATCGTGCTACTTTATTAGAGAAACATCATTTCGATGTAATGGCGGGATCTGAATTTTTTGATAGTTATTCTAAAGGTCTTTCTGCTTCTGGCTCTGGTGCTCCATCAGACGATTTCATGGATTTAGCTTTAACTAATTCTGATAAGGATAGACGTGCTGTAGATTCTTACCACAATAGAGAAAGCATTTTATCTTTCTTTAGTCGCGCGAATTACGATTATGACGAAAAATATCTCTTAACCTTAACTTTCCGTCGTGATGGTTACTCTAAATTGTTAAATAACCGTTGGGGTAATTTCCCAGGTGTTTCGGCAGGTTGGAATATCCATAAAGAAGATTTTTTCAAGTCCTTTACCAATGTGGTTAACTCTTTAAAGTTAAGAGCTAGTTATGGTGAAAATGGTAATGTAAGTGGAATTAGTCAGTATGGCTTACAAGGCTCTTACTCAACCAATAAATACGATGGTAGAGTGGGTTACCTTGCAGGTGGATTGCCTTTCCCTAATTTATTATGGGAGCGTTCTGCGACTTATGAGTTTGGTTTAGAGACTCGTTTACTTGACCGACTAGATTTGTCGGTTGCTTATTATGATCGTACAACATCTGATAAAATTTCCAGCTTCACTCTTCCTGCAACTTCTGGATTTACTTCATTAACAACTAATAATGGAAGTATGCAAAATAGAGGTATTGAAGTTGATGCAAACTATAATGTATTGCGTAAACGCGATTGGACCATTAACTTCTCTGCAAACATTGCTTACAATTCCAATAAGGTATTAAAATTACCTACTAACGGTTTATTAAACAATCGTATTGGTGGTTTCGAAGTATATGATCCTAAAACTGGGCAATTGGTATTTGTTGGCGGAACTCAAGAAGGTCAAGATCCGAATATGGCTTATGCTTATGTTGCTCAGGGACTGTATAGAAATCAAACTGATCTTGATAATCATGCAAATAGAACAGATTTATTAGGTGCTAAGCGATTAGTGGGTCCTGGTATTTATAATGGAATGACTACTGCTCAAAAAGCAACCGTATTCCCCATAGCTTTGGGTGATGTACAATGGCAGGACGTGAATGGAGATGGAACAATCAACTCTTTCGACCGTGTTGAAATGGGAAGAACAGTTCCACAGTGGGTTGGCGGATTTGGTGCTAATGTAAAATGGAAAAACTTGGCCATGTATTCTCGCTTTGATTATGCATTGGGTTTTGTTTCTTATGACGGTCCCCGTGCATGGTTCTTAAGTAATGCTCAGGGCACATTCAATACTACCGATGAAGTATTTGATACTTACACTCCTACAAATACGAATGCTACTTACCCAACCTATTACTGGGCAGATCAATTGTACAAAAACAATACGTTCAGAGAGTCAAGTATGTTTTATAAAAAAGGTGATTACCTAGCATTAAGAGAAGTGAATATTACCTATTCATTGCCAACAAAATGGGCGAATAAAGTGAAGAGCCAAAACATTAATTTATCTGTTTCTGGTCAGAACTTAGCCTATTTCAGTGAATCGACCTTATACTCTCCGGAGTCAGGAAGTATCGGTATTGGCGGTTCAGGAGGTTACCCATTACCACGTATCTTAATTTTTGGTGCTCAGGTAACATTTTAACTCACTAAAAAGGATGTATAAAAATATAAACAAGATGAAAAAAATATATAGAAGTGTATTAAGTATCGTGCTGATTATGACTTTCAGCGCATGCCAAAAGCTGGATTTAGCACCAGAAGATTACTTTGCTAGTGAAAGTTTTTGGAAAACTCCAGCACAGGTTGATGGAG
>NZ_JBIILQ010000231.1:0-4278 GCF_044232565.1 Daejeonella sp. | reverse complement strand
TACAGGTTTCGTTTGGTGGGTAGGTATTGGTCATGCCGGAACGCTAATTTCGGCTGTATTGCTCCTTTTTCGTCAGAACTGGCGAAACTCCATTAACCGATCGGCAGAGGCAATGACAATTTTTGCTGTTATTTGTGCTGCTTCGTACATCATTTCCCACATGGGTCGTCCTTGGTTATTCCACTGGGCTCTTCCTTTACCGAATCAATATGGTTCTTTGTGGGTGAACTTTAACTCCCCATTGGTATGGGACGTATTTGCAATCTCCACTTATTTCTCGGTTTCTTTAGTATTCTGGTATACAGGTTTACTTCCTGATATTGCTACTATCCGTGACCGTGCAATTGGTACCCGTCGTCGTATCTATTCTATTCTTTCTTTTGGATGGAATGGCTCTGTAAAAACATGGCAGCGTTTTGAATTGGTATCATTGATACTTGCAGGTGTTTCAACTCCACTTGTTCTTTCGGTACACACTATTGTATCCATGGACTTTGCAACTTCGGTTATTCCTGGATGGCACACCACGATTTTCCCTCCGTACTTTGTTGCTGGAGCGATCTTCTCAGGATTTGCAATGGTTCAGACTTTATTGTTGGTAACACGTAAAGTAATGAACTTTGAAAACTACATTACTATGTTCCATATTGAATCGATGAATAAGATCATCATTCTTACAGGTTCTATTGTAGGTGTAGCTTATTTAACCGAATTATTTATTGCATGGTATTCTGGTGTTGAATACGAGCAATATGCATTTTTGAATAGAGTTAGTGGTCCGTATGCTTGGGCATATTGGATCATGATGACCTGTAATGTGATTTCTCCGCAGCTCTTCTGGTTCAAAAAAATCCGTACAAGTATCGCGCTATCTTGGTTATTGTCAATTGTTGTGAACATAGGTATGTGGTTCGAACGATTTGTAATTATAGTAACTTCATTACACCGTGATTATCTTCCTTCAAGTTGGGTTATGTTTTATCCTAGTTGGGTTGATGTGGGTATTTTCATTGGGTCAATCGGTTTGTTTTTTACCCTGTTCTTATTGTTCTTGAGGGTTTTACCTGCTATTGCGATGGCTGAGGTTAAGCTCTTGCTTAAGAGTTCAAGTGATCAGGCCAAGCGAAAACTAATTGAAGACAAGGCAGTAGATAAGGGCCAAGCAGATTATTATCTTGAATCTCTTGAGAAATATGATAGTGTTTCACCAAGGGTAGGTCAATAAGAAATTATACAGATGAGTAATATAAAATATATTTTAGGTCATTTTGAGGATCCAGATGATCTGATGCATGGAATAGGTAAGCTTCAAGAAAATAAGGTCAGTATCTATGATGTTTATACCCCGATGCCTATTCACGGGATTGAAGATAAGCTTGGAATCAAGCGCTCACGCTTAGGAAGGGTGGCATTTGGTTTTGGTTTAACAGGAACGATAACTGCCATTTCAATGATCACCTACATGTTGGTTATTGATTGGCCAATGAACGTTGGTGGTAAGCCTCACTTTGCTTTCCCAGACTTTGTGCCAATTATGTTTGAATTGACAGTTTTGTTCGCGGCATTTGGAATGGTTGGGACTTACTTTTTCGTTAACCATTTGGCTCCAGGTCGTGCGCCAAGAGTAATGGATCTGCGTGCTACAAATGATAGATTTGTAATTGCAATTGATGCAAAAGACAATGCAGAACATGATAAAATTGATAATATTTTAAAAGAAGCAGGTGCTGTTGAAGTTAAGCACAACGAAAGGAAATATGTTAGTTATGAATAAGCTCCTAATAATTTGTATCGTTTTCTTAACTGTTGCTGCGGCTTCAGTTATTTCGTCTTGTTCGGATAATAGAAGTACGGGATTAGAATTTGCACGAAATATGTATGATCCGATTGCTTACAATCCTGATCAAGCTAATAAGAATTTTAAAGACGGTAAAACAGCACAAGTACCTCCTGCAGGAACAATGCCGGTTGGCTTCGATAAAAACGATGTTTATCCAAATACCAATGAAGGATATGTGGCAGCGGGTGCATCTTTAAGTAATCCATTGCCTGTTTCTGTTCCAACGCTAGAGCAGGGTAAAACTCTTTATCTTAATATGTGTTCTCAGTGCCATGGTTTAGAGGGTAAGGGTGATGGTTCGATCGTTAAGTTAGGTAAGTTTCCTGCTCCACCTTCTTATGGAACAGGAAATTCTTCTAGAGGTGGTTCTATGAAAGATTTAACTGATGGTAAAATTTACCATACAATCACACATGGTGTTAACCTTATGGGTCCACACAAATCGCAATTAACCCCTGAGCAGAGGTGGAAAGTTGTTATGTACGTTCATGAATTACAAAAATTACAATAGTCAATTGCTAAAACCAGATGGGAAATCATAATCATACTCATAATTTCACGGAACAATTTACATTTTCGGGAAAATTAAAAACCTGGACCTTAATAGCAATAGTGGTAGGAGTTCTTGCCGCTGCCTTTGGTTTTGTTACAGGACAGCAGGAGCGTACTTTCGCTAACTTGCTTTTAATGGCTTATTACTTTACTTGCGTGTGCGCAACAGGCTTATTCTTTATTGCTTTGCAATATGTTGCACAAGCAGGCTGGGCCACCGGGTTAATCAGAATACCTCAAGCAATGTCGAGAGTGCTTCCTGTAGCTTCTTTAATTCTTATTATAGTTTCTGCTTCTGGTCTTTTGACACATAATTTGTATCATCACTGGAATGCTGAGGGTTTATCAGATCCTAATAGTCCCGCCTATGATAAACTTATCGCTGGGAAATCGGGATACTTAAATGTACCCTTCTTTTTAACAAGATTAGTTTTGTTTTTAGGGGCTTACAGCTTTTTCGCTTGGTTATTTGCTAAATATTCTGAACGTGAAGAAGCAGATGGCGGTTTAGTTTTTTATGACAAAAGCTTCAAGTGGTCTACAATTTTCTTAATTATTTTCGGTTTCACAACTCCGCTCTGGGCCTTTGATACAATCATGTCATTGGAAGCACATTGGTTTTCGACGATGTTTGGTTGGTATAATTTCGCGGCCATGTGGGTAAGTGGTTTATGTGTGATTACACTTATTGTAATTTTCATGAAAAAAGCTGGTTATTTAAGCTGGGTTAATGAGAATCATTTACATGATTTAGGTAAATTTATTTTTGCCTTCTCTATTTTTTGGACTTACATATGGTTTTCTCAATTTTTGCTAATTTATTATGCAAACATCCCAGAAGAAACTGTTTATTTTTATAAGCGTTGGGAACCTGAATATCTTCCGTGGTTTTGGTTAAATATTATTATTAATTTCCTAGCCCCTCTATTAGTTTTAATGGCTAGAGATTCTAAGCGCCAGATGAATAGATTGATGTACGTTTGTATCATATTATTATGTGGACATTGGTTAGATTATTATATGATGATAATGCCGGGTACAGTAGAATCACATAGAGGTTTTGGAATAATTGAAATTGGTATTGCAATCGGGTTTGTGGGATTGTTCATGTTTTTCACCCTAAACCAAATTAGCAAAAGATCTTTGGTGGCTAAAAATCATCCTTTCTTAGAGGAGAGTATAAATCACCAGATTTAATAATAATTCTTAATAGCAAAAGAAAATACAACGAATAAAATGAGGTTAAGAGAAATTTTTAATATCAGAACTGTAGCTGCACTGTTAGTGTGCACGTTTACTGTAATGGGAAATTCAGTGTTTGCCCAGGTTCAGGATTCAACGGTTAGTTCAACAACGGCAGCTATCGATAGCGCGGCAAAATCTGCTATATCTGTATCGTCGCCTTCATCTTTACCATTAATTAGTACTGCGGTAGATACAGTTGCGCGTTATAAAAATCTGCAACCTCTAGTAGAAGCTAAGGACTACTCTGAGGCTTATCGCATAGGCTCTTATTATTTACTTATGTTTCTCTTAGTTTGCATTTTTATTGCAATAGTTGGGAAAATTCTTAAAGTGTATGAAATAAGTCGCGATATGCAAGGGCAAAAGTCTACGCTAGATAACCAGCGAATAAATGGTGTTTTACTTGGTATACTTTTACTAGTGGGTATTTATGGAGTTTACTGGTCATATTCAGTTCAAGGTCCGATGAGTATGCACGAATCAGCATCAGTCCATGGTCTTGATATCGACTTTATGTTTAAAATCACTTTGATTTTAACAACTATCGTATTTATTTTAACTCATATTGCACTCTTTGGCTTCTCATTCAAGTATAGAGGATCTGAAAATAGAAAGGCATATTTCTATCCACATAATAACTC
>NZ_JBIILQ010000230.1:0-4351 GCF_044232565.1 Daejeonella sp. | reverse complement strand
TTCGATAACAAATATCTTTTTCATCAGCAAACCCAATACTAGTTACACTTATAATCAAACCTTGCTTTGAGGAACTAGTATCGCCACCTACTAAATCAATCCCGTACTTTTCACAGGCAACACTTATACCTTGATATAATTCCTCAACTGCTTCCAATGGAAATTTGCTTGATAAGCCAATGGATACGGTGATTTGATTTGCTGTACCATTCATAGCATAAATATCGCTTAGATTGACTTGAACTGCTTTGTAGCCCAAGTGCTTTAGTGGAGTATAAGCCAAATCAAAATGGATTCCTTCCAATAATAAATCAGTAGATATTAGGGTTTTTTTACCTTCAAAATTTAAAACGGCAGCGTCATCACCAATACCTTTAACGGTAGTTTTATTACTAATTTCGAAGTTTTTTGTGAGATGATCAATTAATCCAAATTCGCCTAATTGCTCAATTTCTGTACGTCCCTTATTTTCAAACATGCTCTATATTTTGATACAAAGGTGCTAATTTTTAAGGCAAGAGAAGCGAAGGAATTAGGGTAATTTATAAATGCGCTTTAATTTTTCATATGCTGATCTTGGCGCCTGAACTAAAATCGGATTTTTGCTCTTGTCAAGGAAGTCTATCAGCTTTTTAATATCTGTCTCTTTCATGGCTGTACAACCAGCTGTGGGACTATCACTTCCGCTCCAAATGTGCATGAAAATACAAGATCCATCTTGTGCTATTGAAGGGTTTACATTATAATCCACAAAAATTCCAAATTTGTAAGCATCACTTTTCATAAGCATGGTTTCGGCCGAATTCCAATCTTTTTTTAGCGTGTCGGTACTTACTATTTGATTATAATATACTGATTTTGAATCGTCTACACAAAATGTACGCTCATTTACTTTAATGGAATTCATTTTAGATTGAATATCTTGATATCCAAAAAGTCCGCTAAGGTGAAAAATTCCGGCAGGTGAATTTCCATCGCCCTCTTTTTTCAAAATGCCCGTATTCAATTTATTGCTGTGTAAACCTTTTGCCCAAGCCATTCCACTTCTACCGGTAACAATCGCAATATTGTCCATTACTAGCTTCCATTTATTATCGCTGTACTCATAAACAGCCATTTTACCCTCAATTTTATTCCAGTTATCCGTTGTAACAACGATAAGTTGTGAGGTATTAAATTTCTGATTTAGATCTTCTGACTGATTAAATGAAAACAAAGCCAATAATCCCAAAATAAATGAAAATGGATTCATAATTTATTAGAAAGCGTTTCTTAACCAGTTTTTACCTTCCGAAAATCGGGTAATGAGCATAGCGGAAATAGTATCACCTGTTGCATTTAAAAGGGTAGCCATAGGGTCAACTAATGTTCCGATAATCATTACCACGGGAAGCATCTCCACAGGGAAATTATAAACAGTCATGATCATAATTTCTGCAATGTATCCACCATTAGGAATTCCTCCTTCAACCACACTCAAAATAATGGTTAAGCCTAAGGCAATGAGAATAGTTTCAGTATTCATAAAATCCTTACCCATAATGGCAAAAACGGCTGCAATTTTTATGATTGCCGATATACTCGATCCATCTTTATGAAGTGGTGCACCTAAAGGAATAGCTAAATTAGCGATATGATCAGGTATCTTCATCGCTCTAGCTGCGCTTAAATTTGATGGAATGGTAGCAATACTGCTGCAGGTACTTAATGCGGTAAACGATGGAATAATATTGTTTTTCCAATAAATTTTTATGCCTTGCTTACCCCCTGCGATATAGGCATAAAGAGAATAAAAAACTGCAAAATAAAAAAGACTTAACCCGTAATAAATAGCCATAGAATGACCGTAGGTACCAAAAAGCTGGGGACCAAAAACTCCGATTTGATAGGCAAAATAGGCTCCTAAGCCTATTGGAGCAATTTTCATAATTAATATTAGCAATTGCTTCATTACCTCATCACCAGCAAGTAGGAATTTTTTAAAAGGTTCCCCTGTCTCACCTGATCTAGAAGTGGCAAAACCAACGAGCAACGAAAATATAATAAATGCTAACATGCTTTTACGAGATAATAATTCGTAAAATTCATTGACAGTAAGCAAATTAGTAGCCTGTTGTCCCCAATTTTGAGTTTTTAATTCATCCACTACTTTTAGAGTAGTTTCCATATTTTGGGGTAATGGAAATATCCAAACCGCTAAAACAGTTAAAGCAGCAGAAATTAGTACCGTGCCGACAAAAACGAAGAGCGTGATAAACATAAGTTTACCCATTTTTTTGCTCCGATCTATATTGGCAACAGAAGAAGAAATTGCGAAAAAAATTAAGGGAATAACAGCCGTAAAAAGAAGGTTTAAGAAAATATCTCCTAAAGGTTTAAGCACCTCCACTTTTTCACCTAAAATTAAACCTAAAATAGTTCCGACACTAATACCAATCAGTAATTTAATAATACTGCCATAATTCTTTAAAAACCCAGCTGATTGTTCAGTCATAAATTATAAACCAAGTTTTGCAGAAATATCTAACATTTTTTCAATAGGTTTTTGTGCTCTTAAAATAATATCCATAGGTACATTAATCTCAGGAAGATCATTTTTAAGACATAAATATAACTTTTCTAAGGTATTTCTTTTCATATGCGGACAATCATTGCAGGCACAAGAATTATTAGGTGGAGCAGGAATAAAGATCTTATTAGGACTTGCCTTAGCCATTTGATGGATAATTCCACTTTCTGTAGCGACAATAAATTCATTTGCCGGATTATTGATGGTATACTTCAAAAGACCAGTAGTAGATCCAATATAATCAGCCATTTTTAAAATAACATCTTCACATTCGGGGTGAGCAATAAATTTAGCTTCAGGATGCCTATTTCGTAGTTTTAAAATTTTTTGCTGTGAAAATATCTCATGTACCATACAGGCACCATTCCAAAGAACTAAATCGCGTCCTGTTTTTTTAGCAACATAAGCTCCTAGGTTTCTATCTGGACCAAATATTATTTTTTGATCTTTTGGCAAGCTTTCCACAATTTGAACTGCATTGGATGAAGTACAAACAATATCACTCATTGCTTTTAATTCAGCTGTACAATTCACATAGGTAATTACCATGTGATCAGGATATTTCTCTTTAAACTTAGCAAATAATCGTGGCGGGCAACTATCTGACAGTGAACATCCTGCTTTTAGATCTGGTAATAAAACCTTCTTTCCTGGAGATAATATTTTAGCTGTTTCAGCCATAAAATGTACACCAGCAAAAACAATTATATCTGCATCTGTTTTGGCAGCTTCCTGTGATAATCCCAAACTATCACCGATATAATCCGCGACATCTTGAATATCTGGCTCCTGATAAAAGTGCGCAAGTATAACTGCATTTTTCTCTTTTTTTAATCGTTTAATTTCTGCAAATAAATCAATTGTGGGATCAATTGCTTCATCTATAAATCCTTTACTATTTAATTCTTCGAAGGTATTCATTTATCAACTATTCAATAAATACTATTTATATTTTAAATAAGAATCTTATTGTTTATTAGAGTGTTGGTAATGTTTATAAATCAGACTATTTTTTGTCTATTTTATTGTTTTTAATTATTTATTAACACTTTCTAAACAGATTCATTATACTATGTGTTTGATTATCAAGTATTTTATTTTACCTAATTTTATTTTATTTTTTTATATGTTGATTTTATTCAATGTGTTAAAAGTGGATTACTTTGTGATAATTGATTAAAACTTACTCAAAAATAAGTTAATTTAACATTAGTCGAACTATTTTTAAGCTTCTTTGTTTTTTATTCAACAAGTATTGGCACTAAATTAACATCTTTGAGTTGCTTATTAACATCTATGTTATGGAGCTAGTTTTTATAGATTATTTATGAAAAAGGTAGATTTTTTAGTTGTCGGTTCTGGAATTGCTGGGCTAAGTTTTGCACTTAAAGCTGCCCAACATGGTAAGGTTCTGATAGTTACAAAGGCAAGTGAGGATGAATCCAATACAAAATATGCTCAAGGTGGCGTAGCCGTTGTTGTTGATAAAGAGGAAGATTCATTTGATAAGCATATTGAAGATACTTTAATTGCTGGCGATGGTTTATGTGATAAGCGTATCGTTGAACTCGTTGTTAAGGAAGGGCCGGCACGAATTGACGAGATTATTAAATATGGTACTTCTTTCGATAAAACTAAAAAGGGTGTATTTGATTTAGCAAAGGAAGGCGGACATTCAGAAAGTAGGGTACTTCATTATAAGGATATTACTGGTTTTGAAATTGAAAGATCTTTATTAGAACAAATTCATCATAATCCCAATATTGAAATTCTTACTCATTA
>NZ_JBIILQ010000316.1:0-4355 GCF_044232565.1 Daejeonella sp. | reverse complement strand
TATTTCTCATCATGGAGGGCGAATAAGAATCCTGCCATTTAGTATAATCTAAGCTATAGCCTAATTTTCCAGACTTGAGTTCCAGATCTCCCTGACCATAAAAAAGAAATGACTGATTAGTTGAGAACATACCCTGCGAGCTAAGCGAGATGCTATTCGCATTGTAAGCATCCGGTTGTAATGGATCGCGATAGGCACGGTCGCTTCGGCCACTTTGTACCCTAATATATGCCATACCAAATACATCACCATTAGAATATAAGCCGGTAAAGGTTACGTCAAAGCCTTCAGATTCAAACATTTTTCTGGTCACAGGCTTGGTAATAGTAATAAGCGTATCAGCTGAAGGCTGAAGGATAAACTCTAAGGTGGAATGAAAAGCTTGATTCTGGAATAAAGGAGGGAATCGATTAATTAGTGTAATACGTTGTGCTATATTACCAGAATTTGATATTCTAATTGGAATCCTGATGGAATCGGAGGTCATATCAAGGAGTATGCTGGAAAGTAATGAAAACATGTTCACATTTCTTTTAACTGATACCTGCACTTTAGTTTCTGTTGCCTGCAACAGGTTATTCTCAGTATCAGTAAGGTTAAACCTAATCACATGGTCTTTTCCTGAGGTAGTTTTTTTAGTAATAAATACCTTTACCGGTATAAACAAGCTATCGCCTGGTTGAATATTAACAACTATTTTATTCTTACTGATGAGGTCCATGCTGCTCTCCAGATTGATTGATATAATCCCAGTTAATGGTATTGTTTTTCTATTAAGCACCTTCAAGGTTAGATCAATCAGTTCTTCATTAGATGCCTTGATCAATTTCTTGGATGGCTCAATAAAAATCAATGAATCGGAAGATTGTGCATTTGTGGGATAAGAATTAAAAATACAGAAGACTAAAGCAAAGCTAAAACGGAAAAAAATCGAATCCACAACCTTGTTTATACCACAAAGTAGCTCCGTGATGGCGTCTAAATAATATGTAATTAACTTATTTTTTTTCACATTAAATATCCCTAAAAGGTCTACAAATAAATAAAAAGGGGAAATTATTGGGCTACTACGATAAATAATACGCTTGTATTAAATACCCCCGATTTACCTGACAGCCTACTATCACCTGGTGCGGTATAGTACTGTAGATCATATTCTGTTACTTGTTGGGTATTATCAACCATAGGATTTGTAACAATTACCTGGTTGACCGTGGAGAGTTGGCGTGTAAAGGTTGAAATCCCTCCAGAAGAGGAGGTAAATTTAGTTGCCTGAACATTTACAGCAGCAACTGGGATGCTAGTATTATTGGCCGAAACTAGGTTTAATCCGCTGGTTTTGATCATCACCTGATAAGGCTGATAACCAACAACTCTCATTCCTCTAACCTTTGTTACTGATACTCCATTGGTATAATTGGCTATTGTATTGAAGTCGAGGTTAATTTCATTCGCTAAATTTTGCAGCTCAAGAGTCAAACTATTATAAGCGGAATTCATATTGAATGTTACATCCACCGTGCTTGTTGAGACGAGCACATTACTTGAATTATACAGCGAAAATATCAAGGTTCCGGTATATGCTCCATTGGGTATGACCAGATGGTTTCCTCCCTGAATCTGTAAATCAAATTTATGTTCGGTAAAGGAATAAGCTGTAAATGTGGCATTAGACCCCCCTATTAGCGTAACATCGACATTGTCTAGCGGCTTTGAAAATGTAGAAACTCCAATTTGAGCAGCCGTAGGAGTACCAGCACTCACACGGTTAAATCGTAATGACAAATACTGAGGAGCTACTGATGTGCCTCCGTTTGTAAAATTTCCTGCTGCCCTAACTTTTAAACTCCATTCATCACAGGTAGCTGTATTGGGATTGTACTGAACACTAACCGCATCGGTTACTGTTAAACCAGCCATTTGCTCTGCATAAGAAGTAAAATTAGCTTGATTACTTGCATAGCTACTAATTACTGCAGTTTCACAAGAGGTACTATAATTCACAACAAATTCTACTAAAATATTACTGTCTGAAGCCATCACCGTTCCTTTGTCGCTTATTACTTGCACTGTAAGTGTCGTACTATAAGTTCCGGCACTTACCCCTAAATGAGTTCCTCCAGTTACCCTCATATTAAATATTTGTTGGAAATCGTTATTTCCAGATGTAATTGATCTCCCCGAATTAATCATTGACTTTGAATTAGAAGTGCTAAGCGTCTGATAATTTCTACTGTTTGTATTGCTGGGACCACCAATTGGAGATTCATAATCTAAGGATACAAAGCCTGCAGCTATTGTTGCAGTTCCATTGCTAAAATCTGAATTAGCCCGAATACGTACTGTCCAGCCAGAACCACTTGTGGCACTCATCGCATAAGCAAGTGTTAGGTAATTATTGCTTGTGGTAGTAATTGCAATGGAAGTTTTAGTGTTAAAAGTAACTGGGGTACCACGTGTTCCGGTAATAGTTTGGGAATTTACCTTAAAGGCAAAAATTAGTGAAATTAGAACTAGTAAAATCAATTGAAAAGTGACAATCTTAAAATCTTTTTCGTTTATTTTTATCATCTGCATATTAATTACCGTTCGAACTCAAGTTCAACGAGTTTTAACTCATCCTTATCCCCATAATTGATGATAGTTGTTGCAGTATACTTGCCTTTGGTCATATTAGGAGGTAACTTTTGCCTAACCAGGCGTTGATCTCCAGGCAAGGAAAATATCTCCTGATCTTCCAATTTATTCTTCTCTCCAGTTTGTGTATTTAGCAGTTCCCACTTAATTTTACCTTCTAACCATTGTTTGCCAGTATTACTCAGCTTCAGTTCTAGATAGCCACCGGTAGTTTTATCGTCTTCATGCGGGAGAACATCAGTGAAATCAATCACCTCAATATTTCGTTCGTCAGATTGATCAAAAGAATGATAGATCTTAATTCCCATTCTAACGCTCACCTTAATCGAAGTGCCATCTGCTGCTCGTCCATCGCCAGGATTTAATTGAGTGAGAAATAACATGGCAGTACGTACGGGAATTTCCGTAGAAACGGTAGTAGGTACACTTAATATAACATCAAGCTCCCGCTTTTCACCTGGTTTGAGTGTAAAATATGAACCAGGCATCACACGGACCCAATCTGCCGCAGAAGTTTTCAGAACTCCGGCATCAAATGTTTGATTATTACCCAGCGAGTCATAATCCCAATCATTTAATGACAATCCAATTTCCAAATCTCTGCTGTTAGGATTGCTAACTACAATTTTTTGGGTAGCATTTCCGCCAGAAGCTAATTTATAATACAATTTTCCAGGGCTAACAGTCATACCAGCCTGCGCCATCAAATTTTGGCTCATGCCAATTATTGCCAAGCTAAACAGCCAGCAAAGAATTTTCTCCATAATGTTTATATAAAAACAAGGCCTTTGATTAAAGGCCTTGATGAGAGGAATAAACTAGTATTCTAGTGTATTTTACTGTTGAGTTACAGTATACACCACTGGGACAACATTTAATCCTGTGGCTTTTCCTGCATAGGCACCACCCGAACCGATCAGGTATGAAACATTAAACTTGTTCGTTGAATTTGAACCGCTCCATGAAGTATTAGCTGCTGAAATAACTGTAGCTGCTGTTCCACCTGTTCCCGGAAGAATTACTGCTGAACCATAGGTAATTCCAGTTACATTACCATTATTTGTAGCACCTACTGTTGAAGTGATCTTTATTGTTCCGGGAGAAATTGATGCTGATCCTGTTACCGTTCCTGCCACTGCTTTCACTACATACCCTCTAGAACTGGTTACACTTACATGATCTGGAGCAATGGCGGTAATACCATTCGTGTATTCATCCTCGGTGTCGAAGTCTACATCCAATGATCCCGATGGAGTAGTTACAGTGAAAGATAGAACATCCGATAAGGTAATGTTCAAATTTGCAATCTGCTGCGCAAAAGACGCAGTGCTTAATGTTGTTACTAAGGCGATTAATGTAAATACTTTTTTCATGTTGATAAATCCAAATAAGGTGAAACTGTGATTAAAATTTTTGTAATTGTGTTCTTGATGCGAATAAGTTTTTTCTTTCGCTACTTCTGTTTCGCCAAGAATATTAAGCATATTTCCGCTTCGATCAATTTTGAAATCATTCCTTTTCATTCCTGGCGCGGCAAGGGTCGCCAAATAGTTTTCTCCCTGCTCTAGAATATTTACCTGGCTTAAATTTACTAGCCGGTTCCATAATTCGCGAATGTCAAATTGGTAAGGCATTCCTCCGGCTATTCTAGCCAATGTTTTGATTTTCATAGTGTCTCCTTTTTTTTAAAAATTGTTATTAATTAATTAATTGGGAAA
>NZ_JBIILQ010000229.1:0-4388 GCF_044232565.1 Daejeonella sp. | reverse complement strand
TGAATTTGTTGACTTATGTCGTAAAAACGGCATCAATGTGCCCATTATTCCGGGATTAAAGCCAATCACTTCATCTAAGCAAATGATTAGCTTGCCGAAAATATTCCACATTGATTTGCCAGAAGATTTAAGTGAGGCGGTAGCAAAATGTAAATCCGAAAAGGAAGTTAGAGAAGTGGGAATTGAACACATGATCGCTCAGTGTAAAGATTTGATCAAAATTGGAGCACCAGTTCTACACTTTTATACAATGAGTAATCCGGGCCCGACGAGAAAAATCGCTGAAGCGATATTTTAAAATATTTACATCAAAAAAGATTTTTACGCGAGCTGTCACTACGTACATTAAATATATCCCAAAAGATAGCTTTTGAATGATTCAAAATCATTTTGAAGGCTAATCCGAATTTGCATTTTATCTTCTAAATCCCTGACTTGTGGCGGAATTTCAATTTCCTCAGCAATCTCCTCCGGAAAAACATCCGGAAACTTACAGGGATGAGCAGTGGATAAGAAAACAGCCGATGATGTATCCTCAGGATTATCGCTCTTCCATTTTTTTACCGCCAAATAAGCAATCGCAGTATGTGGGCACATGATATAGCCATGGTATGCATGAACCTGCTTGATGGCATCCAGAGTTTCCTCATCAGTATAACTATAAGCTGTTAAAACCTTTTTCAGTTCTACCATGTTTCCATCAAAAAGATCCATAATTCGCACCCAATTGCTTGGGTCACCAACATCCATAGCATTCGACCAAGTTTGAACAGATGGTTTTGCCTGATATACACCGGTTTCTAAAAATGATGGAACCGTATCGTTTATATTGGTTGCCGCCAGAAATTGCTTTACAGGTAAGCCCATTTTATAAGCTAGTAAACCGGCAGCGATATTGCCAAAATTACCACTTGGGATTGAGAAAATAACATCTCGTATGCCTCTACGCTGCAATTGGGCATAGGCATAGAAATAGTAAAATGTTTGCGGAATTAACCTCGAAATATTAATCGAATTGGCAGATGTGAGTCGGAAGCGACTTTTCAAATCCTCATCATTAAATGCCTTTTTCACCAGTGCCTGGCAATCATCAAATGTACCATCAATCTCTATGGCACGAATATTTTGTAAATTGGTGGTGAGCTGTAACTCTTGAATCGGACTAACCTTACCCTTTGGATAGAGGATCGTTACCCTTGTATTGGGAACACCCAAAAAACCTAGGGCAACTGCCCCGCCTGTATCTCCGGAAGTAGCCACCAACACATTGAGCTCCTTCTCTCCTTGCTGCATGAAATTGGCCATCACGCGACTCATAAAACGAGCACCGAAATCCTTAAATGCTAATGATGGTCCGTGGAAAAGCTCTAAGACATATATTTTATCAGAAATATCCACAAGGGGAGCATCAAAATTAATTGTTGTACTAACTATTTTTTGAAGTTCATCATCAGGGATTGCTCCATCTAATAATGCCTTCGCGACTTTAAAAGCAATTTCAGATAGGGTATAGGAATGTAAATTTTTAATAAATTCGGCCCCCATTTGCGGAATAATTTCCGGCATATAAAGTCCCTTATCAGCAGGTAAACTATTAAACACCGCCTCCATAAATGTGACTTTCAAGTCCTTGTTATTTGTACTATAAAAATTCATCAGTCTAAAATTATTGGTCCCATGCCATTTATTGGCGACCGATAAGCAATGCTTTCCGTATCCAACCAAAGGAAATGTTTTTGTAATTTTTCATTTATTATTCGGGCATCATCTTCATTTTTAGTGAACGTAAAAACTGAAGGACCGGAACCTGAGATGCCAAAGCTCAAAGCACCATTTTCCATAGCAATTTCACGAAGTTTATAAAAATCAGGAATTAGAATCGACCTAACAGGTTCCACAATTACATCCTGCATGCTTCTAGCGATTAAATCAATGTCTTTCGTGTACAAACCAGCCACCAATCCTGCCACATTGCCCCATTGCGTCACCGCATCTTTAAGAAGAATTTTACTTCGAATAATTTGGCGTGCATCCCGTGTAGGCACATCAATCTGCGGAAAAACGATGGAACAAAAAAGTTCTTCAGGGTAGGGAAGCTGGATAATATCTAGTGGCTCATAGCTTCTAACTAGCACAAAGCCTCCGAGCAAAGCGGGTGCCACATTATCTGCATGACCAAAACCACAAGCCATTTCTTCACCCTTCATGGCAAAGGGCACCAGTTCCATTTTACTTAAAGGACTGTCCATGAGCGTATTTATGGCAAACAATCCGGCAACGGTACTTGCAGAGCTAGATCCTAATCCGCTACCAATAGGCATTTTCTTAAATAATTCAATCTCTACCCCTACCTCTGGTCGGCCGATATGATTAAGATAATGCTGAACGCTTAAACTAACCGTATTTTTTGCCGAATCATAAGGCAAGCGGCCATCATCACCACTAATTTTCGTGATGATTACGCCAGGCTCATCCCTTAGACGCATAATCACCTCATCTCCTGGCGCATTCACGGCAAAGCCAAGCACATCGTATCCACACACCACATTAGCGACTGTTGCGGGAGCAAAAACATTTATTGATCTCTTCATAAATTTAAAAGCTTATAATTTTTGCCCCAACATTTACAATATCCGCAAAAACACCTGCTGCAGTAACCTCCGCACCAGCACCCGGTCCTTTAACTACCATCGGTCTTTCTCTGTATCTTTCAGTTGTAAATGAAATAATATTATCACTTCCCGACAAAGCATAGAAAGGATGAGCATCATCTACCATTTGCAGGCTGATCTTCACTTTGCCATTCTCCAGTTTTCCAATATAGCGCAATACCTTTTTACCATCTTCGGCCTGTTTTTTCATGTTTTCGAAAAAAACATTTTCAGCTTTAAGGGCCAGGTAAAAATCATCAACAGATTCGGCATCAATACAGGATTGGGGAAGCATACTTTCAATATCAACATCCTCTGCTTCAAGCTCATAACCCGCATCACGAGCCAGAATTAGCATTTTACGCATAAAGTCAGTCCCGCGAAGATCATCCCGTGGATCCGGCTCTGTATAACCCTTTTCCTGAGCTTGCTGCACCACATCATGGAAGCTAATATCTCCCTTAAAATTATTAAAAATATAGGAAATCGTACCTGAAAGAATAGATTCGATACTCATAATTTGATCCCCACTTAGCATCAAATCCTTGAGTGTTTTCACGATCGGAAGCCCAGCTCCCACGTTAGTTTCATAAAAATAGTCGACCCCATGCAGCCTTGCTGTATCCCTGAACTGTTTATATTGCGCAAATGACCCAGAGTTTCCAATTTTATTGCAGGTTACGATAGATATGTTCGCGCAAAATATCTCATGATAGAAATCGATGGGTTCTCGACTGGCCGTATTATCGGCAAAGACACAATTGGGGAGGTTCATAGACTTCATTTTTTGGACAAAACTTTTTAAATCAGCCGTTTCACCTTGTTCTTGAAGCTCGCCCGACCAATTTTCAAGCTTAATTCCATCTTCATCTAACAACATTTTTCGAGAATTGCTGATACCTACCACTTTAATTTGCAGACCATTATGCTTTTGCAGAAAATCTTGATGAGCTAGTAATTGCTTAAATAAAGTTGATCCGATATTACCTGTCCCGATACAAAAAAGGTGTAGCGTTTTATTTAAATCCACAAAAAAAGCATCATGGACTGCATTTAGTCCCTTTTTTAGGTCCCCTTTAGAAATTACCACTGAAATATTATACTCCGACGAACCTTGCGCTATAGCCCTCACATTGATCCCATTACGGCCCAATGCATAGAAAAGCTTACCCGATATACCGGGAGTCTGCTTCATATTTTCGCCAACAATGGCTAAAACAGATAAATGATGCTCAAAAACCGGCTCCTCCATTTTTTTAGCCATTAGCTCTAGTTCGAACTCTTGGGTGATTAATTTTTGAGCTTTTTCCGCATCGGAGGGGTGAATAGCAAAGGTGATGCTATGCTCGGAGGAAGATTGCGTAATTAAAATAATATTGATCTGCTCACGTGCTAAAAGTGAGAACAAGCGACCGCTAAAGCCCGCCTTCCCAACCATTCCGCTACCCTCTATATTTATGATACTGATATCATTAATGGATGAGATCCCCTTGATGGTCAAATTTGACTTTTTGCAATCGTGGCGAATGACCGTCCCAAGAAATTCAGGCTCAAAAGTATTGCGAATTACGATGGGGATCTTTTTCAAAAATGCCGGAATCATGGTTGGAGGATAAATCACCTTGGCTCCAAAAAAAGAAAGCTCCATGGCTTCGGTATAGGAGAGTTCAGGTAAGGAAAAGGCCTTTTTCACCATCCTCGGATCGGCGGTCATCATTCCATTTACATCGGTCCAGA
>NZ_JBIILQ010000046.1:0-14486 GCF_044232565.1 Daejeonella sp. | reverse complement strand
AGATGAGCAATTTTGGAAAGAGGCCGAAGAAGCCACAATAGAATCTTTACAAAAGAGAATTGATCTTTGGGATGGGGTATACAATCAACTATTGAAAAGAAAAAAAGGCCAATCAGCACAAGAAATACTAAATTAATGATGTAATCTGTGATAAAAAGATCATTTGCTATATATTAGCGTTATATTCTATTAAAGTATACAAATGAACTTATCAAGATTTTTCTATATCACTATTTTTATTCTTTTTCAATCTGTTTTTGCTATCGCTCAAGACACCATTAGCTTAAACAATTTGATTGAAAAATCTCAAAAAATTGTTGAGGATTATCCTTACGAGAAGGTATACATACATTTTGATAAACCATACTATGCTGTTGGTGATACCATTTGGTTTAAAGCTTACCTTGCTATGGGGCAAGACCAACCATCTGATTTAAGTAAGGTATTGTATGTGGATTTAATTTCTGAGAACGATACGCTGGTACGATCTATGAGACTTCCAATCGTCAACACATCGGCCTATGGCAGTATCACACTTGACCCTTTGGCTTATAAATCAGGTAATTATAGAATACGTGCTTATACCTATTGGATGTTAAACTTTAGTGAAGATCTATTTTTTACTAAAAATATCCCTGTCGGAGATGCGATAAATAGGAAGATTATTACTAGCATCACCCTCAATGGGGAGAATCCTTCAACTAATCCCTCGATAAATGCCAATATCAAATTTCAGGATCCGGATGGGAATGCAATGGCCGATAAAAAGGTAAATTGGAGGTTAATATCCAAATTCGAAACGCTAGCGCGAGGTCGTGAAACAACTGATGCAATGGGTAAATTAGCTTTAAAATTAACTGCCAGCCAGAAAGCAGCATTAGATACAGGCGTTTTAGAGACAATCATTGAAGTTGACGTGAACCGCTTGATTACCTCAACATTTTCACTAAAAAATGCATTTACCAATGCCGACATGCAGTTCTTTCCGGAAGGCGGTGATTTAATTGAGAACATCAATTCTAAAATTGCCTTCAAAGCAATACAAGAAAAAGGATTAGGAATTGGGCTTAAAGGTGAGGTAGTTGACAATACTGGGAAAGTGATAAGCAAAATTGAATCCCAACATTTAGGGATGGGTAGCTTCACACTATTGCCAGAAAATGGTAAAACCTATACCGCCAATCTTACCTTTGCCAATGGGATAAAAAAGAATATTCCATTACCCGATGTTAAAAAGTCGGGCATTAGCCTCTCCGTACTTAGTATTACACCAAGTAATATTATGGTTCAGATTAGTGCCAACCAAGCCTATTTAAATGCCAATAAAGACAAGAACTACTATCTAATAGCACGTAGCAAGGGAGTTATTGCTTTTGCCGCACAGGCGGCTTTAAACACGCTAAACATCGGGGCAGCCATTCCAAAAAGTAAATTCCCTGAGGGGATCATACAGATAACAGTTTTTGATACGAAAGGAGTACCATTAGCTGAGCGACTTGTCTTTGTGAAGCATCCGAATAATTCTAGCTTGAGCTTAACCTCCGACAAAAAGATATATGGAATACGGCAGCCCGTTAAAATGAATGTGTTGGCTAAGACAAAAAATTTGCCCGTGGAAGGAAATTTCTCGATTTCCGTTTACAATGAAACAAAGGTACCGAGTAATGAAGATGAAGAAATCTCTATTTTGAGTTCATTTCTTATTTCATCCGAGTTACAAGGGTTTATTGAGAAGCCCAATTATTACTTCCATCAAATAAACGAGAAAAAAATAGCTGACCTCGACCTTTTAATGATGACCCAAGGATATAGAAAGTTTTCTTATAAGGATATTATTGCAGGAAAGGAACCTGTAATTAGTGTTTTACCCGAGCAGGGAATTGAATTTTCAGGAATATTGAGATCATCGAATGGAATGCCCGTTTCAAATGGTAGCCTTAAGCTGGTTGTTCCAGAAAGTCGTTTTTATGCAGAAACAAAATCTAATGTTCGAGGGGAATTTAAATTTGAAAATGTAAACATTCCTGATTCTACGGAAGCAAATATAAGTGCTCGTAGCCCCAATGCAGCAAAAAACATGATGATCATGCTAAATGGAAACGCCTTCCCAGCAATCGTAAAGAATACAAACAAAGCCGATGAGAAACTTAATATCGACAGTGTGCTTTTACCTTATTTAGATCATAGTAAAAGGCAATACCGAATGGTTACCCAAATGCTACAAGAAGTTGTAATCACCTCTTCAGCAGTCAAAAAGCCGAGCCACTCAGATCATCCTGCACTTTCGGGCCTTCCTACAGTTCCAGATCATTTAATTAGTTCTGATCGCTTTCAGAACTGCAACGTATTTTTAAGTTGTTTGCAAACATCAGCTATGGGTCTAACCTATACTGATAATAATTTCTACGTGACCCGAGTTTTTAATAGTGGAATGAAAGTACCGGTGCAAATATTCTTAAATGGAATGCCCGTAGATGCCTCTTACCTAAATAGTGTACAGTCGGCAGATGTAGACAACGTAGAGATTTTCTTGAAAGATGATATGGGGCTTGTTAGCAGAACCTACAATACCAATGGTATTTTGGTCATAAATACAAAAAAGGCAGTCAAAGGCTCTGCAGTTACCGCAGAGGATTTGAGAAAACTTTTCCCTCCAAGCAATGTATTGACATTCAACCCACAGGGATATCTAAAAAAGAGAGAGTTTTATAATCCTAAATACCTGACACCTGAAAGCAGAACTCAAGGATCTGACTACCGAACTACCGTTTATTGGAACCCCAGAGTTTTTACCGATGCAAATGGAACAATGGCAATGGAATTTTATAATAGCGACAATAAGGGAAGCTATAAAGCAATTGTAGAAGGAACAGACATTGAAGGGAATTTATCGAGATTTATCTACCGATATAAGGTGGAGTAAAAAGTTAAACATACCATCCCGTCTAACATAATGAAGACCTTCTAATACTTCTATCCATAGAAAGTAAAAATTGATCTTCAAGTGTTAACTTTCTATTATTCAAATCTATACGTGAAAGCCTGATCATTCCCTTTATGGCATAAGCCAGTCCGTGAAGATCACCATGCTGTTTTAACTCCTCTGATTTGATAGGGTCGGATTCCCAATAAATTAGCTATAAGCTGTAATTTCGCAGATTTTAAATCACTTCTGCCATGTTCTAAATTGGCATAAGCTTGGGTAGAAATCCCCAAATTATAGGCCATATATACCTGCTTAAAGCCACAAGATATCCGAAATGTCTGGATTATGTTACCGATCTCCCTCTTCATTATATTTATTCAAGCAAAATTAAGAATGAATTTTAAATTCCGTAAATATTTCACCCTAAGTTAAACTAAGGGTAAAGTTACAATGGCTATATTCTTATACCATTTAAAATACTACTGATTGAATTCTTAATCAACTCAAGGTCCTTATGTTTATTTAATGCTTCTGAAAGCATGATAATTTGATGAGGTTTAATCTTATACAAGGACGCAATCTGTTCAAATTTCTCTGTATTTAAATCACAGCGTCCTCTCTCCATATTAGCATAAGCGGAAATTGAAATTTCAAGTCTTTTGGACACATCATTCTGTTTTAATCCATGAGCCATTCTTAGCAAGGCGACAACTTGTCCAATTTCAGCGTTCATGATCTAAAGTTTAAAATCACAATAATTATTATTTAGGCATCTAATCAAATCAGTGAAAGGAACATTATATTATGAATTTCTATTTTTTAGAAATACAACAATAATACAATTAACTAATTATCAGTTAATTAAAATAATTATTTGTAAACACTAATCTCAACTACATTAGATATACCTAATAAATTACGTAAATAATTAACTCTTAGTTAAACTTATGGTGAAATATTTTTGATTAATAATTAATAGTTGTTACATTCGTGTTAATGTTTGGCCGGCAGAAAGGGAAGATGCTAAATGCCCTATCGTAGTGATGAGAAAAAAGCGTGTAAATTATAGAATATGAAAAATCTAGAGATTGAAAAACTTTATTTGGTTGAAATGAATGAATCAGAAATGAATGTTATTTCTGGCGGTAAACTTCCTTGGTGGGCTTGGGCAATATGGGCAGTTACACTTGTAATCGCTATAATTACAGAGGCCTAACTATTTTCATTCTAATTATCTATCCCGGCCAGATTTCAAAATCGCGGGATAGATTTTTTACAAAAGTCAATTTATATGAAATACATCATTTTGATTACCATCTTTTCCCTTAAAATGGGTTTACCTTGCAAAGGTCAGGAAACAAAACATAGAGCAGGCTATGGTGCTGGAGCTAAAATCTCACGTATAATTGTTGATGATCCTGAATTACAGTCCTCCTATAACACAGGATTAAATTTGGTTGCGTTTAATTATGAGTATAAAATTAAGCCAAAAATCAGTTTAGGGTTTAAACTTGATCTAATGTTCAATAAATTTTTATTGAGCAAAGGTTTGGAGAAGGAAACGATTAAGTATTCGACATTCTCCCTTCCCTTTAAAATTTCTTACTATCCAATCAGAAATTTGCCATTTGGAATATCATCCTCATTGAGTGCGACGTATCTGAATCAAAAACAACAAATAAATTTAATAGAACCTTATGATTTGAGAAATTTCTTTTCTTCATATGAAGGGGAATTATTCTTCGACAGGAAATTAAACAATATAGTTTTAAGACCATTTATTAATTACGGTCATTCCATTTCGAATTTAATTTCCAAAGAATCAAACCAGCGAATCAATGCAAATTATAGTGCTTTTTCATTTGGTTTGATTATTTATTAAAAACTTAAAACATGAATATTAATTACTCCCATTTTAGTTTTTTGCTAAAAATAATCATCATCAACTTGTTAATTCTTTTTGTTCATGTTGATCTGTTGGCACAAACAAACCATACGCTTAAAGGTAATTTATTGGATTTTAAACTTAAAACGCCAATTGCCTTCGCCAATATTAAACTTCTTAAAACGAATATTAGTTCCATGTCAAATAGCGAAGGTCTTTTTGGATTCAACTTTACATCTTTTAATGAAATGGACACGCTAATGGTTACCTGTATAGGCTATAATAGCATTAAAATACCTTTAAAGTTGACTTCTATTAACGATTTTAAAGATTTTGTTCTGGTACCAAATACAATTGAATTGAATGAAGTAGTGATTAGCCCTATAAATGCAAAGTCCATTCTAAAGGAAGCGATCAACATATCAGCTAAACATTACCCTTCCCCAGCCATATTTAAAGGATACTACAGGGAATCGGTAAAGAGAGATAGTTTCTTAACCAAATATGCAGATGGATTAGTTGAGTATTATGTGGAGCGCAAAAAGAACAATGATTTAAAAACAGACTTAAGGGTATTACAATCACGAGCAAAAGAATTGCCAATTCAGGAAGAAGAGGAAAAAATCAATGAATTTAATTCAATAATAAGTGTCAATAAGATTATAAAATTCATATCTCTTTCCGAGATTTCGCCTTTAGATAGTAATCGGTTTGAATTCTATGACTACCATATTTCTGAGTTTTCAGAAGAAGGAAAAGCAACTTATAGGATAGATTTTAAGCCTCAAAGAAATACAAATACAGTTGTACTAGGCGGAAAAATTTTTATCGACAAAGAATCAAAATTAATCATCGCATTAGATTGTAAAGTAGCTACCGGTTCAGAAAAAAACTTAAAAAGTTTTAATCTTTTTGGGACTAAAATAAGTGTTATTTCTTCTGATCTATATATTAGATTCGAATCAAACGATAATTCTTATAATTTAAAATACATCAAGGAAAGTCATGGAATTCTTTTTTCCGGAAAAAAACTTAACCAAAAGAATGAATTTACCAGTGAACTCATAATAACTGATCTGCAAACTATTAACTCTGCTCCTTTTACCAATGGAACATATAATAAACGTTCGCTTTATTCAAGAGGTAACCAGTATACTTTTAACTATTGGGAAAATCCTAAACTAATTCCCAATATTTCACAAGAATCTGTTTTTTTAGAAAAATGGTCAGGGAAATAAAAACTGCTTAATGAATAAAATCAATGTGCTGCAACGCGGTCTTTCTGATTGTGGCCCTGCTTGTTTGGCATCAGTTGCAGCATATTATGGACTTTTTGTTTCAGTTTCAGACATTCAGAACCACAGCCAAATCAATCGAAATGGAACTACAATTCATGAATTAATTTCCTTAGCAGAGAAATTAGGATTTATTGCAAAGGGGGTAAAAGGGAATATTCAATCCATAAAATTAATACCTAAACCATTTATTGCACATTTGAAATTAAGAAATTCAGGTTATCATTTTGTATCAATATTTGATTCAGACGATACTGGATTATTGATGATGGATCCTGCTCTAGGTAAAACACGGACAATTCAGCATAAAGAATTTCAAAAAGAATGGACAGGAGTATTGGTTTTATTGGAGCCTGCCAATTGTTTTCGGACCGGAGATTTAAGGTCAAAGTCTAAAAGTAAAGTACCTTTTGTTTTTCGTTTAGTTTTATTGGCCTTAATTGCACTTGTCAGTTATTCTTTTTGGTTTTTATTCCTAAAAAGCAACATATAGATAACTTGACTTAATAGTCACTGAGTCCACTCTTCATTTCAATACACTATTTCTTTACTTAATCCCGCCCAATAACCTACTCCAACGAATTTTACTGAAGAATCCTGCATTACTGTCCCAGCTCATCCACACAAACAGGGCTTTACCTACTATGTGATCATCAGGAACCATACCCCAATAGCGTGAATCTAGTGAGTTATCACGATTATCGCCCATCATCCAATAATAGTTCATTTTGAAGGTATAGGTATCTGTTTTCTTCCCATTTATAAGAATTTCGTTCCCTTTTCGTTCTATGGTATTTCCTTCATAAATTGAGATTGCACGTTCGTAAAGAGCATAATTAGTGCTATCCAACTTTACGGTCCAGCCCTTTTTAGGGATAATCAGCGGACCAAAATTATCTGCATTCCACTTAAATTGAGGATCATGAGGAAAAATCTGTGCGTCATACTCATTAGCAGGTCTTACATATAAGCTAACTTCCTTTACATTCGACCATTTTTTAATAATTTCAGCATCTTCTGAGGTCATATTAAAAATATATTGATCTGCGGATGAGCGCTGTGCCTCGATTTTTAAATCTTCAACCGCTTGAGGGTTTATATCTGTTCCATCTGTTTGCACAAAATAATATTTTTCACCAAACTGTGGCTCCTCTGCAGGCTTTCCATTTAGAAAAACTCTAGCATTTATAATTTTGAGTGTATCACCACCAACGGCCAAACAACGCTTGATATAATTTTCGCGCTTATCTACAGGGCGTGATAGGGGCGCATCTGCATCCATCGGATAATTAAAAACTACCACATCATTTCTTTTAACTTCACTCAGCCCAGGTAAACGGTGATAATCCCATTTTATACCTTCCCAATAGGCCTTTGTACCCGTAATTGGCATGGTATGATGTGCAAATGGAAATGCCAAAGGAGTCATTGGTGTTCTTGCTCCATAATTTACCTTGCTTACAAATAGGAAATCACCTACAAGCAAGGTCTTTTCCATAGATCCTGTAGGAATGGTGTAGGCTTCAATAAATAGGCCCCTAATTAAAGTAGCAGCAACTACAGCAAAAAGAATGGCATCAAACCACTCTCTTCCAGCCGATTTCTTTTTTCTTTCTTTCTTATCCTTTGAAGGATTCGTATTGGAACCTTTTAAATTCATGTATTTAGTTATAAATGTTAAATGCTAAAATCAAACATATCCGTAATATTAAAAAAACCTTTTTTGTCTTGCAACCATTCGGCGGCTAAAAGAGCCCCAAGCGCAAAACCAGCGCGACTATGCGCTTTGTGTTTAAACTCTATATCATCCACTTCCGAGCTATAAATAACAGTATGCGTACCCGGAACATCCTCAATTCGATGTGATTCAATTAACAATTGATCTGGTTTTGCAATCAGTTCTTCACCAGAACCTATAAGTTCATTTACCCACTCATTTTTACGTTCTAGCTCCGATAAAATACCTTCAGCAATCGTCATCGCAGTTCCACTAGGTGAATCAAGCTTCTCTGTATGATGAATTTCCTCAACCTGAACCTCGTATTGGGGATATCTGTTCATGATTTTTGCCAATATTTTATTAACAAAAAAGAAAACATTAACGCCAATACTGAAATTGGATGCATAAAGCAATGTATTGTTACCACTTAAGCACTTATTTTTCACTTCTTGTAAATGGCCATACCAGCCAGTTGTACCAACAACTACAGGAACATGGGCATCAAAGCATAGCTCAATATTACTTAATGCAGAATCTGGAGTGCTAAAATCTATCGCTACATCTGCCTTTTGGAGATTCTCAAGGGTAAGATCTTCCGTGTTTTCTACATTAACCTTTAAAACAATTTCATGCCCCCTCTCGTGTGCAAATTTCTCAATAATTCGGCCCATTTTACCGTATCCTAGGATCGCTATTTTCATTTGTATAAGCTATTTATTAAAAAATTATGCTTGATAATCATAGGGCAATTTTAAGCTTAAGCCCCATTACCGGACTAAAGCCAGCGGCATGAATGGGAGCTTGGTTTAATGTCGGACTTATTTTAGCAGATAATTCATCTGAGATATCAAATCTAAAAAACTTTGCGTCTACATAGGCATCAATGATATTTATTGCATAGAATCCTAAACCTGCAAGCACCGAAAGATCACGATTACGCCTGTAAGAATCCTTTATACTAATAATACCCTCTGTGGTATAGGGCGCATAAAGTGGGTTTTGAGTTTTTCCCGGATTTTCTTGCCTAAACTGTGCTTCCTTTAAAAAAACTTGATAATAGCGTTGATTAAACTCAAAAACAAGGCCTATTCCAACAAAACCACCATAAACCAGGGGTACCTTCCACCATCGTTTATTATTAATTTGACCAAGTCCGGGAAGCAAGGCAGAATTCAAAGCCGCGCGTCGGGGCATAGCTTCAATAACAATACGAGCAGAATCTTTGATTGCTGGAGTTTTTTTTATTGCTTTTTTACTAGTGTCTGTAGGGGCAGAATTAGCCTCCACAACTTGCGAAAAAGCTTCTCCATGCGTTAAAAAACGCAACAATAATAACACAAAAAGGATTTTAGAGTACATTACCAATCTAACATTTCCAAAATACGGGTCAAATCATCATCAGACATAAAGTTAATCTCAATAGATCCTTTACCCTTATCCCCCAGTTTTAACTTAACGTTGGTGCTAAATTTAGAGGCTAGATCATCCTGAATCTTCATATACTGAAATGAAATTGCTCCACCTTTTGCTTTTTTCTTTTCCTTACCTATTGTTTGTATCTGTCGAACAAGCTCTTCAACTTTCCGAACTGACAGTCCGTTTTTTATAATCTCTTGATAGATATACAACTGTTTATCAGAGTCTTCAACAGATATTAAGGCACGTGCATGCCCCATTGAAAGCTTTTTATCGCGAATAGAAGCCTGAATAACAGGCGGTAATTTTAGGAGACGAAGATAATTAGTTACGGTTGAACGATTTTTGCTCACCCTATCGCCAAGTTCTTCTTGCTTCAAATGACATTCATCAACCATACGCTGAAAGCTTAAGGCCACCTCAATGGCGTTTAAATTTTCACGCTGAATATTTTCAATTAATGCCATTTCCAGCATCTGCTGGTCGTTGGCAGTACGAATATATGCAGGAATTTCTTTAAGCCCGGCTAATTTCGAAGCACGTAAACGTCGCTCACCAGAAATTAACTGATAGGAATTCTGACCAGCCTGTCTTACTGTAATCGGCTGAATAAGTCCCTGAAGTTTTATTGAATCGGAAAGTTCTTTCAGCGCCTCCGCATCAAACTCCGTTCTTGGTTGAAATGGATTTACCTCAACTTGTTCAATCTGTACAAAGCTAATAGATCCCAAAGAGGGCTTGTCGTTACTAATCTGCTGACGATCATTCCCCGGTAAATCAGAATCGTCCAGCAATGCCTTTAATCCCTTCCCTAAGCCGGTTTTCTTCTGGTAGTTCATCTTATGCTAAAGCTTTTTTTGTAGTTTCTTCCTTGGAGGCCAATCCATTTTTGCGGATTATCTCTCTTGCCAAATTAAGGTAGTTTATGGCGCCTTTGCAGTTTGCATCGTGCATAATTACGGAGATTCCATAACTTGGAGCCTCACTCAAGCGTGTATTTCTTTGAATGATTGTATCGAATACCAAATCTTGAAAATGAGTCTTAACTTCCTCCACAACTTGATTGGATAAACGTAGACGAACATCATACATGGTCAGCAAAATACCCTCTATCTGTAAATTCGGATTCAAGCGATTCTGAACTATTTTAATGGTATTTAACAATTTACCTAAGCCTTCTAATGCAAAATACTCACATTGTACAGGAATAATTACCGAATCGGCCGCAGTGAGTGAGTTGATTGTGATTAAACCCAGTGAAGGTGAGCAGTCAATGATAATGAAATCATAATTATCCTTGATTTTCGCAAGAACTGCCTTCATTTTAAACTCGCGATCCGACATATTGATCATTTCAATTTCGGCACCTACAAGATCAATATGGGCAGGTAGAAGATCTAAAAAAGGAGTATCAGTTTTTTGAATAGCTTCTAAAGGATCAATCTCATTAATAATACATTCGTAAATACTAGCCTTAATCGTACGCGGATCGAATCCAATTCCAGACGTAGAATTTGCCTGTGGATCCGCATCAACTAGTAGAGTACGAAATTCGAGTACCGCTAAACTTGCTGCAAGATTAATTGACGAGGTAGTTTTACCCACCCCCCCTTTTTGATTAGCTAATGCAATGATTTTGCCCATATTAAAAAAAATAATTACAAATATGTGATATTAAAAAACCCTAAAAACTAAATCATAGCAGATCAAAATACTACTTTTGTCGAACCTTCATGAATTTAAAAAGCGAAGATACAAAAATAAACAATTTACACCGCTGAGCGATTTTCCGTTTTGCACATCTTATCCACAAAAATGACAACAATTATATCCTGTACAAACCGTGAAGGCAGTAATTCACTAAAGCTTGCCGAATATTATAAGAAACAAATTTTAGCAAAAGGCGCGGAAGCAGAAGTCCTGTCGCTTATGGATTTACCTGATCATTTGATAAGCACAGATTTATACGGTAAACGTAGCGAAGCGTTCCAAAGTATACAAAATAAAATCTCTGCTTCTTCAAAATTTATTTTTGTAGCCCCTGAATACAACGGTAGCTTTCCTGGCATTCTTAAGCTTTTTATTGATGCTTGTACCTTTCCTGAAAGTTTTTATGGTAAAAAAGTTGCACTTGTGGGGCTTGCAAGTGGTAAATATGGCAATGTTCGTGGGATTGAGCACTTAACAGGGATTTGTCATTATATCAATCTACATGTTTTACCATTGCGTATTCATATCCCTTCTATCGGGAAAGAATTCAATGAAAATGGAGATTTATTTCAAGACGAAACTGTAAAATTTGTAGACCAACAGATTAATCAGTTTATTGAATTTTAACAGGATTTAAAAGATCTGGTGCTTCAATTCGCCAGATCTTTTAAACCCTAAAGTGCAGCCATCCATTACCCTCATTGCCGAAGACAAATTGCTTGGGATTGATAATTTCTGCCATAATTTCAATACTATCAGTTATTCTTGGTCCCGATCGATTAAAATATTGGTTCCCATCAACAATAAATATTTTTTGATTTTGAACGGCCTTCAGATCGGTCCAACCTGGCAAATCAAGCAATAAATTAATTTCTTGCAGTGTTCTTTGAATGGAAAACCCACAGGGCATTAGGACCAAAATATCTGGATTAGCCTTTAGAATATCTTCAAAATTAATATACGATGAATGCTTCCCTGCGAGCGTTAGCACAGGCGTACCCCCCGCAATTTCTACAATTTCGGGAGTCCAATTCCCAGCAATCATAAGCGGATCAAGCCATTCTACACAAGCTACACTCGGCCTATCACTGATAAATTTCAACTTGTGTTGTATTATATTGATTCTTTCTTCAGATAATTCAAGCAGTTCTGCTCCTGCTTCAGGCACACCCAGCTGATCAGCCAGCAGTTGAATTTCTTGATAAATATCATCCAAACCATTAGGCTGTAAAGAAATTATCTGGCATTCCTTTTCTAAAAGATCCTTTAGTGCAAGCTCAACATCGTTTAAACTAACCGCGCAAACTTCACATTGTGCTTGGGTAATGATTACATCAGGCGACAATTGTTTAATTAAGTCTCTGTCAATCTCGTAGATAGATAGCGAATCAGATAAAATCTCTTTGACTTGTCTGTCAATTTCAGCGCTATTTGATCCGGAGATGAATTTAGCAGAAGAACAAACCGGCAAATTGGCAATATTCGCGGGATAATCACACTCATGTGACCTTCCAACCAGTTGATGTTCCAAACCTAAAGCACAGATTATTTCGGTAGCAGCAGGCAAAAGGGAAATTATTCTTTGATTAGGCATGTTTGACATTTCTACAAATGTAAAAATTAAAAAAGGCCAGATACAATGCACCTAGCCTTTTTTCTAGAAAAATTTATCTGTTATTGGTTACCCATATTTTGTTCCCCTTGCTTCAAGTCGTCGTTACTTACGCCTCTCTTCTTCTTTGGCGCTTGCATGGTCATCTTACCAAAACGGTAGCTGAAACTTGTTCCAAATGAGCGGAAAGGGATTGAAAAGTTACTTGACTGAGTGAAATCCGCACCTGCAATGCTTGAGCGGAAATTCTTCCGTTCATTGAAAGGATCAATGATGGTTAAGCCTATACTCCCTTTTTTCTTCATAATTTCCTTCTTCATGCCTAAGTTCCACATATTGAACGATGGATTTCTACCTTGAGCAGTGCGGCGTGGTGAATTAGTAATTAAAAATGTCTCAAAGGTCAAGCCCTTAGAAAACACATAAGAAGCCATGAAGAAACCGTTATAAATCATCTGAGTAGATGAATTAACGTTAGAAACCACCACGCTACTATTTGTGTTGATATCATAAGTAAAAGCATTAAAATTACCTCTCAAGGTAAGCGGCTTAATCGGATTGATCTGTCCGAAGAAGTTAAACCCTACCGAATTATTATTGCCTACATTACGAAAGGTCGTTTTAGAGCCTGTAGCACCTAAACCTGATGTAGGATCTGTAAGTGTTATTGGAATCACAAAACTTTCAATAATATCATTGGTACGACGGTAATAAACCGATGCATTCAAAACAGAGCTCTTTACGAACATTGAATAATTAAATTCAACGTTATGCGATAATTCAGGCTTCAATGCAGGGTTTCCTTGCGATTGATTGTAGATATCGGCACTGTTCAAAAATGGATTTAAGTAAAATAAACTCGGCCTTTGTAAACGCTGATTATAACTAAATTTAACCGTAGAAAAGTTTTTGAACGTTCGTGAAATCACGAAACTAGGAACAAGGTTAAAATAACTACTGCTAAATGGTGAAGCGGCAGCACCCACAGATCTTGCATCACCCATAATTTCTGTACCTTCATATCGTGCACCTGCTCTAATACCATATTTTTTGGCCAATGTAAAACCAAATGTAGCATAGGCAGAGTAAACATCCTGATTATAATCGTAAACATAGGTACGAGCAGAAATAGGTGTAAACACGCTCGTAGTTGAATTAAAGTTGCGTGTTTGGTTATCGCTCACAATATCTCTAAGAATACCTTTAACACCTGTTTCAAAAGTTACCTTCTTGAAAGGATGCGTATAATCTACTTGAATGGTATTTTCAGTGTTATCGGCATCATTATTACCATATTCATCGATCGCTGTATTTGAGAAATCAGTAGAATAATCATTATTTTGCAAGCTGTTTGTAAACTGATAAGCTACCGAAATTTGCTGATCCTTCTTCTTGAATTTATGTAAATAATCACTACTCCAGTCAATACCATTCATATTGGTTGAATTATCTGTTAATCGAGTAAAATTAACTGCGGAGCCATTGAATAGATTTTGGTTCAAATTAAATCCATCTGCACCATTACTAAATCCGGTAAGACGCACATTAGAGCTTATTGAATTAAAACTATTAAAATCATAATCCACACCAAGAGAACCATTTACTGAAAGGCGGTCGGTCTTGCTCTCGCCGTTTTGGCTAATAATCTGACTCGCATCTGTAGATGCTCGATTAAATGATAACATACTTGTTTGCGGCCATGAATAAAAACCACCACCATTTGCGGTAAGCGCTAAGCGACCAGTTTTTGCATTTAAGTTTAAGTTCCCACTATTCTGGCGAGTTCCCACTCCTCCATTTACTGAACCACTAACACCAGCTAAATTATTCTTCTTAGTGATGATATTAATAATTCCAGAAGTTCCTTCAGCATCATATTTAGCTGATGGTGATGTAATTACCTCAACATTTTTGATTTGATC
>NZ_JBIILQ010000228.1:0-4425 GCF_044232565.1 Daejeonella sp. | reverse complement strand
CTTGCTTATATCATTTTGACGTTTGGGTTTTTCGGACTTTCAATCTACTTATTCAACAAGACTGAATTTGCAGAGTACATTTATTTGCTTTCTGCTTTGACATTCATTGGAAAACTTTCAGAAATCCGAAGAGCTGAATTTTTAAAAATTTGTTTTGGCGACATAGAACTAAAAATAATTAGAATTGCTGAAAACCTCATTTGCTCAATACCATTTCTTGCTTTTCTACTTTACAAACAGCTTTTTGTTTTTGCAAGTTTGCTTTTGATATTGACAGTAATTTTAGCACTTGTAAATTTTAGGACAACATTGAACGTTATAATTTGGACACCGTTTTCAAAAAGACCTTTTGAGTTTACAACAGGCTTTAGAAACACTTTTTATTTGTTTTTTGTAGCTTATGTATTAACATTTTTTGCCGTTTCTGTAAACAATTTTAATCTTGGCGTATTTGCCATGTTACTGGTGTTTGCAACAACATTAAGCTATTATTCAAAACCAGAAAACGAATATTATGTTTGGGCATACAACCGAAATCCAAGACGTTTTTTGTTTAGTAAAATAAAAACGGCAATGCTTTACTCATCTTTGCTTGCATTTCCAATAGCATTAGCTCTTTCATTTTTCTTTTACCAATTTATTGGGTTGCTTTTACTTTTCATCATTGCTGGTTGGGCTTTTCTAACGGCTATTATTGTTACCAAATATTCCTCATATCCTGATGAAATGAATATTCCACAAGGTATTCTTTTAGCTATTTGCTTATGGTTTCCACCTATCCTAATTATTTTAATACCTTATCTTTTCCGAAAATCTGAAAACCAACTTAGTAATTTATTGAAATGATAACAATCCGGAACTTATCAAAGAAATATGGCACAAATGAAGTCTTGAAAAATATCAATATTGAATTTGATAAAGGAAAAGTATATGGAATTGTTGGCGAAAATGGTGCTGGTAAAACAACGTTGTTTAGGTGTGTAGCAGACTTGGATAATTACGAAGGTGAAATAAGTTCAAATCGGAATCCAATTAAAAATCATCTTGGTTTATTGCTTACAGAACCTTTCTTTTTTCAAAAAATTACAGGAAAAGAGTATATTAACTTGCTATGCAATGCAAGGAATATAAAAATAACAGACATTGAAAACAGAAACATTTTTGACCTACCTTTAAATCAATACGCTTCTACTTATTCAACAGGGATGAAAAAGAAATTAGCACTAACAGCAATTCTTTTGCAAGGGAATGATTATTTTATACTTGATGAACCATTTAATGGAGTAGACCTACAAAGCAACATCATAATCACAGAAATAATTCATAAACTGAAAGCACTACAAAAGACAGTTATTATATCATCGCATATTTTCTCAACTTTGAGGGACACTTGCGATACAATACATTTACTAAGCAAAGGAAGTTTTATTAAATCTGTCCAAAAGGCAGACTTCTTAGCTTTGGAAACTGAAATGAAACAAATGACAATAGGGAACAAAATTGAAAAATTGGAACTAAGATAAAAAAAGCCTCTAGCAGCCTTTTTGCAAAATGGCGGGTTTATTGCTAAATTCAAATGCAGTTCTTCGATTGAACTTTTGTACAAAACTGAACATTTGTGCTTTGATTTCCACCACTTCGCCAAGCTGCAAAACATTATATGTAATTATAAAATGACACAACAACCAACATAGAAAGACGATGAGATATATTTTAACAATAACACTTTTGGTCATAACAAACTTGACGTTTGGACAATCAAACTCAGAAAAAGAAACCTTGATTTCAAACCCAAATTACGAAAAAACATTAGCCAAAAAATTAGGCGGTGATGATTATGGCATGAAAAGCTATTTTTTGGTCATTCTGAAAACAGGAACGAATACAACTACAGACAAAGAACGTATAGCCGAAAGTTTTAGAGGGCATATGGACAACATAAACCGTTTGGCTAAAGAAGGAAAACTTGTAGTTGCAGGGCCTTTGGGTGAGAATGAAAATAAGTATAGAGGTATTTTCATTTTGAACAACTTAAAATCCTTGGAAGAAGCGAAAGAATTATTACAAACCGATCTTGCCATTAAAAACAGACTTTTAGACTATGAAATATTTACTTGGTACGGTTCGGCGGCACTTCCTGAATACTTGCCATTTATAGACAAAATTTGGAGATCAAAACCTTAAAATACATAAATAAAGAAGTAATTGAGTGGATTAAGGCGGCTTATGACAATGCAGGATGAAAGAACCGCTACCCATAATAGCATCACCCCAAAAGGTGGGATTTCGTGTTCCAAAGACAGATTGGTAGTTAATTAAACAATAGTTTTTCAAATCCTGTTTTGTGGTAAAAGCCGCGCCCTTCGCCAAGAAACATTAACTGCTATAAAAAACTACCTTCATATAACACATGACATCAGACTTAAAATATTGGTATTTGCATGACCATAAACTTTTCAGAAACTTAAGTTTTTCGGAAATCGATGGATTGTGTATTCTGAAACGATTTAAAAAATCAAAAAAAAATGAAATAATCGATTTGCCTTTTAGTGAGAAAGAAAGAATCTACTTCTTAAAACAAGGTGCCATCAAGCTTATTAAAATTAATGAGGATGGCGATGAAGTAGTGATAGATATTCTTCAAAAAGGAGACTTATTTGGGGACTTGAATTTGGAGAAAAAACCTGATAGTAATGATTTTTTTAAGGTCGTATCTGATGAAGCCATTCTTTGTACTTTTTTTAGAGAGAATTTGGAAGATGTCATGCGAAAAAAGCCTGATTTTGCTCTTAATTACATCAAATTCATAGGTTTTAATTTTAAAAAAATACAGAACGTTTACAAGAATATTTTATTCAGAGATGCCAAAACACGTCTTCTATTACTTTTGAATATGATTATTGAAAAGGAGAATCCACAAGATTCTAAATTTGTATTTCCCAATTATCTAACTCAAAAAGATATAGCTCAACTCATTTGCTCAACAAGGCAAACCGTGATTTCACTCCTTAAAGAGTTGCATCAAGATGGTATTTTACAATATTCTCAAAAAGAAATTATCATCCAGGACATCCAAAAATTAAAAAACTTTGCTGAAAATGTAAAATAGCTTACATTTTGCTGTTTTAATACCTAGTACTTTTGTCTCATAAAATATTAAACTTATAGAATATGAGATATTTCATTTTAATTTTTCTTTTAGGAATAACCCTGCAATTATTTGCACAAAACACAGCCATTGAGCGGACCAAACAGTTTAATTTAGAAAATGGAATCGCCATTCAGGGCTACGACCCCGTAAGTTATGTTTCAATAAATAAAGCAACAAAAGGGAAATCCACTATCTCTGCAAATTACCAAGGTGTTGTTTATCATTTTTCCTCGGAAGCAAACAAAAAACAATTTTTAAGCAATCCTTCGAAATACGAACCACAATATGGTGGTTGGTGTGCTTTTGCTATGGGAGATTATGGCAAAAAGGTAGAGGTTGACCCAGAAACATTTAAAATTATTGAAGATAAACTTTACTTATACTATAATGCTTATTTTAATAATACGCTTAAAAGCTGGAATAAAGATGAAAAAAATCTGAAAGCAAAGGCAGATAAAAATTGGTCTAACATTATAAAAAAATAAAGCAATGAACTCAAAAAACATTATCTCTTGGGTATTAAGGCTTACAGCAGCACTTATTTTATTCCAAACCTTATACTTCAAATTTACGGCTCACCCTGACTCGGTGCACATATTTTCTGCACTCGGGGTTGAACCTTGGGGAAGAATTGGACTTGGTATTATTGAACTCATTACGGCTATTCTTATTTTGATTCCCAAAACCAAAGTAATAGGCATGGCAACCAGTTTAGGTATTATTACAGGAGCGGTATTATCACACCTTTTGGTTTTAGGCATCAATGTATCCAATGACGGAGGAGGATTATTTACCTTGGCAATTATCGTTTTTATTGTTTCCACAATTTTTCTTTTAATGCACAAAAGCGAGCTTTTATCTTTAATTAAAAAAATTACTACAAAATAATCAGCTTCTGCTTTTTGATAACACTCTGTTTCACAAGCTGTATACAAAGCAATATGAAAATAGAAAAAAGTTAAACTTAAAATCAGATGACATGAATATGGATTTATCAGCACGCGAATGGAAAGCAAAGCTTAGCCCTCAGTAGTATTTTTATTAGTAGCGAAACAGGCACGGCAAAACCTTTTAGTGGTGAATTTACATAAACTAACAAAATTTCGTATATACATTATGGGGGGCGTCGAGCCTTTATTTACCGATAATATGAAATTTGAATCACATTGTGGCTGGCCAAGTTTTGACAAAGAAATTGAAGGCAGAAAAATCATTCAAGCCGAACATAACATACATGGAATGCGAAGAACAGAAATTACCTCTGCACAATGCAA
>NZ_JBIILQ010000227.1:0-4443 GCF_044232565.1 Daejeonella sp. | reverse complement strand
AAATTAGGGATATTCGAAATCATCATATTAATTTGGATTTAGACAAAGTATCAGATAAAAACTATTCTAAAATATTAAATAATATATTCTGCAAATTTTTCAATACTCGAAACACTAATCTATTGAATAGTACCATATACATATTTAAAAAAAGGATCAATAAAATATTAGTAAAGCCTAAAATACACCATCGCTTTCAAAAAACTTACCATCCTTTTGAGAAATAGATTTATTATAAATTCTAAACAATGGAAAACTTTTAACTACCGCATGATCATCATCTTTAAAAATGAAAAACTCAGAATGATTTAGTTTAATCTTAACAATATCGTCAATTTTTTCCTCTATAGGATAGATTTTACTGTAGTTCTCGGAAACCCCAGCAATTATGACTTTTGAGAAAGCATCGATAAACTTATTTTTTTTAAAAACCACTAAACCAAGAATTAAAGGAAATGAAGCTGTACTTGTAATTGGGATATGAATTAATTTGGGACTATCCAAACTCGATAAATCAATTAATAACTCAAACGCTTGACCAGTCTCAATGTTGAACCTAAAACCAGAATGAACCACAAAAAGTTTATTTTTTAGTGGGTAAGTTTTAATTGGAGAAGAATTGTTGATCATTTCGACCACTCTGGCATCATCTTCATAATAAAGGGCCTCTAGAATGATTAAAAGAGTCATTAGTTATTATAATTAGGTTAAAAATTAAATATAAACAAGTCGAATAATATAGGTTTCCAACTAAAATCAACGAAACTTAGACTGATAATAATTTGTTTACTAAAATCCTAAGCTTGAGCGATGACATTTCTTAGCTCGAGAAAACACTTAAATAGTGAAATAATAAATTAAATTATTCAGATATTTTCAATCAATTCAAACGAAATTCATTTTAAGATATTAATACCATCCTTTACGTTTTTATAATTTTATCCCTGCCTTGTTTTATAGATAAAATAAATAAAAAAATATGTTATTTCCTGTTATTCACACGAATAACGGAAAATATTTACAATAACTGTAAAATTTACCTTAGAATTGATTAAGCCAAATAAAAAGATTAGAAAGATAATCCTGACGATTTATTCAACACTCTGGAGGTATATTTTTCTAAACAATTATTAAAGTGCAGATAGATGGTTTCGATTATTTTAATTATAAAAACGGATTTAAACCCCTAAATAATGAAATATAGTATCCGATTTCTTTCATTTCTATTATTTATCTTTCTATCAAACACAGGATTTGCACAAAATTTAAATCTTGATGAACTTTTTGATTTAAGAAAGAAAAGCTCATCCGACTTTATACAATATTTAAACTCTAGAGGATGGACAGCCGCTGATAATTTGCCATCTGAAGAAAAAGATTTAGTCGGGCAAAAACTAGAGTATCATAGATTATTCAATATTACAACTGGGGTTTCCATTGATCATATATCAAGTAATGATTCACAAATCAAGCGAGTTTCAATACTAATCCCCCAAAAAGAAGTTTATTCTCAATACATCACGAAAATGATAGCTTCAAGCCATAGATTAATCAAATCTGAACTTGAAAATGGAGACATTATTAAGGTCTATCAAGGCAAAAAAAATACTATTAATTAACAATTCTTATAGATAAGTCTGATTATTCCTCCTCCAATAAAAATAGTTATAGATTCTTGATACTTTCTAACGAAGATTATAATTTGAATTTTTAGTGAAATAAGGTAACCCTAAAAAAATGCTTCCAATAAATAATTACAGAAAATAAAAAAACCTCCAATTTTTATGGCAACAGATGTATTCATATCCATTGAATTAAGGTATCTGTTTAATACTGTTGTCGCGTTTGTTAATGTTTTTATTTTTTAAAATTCAAATACTCGCTTTAACTAGTTAATAATTACCTTTCTAGTTAAATTTATTTATTAAAAAAAATAGAATTTGTAATTTCTAAATTCTGCAAGCGGATTGAAAAATTCCGAATTTGCTTCAAGCCCAGAAGTTATAAACAACAACCTTCAATGCTCAAAAAATATTTTTTATCATTAGAAAACTCATTCATTCAACAATCTAAAATTTAACCCCAACATCATAATTAAGGATTTTCGTATATTATTCTAGTAAAATTAAAAGATGTTTGACGAGCCTATCCTTATAAAAGTTGAAAAGCGTTTCAAGTAATAATGTGTTATATCACACGAATAACGTGATTTTTTTAGGAGCAAGCACAAAAATAAATTAGATTTGAATTTATAATTTAATTAACTGTAAGTAAATCAGATACTTTTTAAAGATATCTGTGAAATAAATTTAGAAATTATGGAAATCACTCATTCCTTTTTTTGGGCTATCAGAGCCCACATATTGGGTATCTCCATTTAAAGAATAAATAAAACAATAAAATTAATTATTTTTAAAGAACAATTATTTAGTTTTTATAAAAAATGGATATGGCTAACGAAAAAAAATCAACACTGTTATGAAAAAAAACAAGAAAATAAAGACAATAATTTTCGTTTCTCTATTTATGACTTTTTGTTTTGTAATTGGAACAGTAGTGGTATCAAATACGACTACAATAGATCCGATTATGAACAATTATATTTTAATTTTCATGGTAAGTGTAAATATAATCTCAAGTATGTTAATACTTTTTAATCTTTTTGAAGCGGAGTATAACTTAGAGATTTCAAATTCACGTCAGGAAGAATTTATCAATAACCTGCATACAGGAAAATTGGCTGAGGGAGGAATAATTGTCTATACTGACCAAAATGGAGAACATGGCTTGGTTTGCTCTAAAACTGAATTAGGGAAAGCTGAATTGGAAGATGCTAAAATGATTTGCTTAAACTATGAGAATGATGAATATACTGATTGGCGCTTACCTGATAAGGATGAACTTCAATTGATTTATTCGATGTTACATGAAAATCAAATAGGCAATTTTGAAGATAAGTACTTTTGGAGTTCCAGTGAGAGCGAAAACATTCAAAGTAATTCATGGACTCAGAATTTTGCTGATGGAGCACAATCTTCAGAACTTAATCAACTTAAATTACAATTTATAGCTATCCGAGATTTTTAACTTTTAACAAAATTTTTCAAGCTCAATAAACTAATAAAGCATCATTTTTATTGCTAATAAAATAGCCTGAAACGATAGGAAATATTATTATTATCACCAATCCAGTGCCCGTCAGCACTGGATTTTTTATTTTAACATCCGAAACACCTTTAGAAATCTGGCTGAGCTATTTATCAAGTTTATTAAGTCCAAAACAATTAATGAATTTGATGAGGCCTTAGTACCATCCGTAATTGTAGTTCCGAAACAATCGAGAGGTGTCGCGCTTCTATAAATTAACAAGACACAGATTTTATCAATAAACAAAATTATGGCTAAAACCTTTTAAAATAAGTCCAAAATTAATTTAAACAAAAAAACCTCAGCTGATGCTGAGGTTTCAATTTTGGTGGTACCAGCTGGAATCGAACCAGCGACACAAGGATTTTCAGTCCTTTGCTCTACCGACTGAGCTATGGTACCAGACCATACCCGTTTTGTTCGGGACTGCAAATGTAGTGTCTTTTTTCGTTTATGAAAATATTATTTGAAATTTATTCCATTTTTTTCGAAAGCCCAGAAAAAAAATAATTTTAATATTATGCATGCATAGTAATTTATTTCCAGGATAATCCATATTTTTACGGAATAAACCTATACCAATATGGTTCTACAAGTAATTTTCCTGATTATTGTCATTGCTTCAATAGTATTGTTCAGTAAGAATATCCGTAAAATTATCCGAAATATTAAACTCGGTAGAGATACGAATCGTTCTGATAGACCTGCTGAACGTTTAATTACCATGCTAAAAGTAGCTTTTGGTCAATCTAAAATGGGCAAGCGCCCAATTGCAGCAATCATGCACCTTTTTGTCTATTTAGGATTTGTAATCATCAATTTGGAAGTACTAGAAATAATCTTAGATGGGTTACTGGGTACGCACCGCCTCTTTTCAGGTCCTCTCGGCGGATTATACAATGTATTAATTGCCTCATTTGAAATCCTTGCAGCCCTTGTTCTGTTCGCTGTCTTGGTATTTTATGCCAGAAGGAATATCGTTAAACTGAAGCGCTTTATGGGCGTAGAAATGACCAATTGGCCGAAGTCGGATGCTAACATGATTCTAATTATTGAAGTGCTTTTAATGTCAGCATTTCTGTTTATGAATGCCGCAGACTATAAATTGCAGCTCTCAGGAGCAGCTAATTACATACAAGCAGGCTCTTTTCCTGTAAGTAGCCAATTATTACCACTCCTACCAGACTCCCAATCAGCACTTATTGCTATTGAGCGTTTCTGCTGGTGGTTTCATATCATCGGAATATTCGCTTTTTTAAACTATTTACCCTATTCAAAGCACTTCCACATTATCTT
>NZ_JBIILQ010000317.1:0-4448 GCF_044232565.1 Daejeonella sp. | reverse complement strand
TGCTTTTTCTAACTCGCCTAAAATATTATTTGCGGATGAGCCCACAGGAAATCTAGATGCTGAAACCAGCGAAATGGTGGTTAAATTATTATTCGACCTCAACAAGGAAGCGGGAACAACCTTAATCTTGGTAACGCATGATTTGGAGCTGGCCTCCAAAACGCAAAGAATTATCCGCATCAAAGGTGGATCTTTAATCTCCGATGAGCTTACCAACACTCTAAATTTGAATCATGTTGGAGCATAATTCCATTCCATTTACAGAAAATGAGGCTCCCCTGAACCTCAAATGGCTCTTCGTCATGGCTTGGCGCGATAGTCGCCGAAACCGTTCCCGATTATTCTTATTTATCTCCTCTATTATCCTCGGAATAGCGGCACTAGTGGCCATCTACTCTTTTGAATACAACCTTAAAAAAGATATTGATTCGCAGGCAAAAAGTCTGTTGGGTGCCGATTTAGTAGTTGAAACCAATAAGGCAGTTGCGCCGGAAGCTCTGAAAACACTCCTTGAACTGGGCGATGAGCGTTCCGAAGAACGTGCTTTTGCCTCCATGATTTATTTTCCTAAGAGTGAAGGCACACGCTTGGTAAATGTGAAGGCGCTTTCAGGACAATACCCTTACTATGGAGAAATTGAAACGAGTCCCGCTACTGCTAGCCGCACTTTTCGCCAAAACCGAACGGCACTCGTCGATAAAACCCTCATGCTCCAGTTTGATGCCAAACCTGGCGACTCCATCAAAGTAGGTGAACTTACTTTTGAAATTGCGGGAATACTGAATAAAGCACCGGGTCAGACAGGTTTTGCTTCTTCCGTAGCACCAATAGTTTATATTCCTTTGGCCTATTTGGAGCAAACGGGACTTTCACAAAAGGGGAGTCGTATCACTTACAATTTCTATTTCAAGTTTTCGGAAAATGTTGATATTAACAAACTTACGAAGAGTTTAGAGCCTAAATTTGAAAAGGCAGAGCTCGATTATGAAACAATTGAATCGCGCAAGGAGAACACGGGTCGTTCATTTGAGGACCTTACCGAATTTTTGGCGCTTGTAGGTTTCATTGCCCTGCTCTTGGGTTGCATTGGCGTTGCTAGTGCCATTCACATATACATTCGCGAAAAGATTAATACCATCGCCATTTTACGCTGCCTCGGTGCTAGCGCCAAACAGGCATTTTTAATTTACCTTATTCAAATTATTGGTATCGGTTTAATTGGATCTATGTTAGGTGCTTTCCTTGGAACACTTATTCAGCAGGTTTTGCCGGCAGTATTAGCTGATTTTTTACCCGTAAAAATAACAGCAGCCATTTCATGGCTTGCCATTGTACAGGGTATAGTCTTAGGACTCATCATCTCCGTTTTATTTGCACTCTTGCCTTTGGTTTCAGTACGAAATATTTCACCACTAAACACCTTGCGACTATCTTTTCAGGAAACTTCCTTATTTAAGGATCCTATAAAATGGTTGGTGTATTTCTTAATTGTTTTATTTGTTTTTGGCTTCAGCTACTTGCAGATGAGCTCCTTGAAGCAGACATTTTTCTTCACTGGCGGAGTTCTGGCAGCATTTATTATCTTAACGGCCCTAGCTTATGCGTTGATGTGGTTGGCAAGACGCTTTTTTCCGTCTTCATGGGGCTATTTATGGCGTCAAGGATTTGCAAATTTATTTAGACCCAATAATCAGACCTTAATTTTGGTGGTTTCCATTGGTTTAGGAACCGCTTTTATTTGCACGCTCTTTTTTGTACAAGGAATTTTAATCAATAGTGTCACGCTTTCATCAAGTAAAAATCAGCCGAACATGATACTTTTTGATATTCAAAGTGATCAGAAAGTGGCTGTTGCAAATCTTACGAAAAGCTTGAAATTGCCAGTTCTTCAGCAGGTGCCGATTGTAAATATGCGCATTACTGAAATTAACGGACGTACTGCGGCGGATTATAAAAAGGACAGCCTTAATATGGCTGCTATGCGTGCTTTGGATCGCGAATTCCGTGTTACCTATCGGGATAGTTTGAGTGATTCGGAGGAGATTATTGACGGTAAATGGACTGGGAAAATGGAGGCAGGAAAGCCGATTTACGTCTCGATTGAAGATGCCTATGCTCGCCGAATTGGTGTCAAGGTTGGCGATGAGCTTAAATTTAATGTTCAAGGGGCGCCATTAAAGGCAATTATTGGAAGTACCAGAAAGGTGGATTGGAATCGTATTCAGACTAATTTTCTTTTGATTTTTCCGGCAGGTGTGCTTGAAGCAGCACCTCAATTTCATGTACTATTAACGCAGGTGCCTTCCGATGAGGTATCGGCAAAATATCAACAAACTATTGTTCGTGCATTTCCGAATATTTCAATGATTGATCTCGGCCTGGTATTGAGCGTCCTCGATGAAATTCTTGATAAAATGGGTTTTGTCATTCGCTTTATGGCTGCTTTTAGCATCATTACGGGATTAATTGTACTAATTTCTTCGGTCTTAATTAGCAAATACCAACGTATTAGGGAAAGTGTTCTGCTAAGAACCATTGGCGCTAGCCGTAAACAAATTTTGATCATTACTGCGCTTGAATACTTCTTTTTAGGAGCTTTGGCAGCTGGTGCGGGAATCATTTTGTCGCTCATTGCCAGTTGGGCATTAGCGGTTTTTAGCTTTGAAACTAGCTTCAAACCGGAACTCTTACCTGTGCTTTTACTTTTCCTTTTAATTACTTCTTTAACCGTATTTATTGGCTTATTTAATAGTAGGGGCATATTAAACAGGCCTCCTTTGGAGGTGTTGAGATCTGAGATCTGAGATGAGAGATCTGAGATGAGAGATGTGAGATGTGGGATTTTCCTGTGGTCAATTCTCACCCTACCACTAACACATGCGACTAAAAATTAAAGCCAATCTAAAACATATGTCATGCCGAGACCTGCCCTTCAGCAGGTGAGGCACCTTCGTAAAAACCAATAAAAATTTGCTTTGCAACTACTAAGTTCCTTCAACCGTTCAGGATGACAGGTGCGTGGTGACTAAAAATTAAAGCTATTTTAAAACGAATGTCATCCCGAAACCTGCCCTTCAGCAGGTGAGGGACCCTTCAGCAGGTGAGGGATTTTCGATAAACGAGGAGCAAATTTGGGTCAGTAAAAGCACAGGCTACACGCCTGCGCCAGTATAACCGAAATCTGCAATATTATTCTTCCGTAAAAGCAATTAGCGCTTTTTGAATTCTTTTTGCGGTTTCTTCTTTACCAATAAGAACGGCAATATCAAATACCCCCGGACCAAATTTACCACCCACCAACATTACTCTGAAGGGAAGCATTAATTCGCCTGCTTTAATATTTTTTTCTTCCGCCAAGTTCTTGAAGATATTTTCGATATTGATACTTTCCCAACTATCTTCTGCAATTAATGCCTCATAGCATTGAATTAGCTCTTTAAAAAACTCGGTTTTTGCATCGGTCCATTTTGGTTTTACTGCATTCGTATCAAAGGTTTCTGGAGCTTCGAAGAAGAAGGATGCCTGCTCCCAAAAATCCTGAAGAAAAGTCATGCGCTCTTTAACTATTGCTAAAACCTTATCAAAGTAGTCGTTATTTGCTATTTGAATATCCCTATCTTGAAGAATAGTTATAACCTGCTCTTTAATATCAGCTATTTCCGCCTTCTTAATATATTCATGATTAAACCATTTTGCTTTTTCAAAATCGAATTTTGCACCCGCTTTACTCACTCTTTCAATGCTGAATTTTTCAATCAATTCATCCATGCTAAAAATCTCCTGCTCCGTTCCATCATTCCATCCCAAGAGAGCAAGCATATTCACAAATGCTTCAGGAAGGTAACCCATTTCTCGGAAACCGCGCGTAGTTTCACCGGTTTTAGCATCGGTCCAATTCATCGCATAAACTGGAAAACCTAGTCTGTCGCCATCACGCTTACTTAATTTACCATTTCCATCGGGCTTTAAAATAAGGGGCAAGTGTACCCACTGTGGCATATCTGCTTTCCAGCCAAGGTATTCCCATAAAAGAATATGAACAGGTGCAGAAGGAAGCCATTCTTCGCCTCTAAAGGCATGGCTAATTTCCATCAAATAATCGTCAACAACAACCGCTAAATGGTAGGTTGGCATACCATCGGCCTTTAAAAGCACTTTATCATCTACTAAATTAGTGTCGAAGCTAACATCCCCACGAATCATATCTACAAAGTGAATGGTCTCATCAGTAGGCACCTTGATGCGGATTACGTGCGGTGTACCCTGATCGAGAAGTGCTTTTGTTTCGTCAGCAGATAGATTTAAGGAATTTCGTAAATATCCACGATTTTCATGCCCATAGCGGAAATTAGGAGTTTTTTGCCTCTGCTCATCCAGCTCCTCGGGTGTGTCAAATGCATAATAAGCATAACCATCTTTGACCAATTGATCGGCGTAAATTTTATAAT
>NZ_JBIILQ010000226.1:0-4462 GCF_044232565.1 Daejeonella sp. | reverse complement strand
TTATTGCTATTTTAATTAAAATAAGCTCCAAGGGGCCGATTTATTTTAAACAGGAACGCTGGGGCTTAAACAATAATAAAATTATTTGCTATAAATTTAGAACGATGTACAATGGGAGTCCGGAAATGGATCAAAACGGCGCCTTCCTGCAAGCAACTAAAAACGATAGCCGCATTACGCCACTAGGAAGAATACTGCGAAAATATAACATCGATGAATTCCCTCAATTCTGGAATGTGCTGAAAGGAAACATGTCGATTGTTGGTCCCAGGCCTCACGTTACCCCCCTAAACCTGGCCTCTGCAGAGTATATTGATAAATATTTGTTGAGGCATCTTGTTCAACCCGGAATTACAGGCTGGGCACAGGTAAACGGCTGCAGGGGCGAAACAAGCAAACCAGGAGCCATGCAAAGAAGGGTAAATTATGACCTTTATTATATCCATAAATGGACCTTCTGGCTGGATTGCCAAATTATTATTCAAACCATCATCAATCTCATTAAAGGAGACGACAATGCCTATTAAAATACATAGTTCTCTATTTGGAATTGCTAAAATAGCGGTATTCCTCTTGCTTTGTTTCCCAGCCTATCGCGCAAACGCTCAGGTAGTATGGCAAGACCCAAATGCAGAAATCTATCATTTTTTGAGTCGCCAGGCCTCCAAAGGCACCATTGAATTTGACGACCTCATCAAACCCGTACCCAGAAAAGAAATTGCCTTAAAACTCACAGAGCTTAAAGAAAAAGAGTCCCAATTAAGCACAACAGAGCGCAAAGAACTAAACTTTTACCTCAAAGAGTTTTCCGAATTTAAGGAAAGCGTAAAAGACACGCTCCTGATTGCCAAAAGAGATGAATATTCACGATGGAGGACCTTATCTGTCCGGGAGAAAGGATTTTTACTAAATGCAGAGCCAATTTTTAGCGCGGGAATACGAAAAGGCAAAAACACTTCGGTCTCCGAATGGGGCAATGGTCTCGCTTTTTGGGGCCATGCGGGGAAAAATGTATCCTTTCAAGCCTATTTTGAGGATATTACCGAATCGGGGACAGGCATAGATAGCATTCGGAAGTTTAGCGCCCGAGAGGGAATCATCCGAACCGTTACCCTGAACCAAAGCTCCATTAATTACAGCCGCTTTAAAGGAAACCTAAGCTATGCCTGGGGAAATGGATCCTTCAGCATTGGTAACAGCCAAATTTTATGGGGATATGGTGAAAACAGTCGCATGGTTCTCTCCGAAAAAGTACCGGCTTATCCTAACATCCGATTGGATTATCGCCCAGTAAAGTGGCTGCAATTTAATTATACGCATGGCTGGCTGCACTCCGGATTAATTGATTCTGCGCGCACCTATCCAAAAGGAAATACCGTGTACGGAACGGATCGTGAGTTCTACATCCAGAAGTTTTTTGCAAGCCATAGCTTAAATTTTTATCCGCTAAAAGGCCTATCATTCAGTTTAGGCGAATCGATGGTATATAGCGACCGACTAAAGTTTGCCTACCTACTGCCAATCATGTTTTTCAAGGCTTATGATCAGCATGATAGCAAATACAATGTACCGTCGGGCTCTAACGGACAGTTTTTCTTGCAGGCAAGCTCCCGCAATCATATTCCTAAAACGCACCTTCATGCCACTCTTTTCATCGATGAGATCAGGATGACGAAAATATTTAACAAGGCAGAAAGCCGCAATCAAATTGGAGTCAATTTGGGCGCTTCGATCACGGATGTGATATTGCCCTACCTCACCTTAGGCATGGAATATACCCGACTCAATCCTTTTGTGTACCAAAATCTCATTCCCGCACAAAATTACTCGAGCCATAATTATTCCCTTGGCGATTGGATTGGTCAGAATGCAGACAGATTTACCTATTGGGTAAAATACAATCCGGCAGCGCGCTTAAGCATGAAAATTCAATTGGAGCAGTTGAGAAAAGGACAAGACGGCACGCTCAATGATCAATATTTTGCAGTGCCACAGCCAGGTTTTTTAAGTTCGGGACATGAAAGTCAGAAGCAAATACTCTTGGAAGCACGCTACCAACTCTTAAACCAATTATCCATCAGGGGATCCTACTATAAACAAAGCGGCATGATTCGTCCCGCATTGCAAAAGGATGTGGTGCCTGAGGAGTTCAGATTTGGTATAGCCTACGGACTTTAAGGAAAAACAAGCATTACTTGATCGAACAAGCAATGGCGAATGCTCCGCAGGAAGCTTAATTTCTTGATAATCAATAATTCCTATCCGGTTAAAATAAAATTTTTGTAAAAAAGGCATTTATGCTAAGAGCGGGAGACGTCTGTCTTGTCCTGGAATACCTATAAACAAAGCAAGTCTTGATTCAATTTTGAGCTTAATTTAAAATGATTATTGTAGTGATTTAAATTGATTCTCCATAATTTTCCAGTATTTCTCGCGACTATCTTCTGATAAAAATGACAAATCAATTAATGATTTGGCTATTGATTTATTCTTTTCAAATCGGTTAAAAACACCTTGAATTTGTTTGTTATTCAATCCAAGATGGGCTCCAAATCGTTCAAAATGGAGACGGGTAAATTTTCTTTTCTTCCCCTCCATACTTAGTGCCAATTCTTCTTTGTCTTTTGAATTCGCCAAATTCACATTAAGCAAATCATAGGCAGGAGACAGTGACCATTTGCCATCTTTTTCTATCATTGAAAAGTTTTTCAAGTGCATATCGTTATTGCCAGTCAAAAAGCAAAAAACAGTCAATTCAAAATATTTTAACTGATCCAGTAGGGTATCTGCTGAAAACGTTCGCAAGGCCTTAGCTACACGCTCCATAGTGCTCTTGTATTTGTCTACAGCCTCAGTAATTTGAAACATATCGAGCATATGGATTTTTTGACCATTCAAGGTTCTGTCAATTCTCTTGGTGATGTATGCCAATTCACCTGATTGAAGCCTAATCAAACTTGAAGGAACCGTTTGAATACCAAATGCCTCCGCAATCTTCATCGTTAGATGTTCGTTTTCTGGCATTTCAGGATAGGTGTTTGAAGGTGGTTTGAAAATATAATTTCCACCCAAGGCTCCCACCACGGTAAGTCTCGTGACATTTTTTCGGTTTAACACCTCATCAATTAACGAAAGGGAAAGTTTGGCTTGTACTCCAGGAACTGCGATACGATGGGTGACCACTTCTTTGGCCAACTCATTCATTTCGCTTAAAGAGTATTTTAAAGATGGAGGTGTATTACTTCCAAAAAAAGCCAAACTACATTTAGGGTGGTAGTCGAATTGCTCCAAATCTGCCATTTCACCATAGCAGTATAAACATTTCTTATTCATTTGCTTGATTTAATGGTTTTATGCTGACTGCTCCGATGCAGTTTTGGCAACAGGCTAGTAATAATCCCATTCGATCATTTGGATGGATTTTGTGATGTGTTTTAGCAACGTCTAAAAGCCAGCCCTCAGGAATTAGTCCTTCAAAAAAGGAAAATAAATGTTTGTCGTGATAAGGATATTTGGTTACGGGCATGGTGAAGGTTAAAAACTGATTGGGCTTATCAATTACGTATTGTTCGTCATATTGAAAAATAAAATGTCCTTCATTTGTTTCTGTTAAAATACCAGCCAGTAGGTCTTGATAGAATATTTCAGCTGTTCTCATTATCTAAGCTTTGATTTATTTCAATTTCTTTGTTGTCTGCGGGAGCAAGGGAATGACCGAACATGGAAAGCACGTGGTTTACTTTTTCTAAATTTAAATTCTCCTTGCCTTGTTCAATTTTTCGGACTACTGTGAGCGCAACACCAGCTTTTTCTGCAAACTCTGATTGTGTGAGTCCGGCGAGTTTTCGTTTTTCTTTGAGAAAGGTCTTTAGCGATTTCATTATATGCTTTTGCAGTTATTGTATGCAAATATAGCAAAATGTATGTAAATACATATAAAAATGGTAATAAAGTTTAATTATATGTTAAAGCATATAATAAATTGTTTTCGTAGTCGCAAATATTCGATGGCTTTTTTTTCATCGGTCTTTTTTTTGTGAATATTACAGCTTTATTAGTTTGTCTCGTCCTAAAATTGTAAACCCAATTCAGGACAAGACACCCAGTTCATTTGACAGCAGATATTAAAATCTGCAAAACGCACAAAAATAATCTCCCGCAGATTAACGCCGATCAGCGCAGAAACAATCTGCGGAATCCTGCGACATCTGCGGGAAACAAAAATTATCCGTTCACAGACCCTTCCCTACCTTTCTTCCGCCTCGGCTGGTGCGGCAATCACTTGACAGTTTTTTTAAAAAATGCTATAAAACCCAAATAATATTATTTAGCAGAATCCCCTAGCACAGTCCTTCCCCTACCTTTCTTCCGCCTCGGCTGGTGCGGCAATGACAACCCTAGCCCTCGCAGAACCTTTCATAGCATCAGACGCAGCGGTGGCGTTTTCGTTCTTTTTTGCTAC